>NZ_CP104965.1:0-343000 GCF_025452235.1 Devosia neptuniae
TGGGGATCGAAATGATAGTCCCAGACATTTTCGAGCAGCATGGTGCGGGTTACCACCTTGCCGGCATTCTTCATCAGATATTCGAGCAGGCGGAATTCGCGCGGTTGCAGCAGGATGGTTTCGCCATCGCGCTCGACCTTGCGGGAGAGCCGATCCAGCGTCAGGCCGGCAACCTCATAGCTGGTGGCGGCTTCAGCGGGGCTGGAGCGGCGCGCCAGCACTTCGATTCGGGCCAGCAATTCAGTAAAGGCATAGGGCTTGGTCAGATAATCGTCGCCGCCGGCGCGCAGGCCGGTCACGCGGTCGTCGACTTCGCCAAGGGCCGAGAGAATGAGAACGGGGGTCTTGTCGTCTTCGGCGCGCAGGCTCTCAACGATGGACAGGCCATCGCGGCGCGGCAGCATACGGTCGACGATCAGCACGTCATAGTCCATGCCCGAGGCCATGGCATAACCGGTTTCACCATCAGCGGCGTGGTGGGTGATGTGTCCGGCTTCATCGAGCGCCTGGATGAGATAGCTCGCGGCCTCGCGATCATCTTCGATGAGCAAAATCTTCACCGCACACTCCATCCAGATTGAGAAGACGGCCCCGGAGTAAACTCCGGGGCCGGATTTGGCTTAGTTGCCGAGCGGCAGGCCGATGAAGCGGGCTTCGCCATCGCGGCTGGCCTTGACCAGGGCGGTATTGAGCCCACGGGCCTTGACCGCGTCCAGCGCCGATTCAAATTCCTGCACCGAGGATACCGGCTTGTTGTCGACTTCGAGGATCGAATCGCCAACCGCGAGGCCCTTGGAGGCAGCCTGGCTATCGGCATCGACGTCCTGGATCAGCAGACCGCCCGAGCCGTCAGAATTCGGCACCAGGGTGATGCCAACGCTGGACGGCGTGGGCGCTACCGGAGCCGGCGGCGTTGGGGTGTTCTGCTCGTTCTGGGCGACCTCTTCGTTCAGCTTGCCCAGCTTGACCGACAGCTTGGTTTCCTTGCCATCGCGCCAGATAGTCAGTTCGACAGTGGAATCCGGTGCCTTGTTGGCAATGGTGCGGCTGAGGCCGAGCGCATCGTCGATCGGGGTGCCGTCAACGGCGGTGATGATATCACCGGACTTGACGCCAGCCGGGCCGGCAGGACCATCGGGAGCTGCATCGCGCACGATGGCGCCCTTGGCATCGGCAAGCCCGACACCATCGGCGATATCACGGGTCACGTCCTGGATGGACACGCCGAGATAGCCACGGGTCACCGAACCGCTTTCGATCAGCTGGCCGGCAATGGCCTTGACCGTTGCAGCGGGGATGGCAAAGGCGATACCGACATTGCCGCCATTGGGCGAATAGATGGCGGTGTTGACGCCGACCACTTCGCCCTTGCTGTTGAAGGCCGGGCCGCCGGAATTGCCGCTATTGACCGCAGCGTCGATCTGCAGGAAATCGCCGTAGTTCGAGCCGCCGATATTGCGGCCGGAGGCGGAGATCACGCCGGCCGTCACCGTGCCGCCGAGGCCGAACGGGTTACCGATAGCCACGACCCAGTCGCCAACGCGGGGCGGCGCTTCGTCGAATTTGACGAAGGGCAGATCGGTGCCTTCGATCTTGACCACGGCCAGATCGGTACGCTCGTCGGTGCCGACGATCTTGGCTTCCTTTTCGGTACCGTCGTCGAACACCACGGTCACCTTGGTGGCATCGGCCACGACGTGATTATTGGTGACGATATAGCCGTCGCCGGAGATCACGAAGCCCGAGCCGGCTGCCATGTAGCGGCGCGGCTCCTGCTCAGGAGCGCCGCCCTGCGGGCCATTGCCACCGCCCTGCCCGTTGCCGAACTGATTGAAGAAATCATGGAACGGATGATCGGGCGGCAGGTCGGGGAACTGGAATTGGAACTGGCCGCCGCCACGCTGCACGTTGCGGGGCGCTGAGCTATCCTGGGCTTCGACCAGAATGGAGACCACGGCGGGCTTCACGGCTTCGACCAGATCGGCAAAGCCGGCCTGGGGAACTGCGGTCGGGGGCACGACGATCTGCGCCGCCGGCTGAACCTGGGCGTTGGCCACCTGGCCCGTCAGAACATAGGCGGTGCTGACGCCACCAATGCCCACCATGAGAGCCAGGGTCGAAGCTCCGAGCCAGCGGCGGGTACGCGAAAGAATAGTCGGGCGCATGGAATTCAATCTCCTTGGGCAAGCCTCAACAGCTTATGGCGATGGTTATGAGCCCCGCGATCTTTCTAAGATGTTGCGCCAACATTAAGGTTTCGCAATGTTGCTGGCGGGAATGCGGCGGGCTTTCATCAAGGTTCCGCCACACTCCGCGGGGCCCGGCAAAACGCTCAATCGGCCCGGTCGTTCCCGCCCTGCAATTCGGCCAGCACCGCGGCTTCGTCATCATCCAGATCAGCGTCATCGGCAGGGCTGCGCCGCCGCGCGGCGATCACCAGCGTGCCCAGCCCCACCAGCAACAGCAGCGGCGCTGCCACCCAGAGCAGGATGGTGTGCTCATTGAGACGCGGATTGAGCAGGACATATTCGCCATAACGATCGACCAGATATTGGCGCACCTGCTCATCGCTATCACCCGCCACCAGTCGCTCGCGCACCAGCACGCGCAGATCCCGCGCCAGGTCGGCATCGCTGTCGTCGATGGATTGATTCTGGCAGACAAGGCACCGCAGGCCCGCCGAAATATCGCGCGCCCGCTGCTCCAGCACCGGATCGGGCAGGATTTCGCCCGGGCCCACCGCCAATGCGGGGAGAGCCAGGCTCATGGCCAGTCCGATCAGAAGCGCGCGGAGCCAGGTCATTCGGCCGGCTCCGGATTTGCCTGCGCAACCCGCTTGGGCACACCGACGCGCATGCGCCGGTCGGTCAGCGACAGGAAGCCGGCTCCGGCCATCAGCAAGGCGCCCAGCCAGATCAGGGTGATATAGGGCTTGTACCAGACCCGCAGCACATGAGTGTCGTCCAACGGCTCACCCAGTTGCAGATAGAGCTGGGAAAAGCCGTACGTCTCGATGGCCGCTTCGGTGGTCGGCGTGCCGGTGGCGACATAGGTGCGGCGTTCGGCGATCATCGGGCGCGTTTTGCCGTCGGGTGCTGTGATGGTGAAATGGCCCTCATCGGCGACATAGTTCTGCCCCGCGGTCTGGCCGAAACTGTCAAAGGCGATGGAATAGCCCGATAGCTCGGCCGTCTCGCCCGGATTGAGCGTGGTGACCAATTCGGTTTCCCAGGCTGTCGTGGCGACGATGCCGAGCACGGTGACACCCATGCCGAAATGCGCGATGGCCGTGGAAAAGGCCGAGCGCGGCAGGCCCGCCAGACGGCGCCAGCTTTCGCCCAGCGGAATGCGGCCCAGCTTGCTGCGATCGACCAATTCGGCAATGGCGCCGAAGGCCACCCAGAAGCCGAGCAGCAGGCCCAGCGGCGCCAGAGAAATCGAAATGCCGCCCAATGCCGAAATCAGGATGGTGAGAAAGATCGCCAAAGCCGCCGCGCCCATCAGGCGCTGCGCGGCGGCCATGATGTCGGCCCGCTTCCAGGCGAGGAACGGCCCGAACGGCAACACCATCAGCAACGGCGCCATGAGCGCACCAAAGGTGAGATTGAAGAAGGGCGCGCCCACCGAAATGGTCGTGCCCACCAGCGCGTCGAGCAGCAGCGGATAAAGCGTGCCGACCAGCACCGCGCCGACAGCCGTGGCGAGGAACAGGTTGTTGACGATCAGCGCCCCTTCGCGGCTGACCGGCGCAAACAGTCCGCCCTGACGCAAAGAGGAAGCCCGCAGCGCAAAGAGGAAGAACGCACCGCCAATGACCAGCCCAAGCAGCGCCAGGATGACGAGGCCACGGGTAGGGTCGCTGGCAAAGGTATGCACCGATGTCAGGATGCCCGAGCGCACGAGGAACGTGCCCAGCAGCGACAGCGAGAAGGTGATGATGGACAAAAAGATCGTCCAGATTTTCAGCGCGTTGCGCTTTTCCATCACCAGCGCCGAATGCAGCAGCGCGGTTCCGGCCAGCCACGGCATGAAGCTGGCATTTTCCACCGGGTCCCAGAACCACCAGCCTCCCCAGCCCAGTTCGTAATAGGCCCAGTAGGAACCCATGGCGATGCCCAGCGTCAGGAAGGTCCAGCTCAGCATGGTCCAGGGCCGCACCCAGCGCGCCCAGGCCTGATCGATGCGGCCCGAAATCAGCGCCGCAATGGCGAAGGAAAAGCAGATCGAGAAGCCGACATAGCCCGCGTAAAGCAGCGGCGGATGGATGGCGAGGCCAATATCCTGCAGCACTGGATTGAGGTCGTTGCCCTCAAGCGGGGGCGGCACCATGCGGGCGAAGGGATTGGAGGTGAACAGCGTAAACCCGCCAAAGGCCGCAACCAGCAGGCTTTGCGTCGCCAGCACCAGCGTCATGAGGTCGGATGGCAGGCGCCGCCCAAAAGTCGCCACCATGCCCCCGAAGGCCACGAGGATCAGGATCCACAGCACCATGGAGCCTTCATGATTGCCCCAGACGCCGGAGATTTTGAAAATCAAAGGCTTGAGCGAATGCGAATTGTTGACCGCCAGCGCCAGACTGAAATCGGAGGTGATGAAAGCCTGGATCAGCGCCGCGAACGCCGCCGCCACCAGCACGAATTGCAGCACCGCGCCCTGGCTCAGCACCAGCGCAACGCGCTGCCCCCGGCGCCAGAATATATAGCCGCCAATGGTGGAGACCGTGGCGACGGCGAAGGCAAGGATGAGGGCGAAGTGGCCGAGTTCGATGCTCATCAGTTGCCAGTCGCCTCCGGCCGCCATTCGCCCTGCGCCTTCAGCGCCTCGACAACTTCCTTGGGAATGTAATTCTCATCATGCTTGGCCAGCACATTGGTGGCGGTAAAGCCGCCCTCGGGCGTCATGCTGCCTTCGGCCACCACGCCCTGCCCCTCGCGGAACAGATCCGGCAGGATGCCGGTATAGTGCGCGACGATGTCGTGCCCGCCATCGGTGACGGTAAAGGTATTGTCCTGCCCGCTGCGGGTCCAGGTGCCGTCCTTGACCATGCCGCCCAGCCGGATGGGATGGCCCGGCGCAACATCGCGCGCGATGACATCGGAGGGGGAATAGAAAAACACGATCTGGTCACGCAGCGCCACCAGCACCAGTGTGGTCGCCAGCGCCACGACCACAGCGAGCCCGGCGATAACAGCGAGCCGCTTCTGCTTGCGCGACCAGCCCTTTTTGCGGATGGCGGCAGGCATGCTCATGGGGTCGCTCCATTCAGGGTCAGTCCGGCATTGAGCGCGATGGAATCCAGTTCACCACGATCGAATGCCTTTGGATAGGCCACGACGGCATCATCATAGGCCATCTGGGCCTGCGCCTTGTCGCCAAGCACGAGATAGGCGCGCACCAATTGCGTCCATTCCTCGACCGAGCCGCCCTGTGAGGCAAGCCGATCGGCCAGTCCGCCCACCATCTGGGCGATCATCTGGGATTCGCCGGGGCTGGGCCCCGCAGGTGCACCATCATTCTGGGCAACGGCCAGCCCCTGCTGCGCCGCGGCCAGCCAGGGCTCGGTCCCCTGGGACAGCGCCAATGCACCCTGCCAGGCCGTGGCCGCCTCGTCATATTGCCCGGTGCGGGTTAGCTCTGCCGCCAGATAAAGCCGCGGCAGCGGATCGCTGGGATCACTGACCGACGCTGCACGCAGCAAGGTCATGGCTTCGTCCGAGCCCGCACCATTGGAGTCGAGCAGCAGCGCTTCGGCCAGGCTGGTCTGCAGTTTCGGCGTGGGGCCGCTCAATTCGATGACCCGGCGATAGGCCTTTGCCGCGTCGGCAAAGCGGCCCATTTCGGTATAGGCGGGGGCGATCACCGCCCAGCCGCGTACGTCATCGGGCTTGGCAGCCAATTGCTGCTCGATGCGAGCCACGGCCGTTCCAAGATCGAGCGATTGGGTGGCAATCTCGGTGCGGCCGGCCAAGGGTTGGCTGGGCAGGTTCGGATTGCCCAGCGCGGCATAGATGGCGAAGGCCAGGATGGCGATGCCGGCCAGCCCTACCAGAAGCGGCGTGCGCCCCAGGTCACCAGCGGCTACCGCCTTGCTGGTTTCCGCCTTGAGCCGGATGATTTCGCGCGCCAATTCGCTTCTGGCGGCATTGGCTTCGGCCTCGCCCAACTTGCCCGCGGCCAGGTCCGCATCGATTCCGGCGAGCACCAGGCGAAAATGGCTGTTGCTATCCCCCGTTTCCGGCGCGCTCACGTTGACCGCGCGTCCACCCGCCGCGTAAAAAAGTGCGGCGCAGGCTATGGCGGTAACGGCAATGGCGATGAACCAGAACAGCATGGATCCCAAATGCTTGACGCCGCCCAGCGGCAAGAACGCGCCATCTATAGGCCGAATACAGCGAAAAGCTACCCTCACACACATCATTGAGCCGGACGCATTGCCACAGGCGCGGCGCCCGTCGGCATGAGCCAGGCCCAAGCCGATTTCGCCATTCTGGGCAGCACCCCGCAGGCGCGGCTGATCGCTGGGCTGCTCGCCGGAACGCATGGCAAATCGGTGGTTTTTGCCGGGGAAAGCCAATCCGGCTTCCGCCTGCCGCGCGATCTCGATCTATCCATTGCGCCGCTGACCCGGCCGGAGAGTTGGGCCCTGCTGCGGGCAGCCCAACCCATGGTGCAAAAGCTCATCACGCGAATCGGCGGTCGCACCAGCTGGAGCCGTCTCGATCCGGTGCTGTTTGCCGATAGCGCCGAGGGGCAACAGGCGCTCGCCCATATCCGGCACATGGCCGAGGGCTTTGGCCTCGCCGTCGAAAAACTGCCGCCCAACGCCATGGCCAAGGGCCGCGAGGGTGTGGTGTTTCGCGACGCCACCATGATCCACCGCGCCGTAGTCGAACCGGCGCTCGATCGCTGGATGCTGCAGCAAGGCGTGCACCTACTCGATCCGCGCAGCGACGTCATGGTCCGTGCCGATGGCAGCGGGGAAATCCGCGCCGGGGAAACGGCTATATCTGTAACGCAATGCGTGCTAGCCGACGACGCCGCTATCCTGCGTCATCTACCCGCTGAAAACTGGCCTGCTTTGCTGCTGCGCCGGCCCGCCACGACCATCCTCACCGAGCCGGCCAGGCGGATCGCCGCACCGGTCATGCTCGAAATCGATAGCGGGCTCACCCTCTGGCAGCGCCCTGAAGGCGGTATTGCGGCCTTCGGCCCTGGGCCGATGGATCATGTGCTTGGCGAGGTCAGCGCGCTGCTCGGCGGCGTGGTGCACCGCGCCGGCCAATCGCAATATGAGAGCCTCGCCACACGCGACGGCGCCCCCGCCGCCGGCCGGATCAATGGTAGCGGCCCCGATGTACTGGCCGGCTTCGGGCCCAGCGGCCTGTTCTTTGCGCCCGCCCTCGCCCGCTGGCTGGCAGGCGTTGCAACGGAAGACGAAAATCGTTGGCTGGCAGCACGGCTGGTCACGCGCGCGGCCCAAGCCTCGCCGGTCGCGGAATATGCCGCACCGCTGGAGGCAATGTCATGACCGGCCAGCCCAATCGATTGGCAGCAGCCACACACCAATTTTCCGGCAGCCTGATCGACCGCAGCAAGCCGCTCAAATTTCGGCTCGACGGCAGGATCATCGAGGCCTTTGCTGGCGATAGCGTGCTCAGCGCCGCGCTCGCCGCCGGCATCGATACGGTCGGCCAACGCGGCGGCTGGCCCATGGCGCTCAGCGCTCGCTTCGCCCCGCCGATCATTCCCGCGCGCCGGGCCGGCGAAACGCAACGCGCCCTTCCAATGGCGCGGATAGCGGTCACCGAAGGCGGGGACTATCTTACCGTTGCTGATGCGGCCCAGCGGCACGGCCTGATCGGCCGCATCCTCCGCCCCGCCCGCTCGCTGGGCCTCAAGCTCGATGGCGGGCAAAGCCTCGCCCAGCCCTGGCTGGATAGCCCAACCGAAACGGAACTGGAATACGACCTCGTCGTGGTCGGCGGCGGCGTTGCCGGAATGGCAGCAGCGTTGGCGGGGAGCAAGGAGGGCCTCTCGGTCATATTGATCGAGGCCTCGTCGGTGCTGGGCGGCCATTCTCGCCTCTTCGGTACGCAGGATGGCGAGGAAACGCCTGACCAGAGCATCGAGCGCCTGTCCTCCGCCATCATCAAAGCACGCATCGCCGTCCAGCTTGGCGCTGAAGTCACCGCGCTGCGACCGGGCCTCGTTCGCACCCATATCGTCGACGCCGCCGAGGGCCGCGCCGTCCTGATCCACGCACCCCGCATCATCCTCGCAACCGGCGCCATCGAGCGCCTCCCAATCTTCCCCGGCAATCGCCTTCCGGGCGTCGTGGGTGCGCTCGAAGCCTTCGAACTGGCCAGCCGCTATGGCGTGTGGCCGGGCCAGAGTGCTGTGATCGCCACCGCCAGCAGCCCGGCCTATCGCCTCGCCATGCTGGCCCGCGATGCCGGAATATCGGTCACCCGCATTCTCGACGCCAGGCCGCAGCCGCAATCGCGTTTCATCGAATTCGCCAAAGCCTATGGCATCACCATGGCGCCGGGTTTCCTACCCGCCTCGGCCACCGCAAACAAAGACCGAGGCATCACCCTGACGTCGCACCTGTCCGCCGGGCGGCAGACCACACCAGACGCCCAGATCAGTGCCGACCGCCTGATCGTCTGCGGCGGCTGGCAGCCCGATCTCACGCTCTGGCACATGGCCGGCGGCAACAGCCAATGGAACGCCCAAGCCAACCGGCTGGAACCCTTGGAAGGTCCCAGCGGCGTCACCCTTGCCGGTTCGGCGGCCGGCTATTTCAGCCGCCACGCCGCCATCGATAGCGGCGCCGACGCGGTGGACATGCTGCTGGGCCGCGACCGCAAGCCGGTGCGTGAAGTCATCATCGACGCGATCCACGAAACGCCGGACGCCCCCTGCCCGATCGGACCCGTCACACCCGAAGTGGCAGCACCAGCCATGCTCGACGGCGGAGTGCAACTGATCGAACGTCCGCAGACGCCGACCAAAGCCCGCCTATCCTGGCGTAAAAAGCCGCGCCTCTGGTCGCTGGCCGACACGCCGCAACCCCTCGATGTCGCAGCCATCGCTGCCGGCGTGCAACTAGGCGTCATCCCCGCTGATAGCGCTGGCATTGTCGCTCAAGAGCGCGTCGGCATGGTGGTCATCGGCACCACAGTCACCCCGCCGCCCCAGCCGGTCACGCCCCCACTTGTCCCGGCCTTCCTGGCGGGCCGATTTGGCGACGATGCCGAACTCTGGCTGGTCGCGCCGATCGAAGTGCGCATGCTCTCGCCTGGCGGCCTCATCCACCGGTCTTCCAGCGACAACAATCCGCAACATGCCATCGGCGTCATCCTGCGCAACAGCGACAAAGGCGCCATCGCCCTCGTTACGAGGCAAGCGCCGCAAACGCTCTCGCTACGCGACCATGGCCGCGCCATCGCAATCCGGCTGGTGACGCCCTATGTCGAGGAAGTGTCCTAGCCCCGCCGCTCGGCAGCAGCACGGGCGCGGCGGAGTGTTTCGGCATATTCGGGGTTGAACCGGATCTCGGCCATCTTGATGCCCGCTTCCATCCGCATGCCCACGATGGCGTCGGCCGGGTTCTGCCGCAGCAATTCGAGATTACGCTGCAGATGCATTTCCAGCGTCTGTCCTGATTGGCTCCAGGCCTGATCGAACAGCGCATTGAGCGCCAGGCTGTCGCGGCAATCGCGGATCGTCGACAGTAGATAAATCCCGTTCAGCGCCGCCAGCAGCCGGTCATTATCCAGCCGGTCGGCACCCTCGCGCGGCTTGCGCAGCGCCTGGTTGATGTCGGGCACCACATCCTTGAGCCGCGGCTCGACACGGTCGGAGATTTGCTTGGTCAGGGTCGACAGCACCATGGACCAGCGGCTGCCGCGCGCGAATTCGATATTACCGGTCAGCGCCCGGATCAGCCGGTGAAAACGGTCCAGCGCCCGGCACATCAGGTCGATATCGGAGAACGGCCCCGTGGGCTGCAGCAGATGCAGCTGGTTCTGCGCATGGGCCAGAATGGCGTCGATCACCGGCCCGAAGCCGGCCCGCGCTACCGTGCCCTCATTGGAATTGCCCGACAGGCGGATGATCGCCCCGACCACCCTGGTCGGATTGGTGATCTGCCCCATGGCCGCATGGAACAGCAGCGCCGCCAGCGGCGGATCCTGCAAGGGCATGGAATGGATGGCCGTGCTCAGCGCCGTCTCGTCGGCAATGGTATTGACCGCGCGGCCAAAGGCCTGCGCCTTGTCGAGCACAGCGCGATTACGCAGCGCTCCCATGATGACCGGCAGGGCGGCACGCGCCTCGTCATTACCCAGCGCAGCGCGCAGCCGGCGGCCCGAGTCGAAATCGGCATCAGCACCCGCCACGGCGTCCCGCATGCGCGCCAGCACTTGCGGCATGGCAGCGTCGAGGTCGCCGATATCGATATCCCCGCAGAGGTCGCGATTGACCCAGATCCACACCGCCGCAGCCTGGCTGCGCGCCACCGAGCCCGGAAAGGGAAACACCACCGGGTCGTCCACAATCACCGCATCGATCAGCCCGGCAAAAGGCTGGGACGGCGAGGCATCGCCACGCGCAGCTTGGCGCGGTTCGGCGGCATCAGCGGGGTGGTTGGTGGCTTGGGACATCACGCGGTCGGTTTGGGAAGCAAATCTCCCCAAACCCTATCGTGGCTTGGTAAACAATCCTTACCTGCCCGCTGCGATCAGCAGATCGATCAGGCGGCGCCGGAGCCCGGCACCACGGCCCAATTGCCGTTCTGTTCGCGGCAGGCGGTGCCCTTCTTGGTGAAGTCCTGGCCGTTGACCTTCACCGAGTGGGTGAAGTCGCGGCAATCGAGATTGTTCACGCGGACATAGGGGCCCACCGAAACCGAGCCGGTCGTGCCCTTGTCGCCAGCCCACTGGCGCGGTGCACCGGGGCGGCCGAACTGCAGCGCATAGAACTGGGCGCTATTGGCTTCGGCGGAATCCTTTGCCGTCATCGAGGCCAGGGCGGCCGAGTCGACAAAGCCATTGGCAACGCTGGTGGTCGCCAGGGCCTGCTGCGTGGTCTGGGCTGGGGTGGGCACGTTCGGCATCACGATCGCCGGGGCTGCCACGATCGGCGCCTGCTGGATCGGCGCAGACGGCGCCGTGCTGGCGCAGGCGGCCAAGGTCAAGGCAAACAGCGGTGTGGCGAGAAGGGCGATACGGTTCATGTCTTGGTTCTCGTTATCGGTCAGTGGCTCTTGTTGATGTATTGCGGCTAAAATGCGTCAACTTGCAACCGGTTTGGCCATTGAGCCCAGCCGGGCCGTCGGCAGGCGCAATTCTACCAGAAGACCGCCCAAAGCCGAGCGTTTCAGCTCCAGGCTGCCGCCATAGACATCGACCAATTCCTTGACGATATCGAGTCCCAGCCCGCTGCCCGGCGTTTTCTCGTCCAGCCTGACACCGCGACGCAACACTTTCTGGGCGTCTTCCTCGCTTAGGCCGGCGCCATTGTCGTCAATACGGATCAGCAGAATGGTGCCCGTATCGCCCCGCTCGGCGTCCAGCCGCACCCCCACCTGCCCTTTGGACCATTTGCAGGCATTGTCGAGCAGATTGCCCGCCATTTCCTCCAGATCCGCCTCGTCGCCCCGGAACCAGGGTAGCGAGGCATCCGGCCGCTGAAAGGCGACCGTCACGTCGGGATGGATCTTGCTCATGACCCGGGTCAACCGCAGCATGACCATGGTGGCGTCGGCCCGCTTGCCAACCACCGAGGTGCGCGCCGCCAGCCGCGCCCGCTCGAGATAGGTCGCGACCATGGTGCTCATCTTGTCGCTTTCGGCCAGCACCACATCGGCCAGCGCGCCCTTTTTGGCGCCCGCCTCATTGCGCAGCACGGCGATCGGTGTCTTCAGCCCATGGGCCAGGTTGCCCACCTGGTTACGCGCCCGCTCGATGATCTGCGCATTGGAGCGCAGCAGCTCGTTGACCTCCTCGGCCAGCGGAGCAATCTCGCGCGGATAGGTGCCCGCCACCACGCCCGTGTCACCGGAGCGGACATTTTCGATGGCCTTGCTGAGCCGGGAAATTGGCCGCAGGGCGAAGCGGGCGACGATGAAGCTCATCACGGCCAGCATAACGCAGACCGCGCCGAGCACGATAAAGGCCTGGCCGCGGAAATCGTCCACCAATTCAAGGATTTCGCTGAGATTGCCGGTGACCACGATCTGGTAGGTGGTTGGCGCCACCGTCACCGCCCGCTCGACCACACGCATGCGCGTGCCAAACACGTCGTCCATCACGGCCGTGCGACGGCCCAGCACATCAGGCGGGCCCGTCACCACCGGCAGATCGATCCCCACCACCGATGTCGAGAGGTTATAGAGCGTGCCGTTGGCGTCGCGGATGGCCCAATACCAGCCCGAGCGCGGTCGATCGAAGCGCGGGTCGGTCAGCGCAATTTCCGGACTCACCGGGTCGCCCGCCTCGAGCAGCGCACCGGTCAGGCTCTCGACGTGAAATTCCAGCGTCTGCGATAGCGAGGTATCGAGCGCGCGCGAATAAAGGTCGGTCAGCAGGAAGCCGGTGGCGACCAGCGCCAGGATCAGCCATCCCGCCGACAACCAGAACAGCGATGCCGCAATGGAGCCCTTGCGCATCAGGCCACCCAGCACTGGCTAGTCCTCGGCGATCTGATAGCCGAGGCCTCTGACCGTCTGGATGCAATCCTCCGGCAGCTTCTTGCGCAGCCGGCCGACAAACACTTCGATCGTGTTGCTGTCGCGGTCGAAATCCTGATCGTAAAGATGCTCGGTCAGTTCGGTCCGCGAGATTACCTTGCCCTTGTGGTGCATGAGATAGCTCAACAGGCGCAATTCATGGCTGGTGAGTTTGACCGATTGGCCACCCACCGTCACCTTGCCCGAGCGCGAATCCAGCCGCACCGAGCCGGCAACGATTTCGTTGGAGGCCAGGCCCGCCGCGCGGCGCACCAGCGCGCGAAGGCGCGCCAGCACTTCTTCCATATGGAAGGGCTTGGCAACGTAATCATCGGCGCCGGCATCGATGCCCTGCACCTTGTCGCTCCAGCGATCGCGCGCCGTCAGCAGCAGCACCGGGGTGGTCTTGCCCGCCCGGCGCCATTCCTCGAGCACGCTCAGCCCGTCCATGCGCGGTAGGCCGATATCGAGCACGATGGCGTCATAGGGTTCGGTATCGCCGAGGAAATGGCCTTCCTCGCCGTCAAAGGCCACATCGACCGCATAACCCGATTCGGTCAGCGCTTCCTTGATCTGGCGATTGAGATTGGTATCGTCTTCGACAACCAGAATTCGCATCGATGGCCCCCCGGATGCCGTGTTATTGCGCGTTCAGAACCAGATTCTGGGCCTGACCGTCGCGGCTCAGCACGCCGATAATATAGACCAACCGGCCGCCCTGGTCACATACCTGCACATTGAGCACCTCGACACTGCTGTCGACGCCCGCCGATGCCAGCACGGCATCGAGCGAGACGATCTGCCCGGACGACACCGCTTCCTGGATCTGCCGCTTGTCGAGGCATGCCTGGGCGCTCGCCGTGCCGGTAGCGGCAAAGCCGACGGCCAGGGCAAGGACGGTTGCTGACAGCAATTTCATGATCAAGGTTTTCATGAGGGCAATCTATGGCGGCGTTGCTGAATGGGACATGAATATGGCGGTCATGTCCAGTTGGTGTGGGTCACGCCTTGCCGATATCCCCTTTAAGTCCTTTGCGCAGGAAAATTATGGCAAGCGCTTCCATGATCATCTGCCCCGCCGAAGCCCCGTCCAGTGCCGGCAATTCAACCCCCAGCAATTGCGCACCGGCAGCCAACAGCATGATGACGGCGACGACATAAGTTTTGTATCCGTTGAGGAAATCCACGGCGATGCTCCAGTTTGAAGAAGGTGAAATCGGGGCAATGGGCGTGCCCGCAGCCGCCAGCGCCGCCAGCGCCGCCTTGCGGACGGCCGCAACGCGATTGGTCCAGCCCTTGCCGAAAGTGGGGAAAGTCGAGAGCCGATTGAGAAAACCCAGCCGCCGTTCACAGAGCGCCGCGATCAGCCCGGCAACATCCCGCGCCCGCACCGCCGCCAGCGTCAGCGGCCCCACCTGTCCATCGGCCAGCACGCCCAATTCGGCCTGCAGCGTGCGGATTGCTCGGTCCGGCCCGGAATTGACGGCAAAATCGAACAGCGCCAGATCGAGGCCGGCCGGCAGATTGCCCGCTTTGCTGCGGTTCCAATAACTCGCCCGATAGATGCGCGCCGCCTCGGCCCGCCCCAGCGCCCTAACCTCTGCCTTAGGCAATTTCCACCACGGCGAGATATTGCGCCAGCGCGCCAGCGTCTTGTGCGTGATCCCCAGATTGGTCGCCCCGCCGGCATCACTGGGGTGGTCCACATAGCCGCCCTCATGCCGCAGCACCTCGTCGAGGCAGATGTCAAAGCGCGTCCTAGCCATGAAATTCTCCTGTCGCGACATGTCCGAGGCGGCAAACTTGAGCAGCTTGATCGCGTCATAGTCCGCGATCCCGCCGCCGACCCTTTTCGTCGTATAAAACAGCACATAAGGCTTGCTGCTGAACGGATCGCGCAGCACGCTCACGCCCTGGCGATCCACGATCAAATACCCGCGCCGGAAATCGCCGAACGCCACCGACAGCGAGCCTGCCGCCATGTTCGGCATGTCCTCGGCCTCGACCAGGTCGAACCCCATGAACCGCGCCTTGCCATCGGCCGTTGCCGCCGGCTGCCACAGGTAATTGCCGTCGGCATCCTTGAGCTTGCGCAGTGCGCCCTGCACCTTGCGGTTCATCACCCAGGATGCATTCTGGCGGTAGCCGGCCTTGAGGGCATAAACCAGGTCGATCAGCACATCGCTGGCATTGGTGGCCGGCAGCGTGCCCGCCGCCCCGGTCGCCACATAGCCAAGATTACCCCAGCTCCAGCTGGCCTCGGCTACATTGGTCGCCGTCAAAAATCTCTTGGGCTTGTTGACGCCATCGCCGCTCACAAAGGCCGTGGTTTCCTGCGCCGCAAAGGCCGCATTCACCTCCTCGGCAATCCACTGGCCGACGTCCACCGCCGCATCATCGAGAAAGGCCGAAGTCGCCGCCGGCATGGCATAGAGCTCCATAGTCGGATAGCTCAGCTCCGCCAGCGTCTGCGAATTGGTCACCGGCCGCGCCGCCGTTTCACCCACCCAGCCCACGGCCGGACCGGTCACCGAAATCGGCCGCTTATAGACCGCACTCGACACCTGCCGCACCCCGGCAATGGCGCGAATGGGCGACAACACCGTCATCAGCCGCGTGATCTCGTTTTCCGTCTCGCCCGGCACCACATAGCCGCCATCGGCACCGACGCCGATGGACAGCGCCTTCTCCTCGCCGCGCTTCACATAGGAGGAAAACGCCTCCTTATATTCGCCCTCGGCCACAGCGGCCTTGCCATCGAGCAGCGGGCGGGCGAGGCGGATCAGCTTGCCGGGCTTGTACTGGTCGGTCGATCAGCGCACGATCCATCGCCGCCTTTGCCCGTCGAGCACGGCGTTCAGCCGGTCCAGCTTGCCCTCCAGCAGGCCATCGGCCGAGCCGCGTTTTTCCAGCTCGCCCAGGCGCTGGTTGTTGGTCGCCTTGAATTCCTCGAAGGCATGCGAGAATTCGGCGAAGAGAGCACCAATATCGCTCCCCGCGCCGGCCTTGGTTTCAAGGCCGTCGTTGCTGTTGGTCATGCAAATGTCCTTATCGGTTGCGGATAGTTTGCGTCGCCGCCGCGATCGCGGCGCCGGTCGAAAGGGATGAGGGCGCAATCCGCGCATCCTCCATCATCGGAAAAGTCACGATCGAGATTTCGAACAGGTCGATCGCCCACAGCTTGCGCTTGCCGGCTTCGCGCGTGGCCTTGACGGTGCGAAAGCCGATGGAGAGCCCGTCCAGCGCCCCGTCCTCGATCAGGCGTTTCAGCGCATCGGCCCGCTCCACCCCCGGCACCAGCCGTCCGGCAGCAAACAGCCCATGGCCGTCTTCGTGCAGCGCCTCCCAAATGCCCACCGGCTCCTTGGGATCGTGCTGGAACAGCATCCGGATCCGATCACGCCGCCGCGCCAGACTGTTGGCAAAAGCCCCCGGCATGACGATATCGCCCCCGGCATCGACCCGGCCAAATACACTCGCATAGCCGGAAAATCGCCCCTCGCCATCGATGCGAATGGACCCCATCAGCGCTTGCCCGTCGGTTACCCGCCGCCTTGCCGCCCGGCTTCGCCCCGGCTAGCGTGCCCGCCAGATTCCAGGCAAATTGCCGGAATGTCTGCTGGGCATTTTCCCGATTTGGTTTGTCGGCCATGGGCTTAGTCATCCTTCCTGAACAGTCGATTCAAGCTCGCGATCTCCTGCACGAAGTCGTTGAAGTGTTGATTCACCTTGGCCATTTCCCGCAGGCTCCACACCAGCAATGCCGTCGAACTGCTCGCCCATAAAAACAGCGCCAAATGCGCCAAATCCCCCCGCTCAATGACGGTGCGCGTAAGCTCGTCCATGTTCTTGCTCCTTTCTTCCCCTCGCCCCTTGAGGGAGAGGGACAGCTTTTCCGCGTTCAGCGGAAAAGCAGGGTGAGGGGTTCTGCGTCCGCCCATGCTTGAATGCCTACGGAAGCAACCCCTCATCCCAACCGAAATTCGCCTTCGCGAATTCGGTGTCCCTTCGGGCACCTTCTCCCTCAAGGGGAGAAGGAAGAGGCCTAAAGCCCCACCATCGCCCGCTTCTCCGCGTCGCTGAGAAACGGCGCGCTCCCCACGCGTTCCCACAGCGCCGCGCGGTCTTCGGCCAGCGCCTCCACCCCATCGAAATCGGGCAGGACCACCGCCCCGCCAAAGGCCGGCGAGAGCCAATTGCTCAGCTCCTCCGCCACCCGCACCACCAGCGGTACCAGGGTTTGCCGCCACAGCGCGCGGTTGGCTTCGGCCAGGTTGGCATAAGTATTGTCGCCCGGAATGCCGAGCAGCATGGGCGGCACGCCGAAGGCCAGCGCGATATCGCGCGCCGCAGCATGCTTGGCCTCGATGAAATCCATGTCGCGCGGTGTCAGCGCGATGGTTTTCCAATCGAGCCCGCCTTCCAGCACCATGGGCCGGCCCGCATTGGCCGCCCCGGCAAAGCCCTGTTCCAGTTCGCTCTTGAGCCGCTCGAACTGCTCCTCGGTCAAATTGCCGCCGCCCGCCGAATAGACCAGCGCGCCGGATGGCCGCGCTGCGTTATCGAGCAGGGCCTTGTTCCATTGCCCGGCCGCATTGTGGATGTCGAGGCTGGTCTGCGCCGCCTCGAGCGGCGCCATGCCGTAATGGTCGTCCATGGGATGAAACAACGCCATATGCAGCACATTGGGCAGCGGTTCGCTGTCCTGCCGCAGCCGCATGGTGCGCCCGCCAGCGGTATAGTCATAGGCCACCGGCCAGCCATCGGCGCCGGCCACCACCTTCATCCGATCCGGCCGCGGGCAAAACAGCCCGCGCACCTGCCCCTCGACAATCCCCGCCTGGAGATACGCATTCCCCGCCGTCTGCAGATAGGCATAGACCGCCTCCAGCATTTCCCCGCCCGATTGCCGCCCATTGGGGCGCTTCAGCAGTTCCGCCAGCGGATGCTCATCAAGCTTCTTGCCGTCCTCGCTGACCACCAGCGGCACCCGATTGGCCGCCTCGGCAATCAAGCGCACGCAGCGATAGACCACCGGATTGCGCGCAAATCCCTGGTTGACCAGGCTCGCAAATCCCCGCTGGCTCCAATTGGCCGGCCCCAGCGCGCTCAGGCTTATCAGCGTATGCCCGGCAAAATTCTTGGTTTCGACAGGCGCGTTTGCGCCGCCGCCCATCAGGCGGCTGATCCAGTTCGGCATGTTTTTGATCCTTATCTATCCGGACTGATCCGGCCCATCAGTCGTCAACCCTCGCCCCTTGAGGGAGGGGGACGGCATTTCTGCGTTCAGCAGAAATGCCAGGGTGAGGGGTGCTGCGCCATCCCATGCCAGAAATGCAGAAAGAGACCCCTCATCCCAACCGAAATTCGCCTTCGCGAATTCGGCGCCCCTTCGGGCACCTTCTCCCTCAGAAGGAAGGCGGTGATGGTGGAAGGCTACGTCCCCCGCACCCGCGGCCTTGCATCCTCCAGCAGCAATTCCGTCACCGCCCACACCAGCGCATCCACCCGGTCTGGCGAATGCCCGCCGCTTTTGCCGTCCGCGCCGAAGCCGCACATTTCGTCTTCCAGCGCCGTCAGCCCCGCCACGTGCCGCACCAGCCCACGCCCATAAAGCGCGGCCACCGGCTCCGCCCGCAGCCATTTGCTCCGCGTGGCCCGCACCGCACGCACCGGCACATTGACGTCAATCTGCTCGATTACCGATTGGACCAGGTCCCCGCCCTGATTGACCTCGACCACGATGGCATCGGCCTTGTGGGCATGAAACGCCTCCACCGCCCGCCGCGCCCAGGCCAAGGGCGCCGCCGGCTTGAGCGTACGATCCTCCAATATCACCGCGCCGTCGCCCACCCGTCCGGCCACGATAATCCCGCACGCATCGGACTTGGCCGTCCCCGTCACCGGGGGATCGACCGCCACCACAATGCGTTCAGGCACCACGCCTGTTACCGGCGCAAACATGTGTCGCTGCCACAGCGCATCGGGCAGGTCCTCGATCAATTCGCCATCGAGTTCCTGCCGCCCCAGCACCGAGCCGCGATAGCGCCCGACAATGGCATCGAGAAATTGCGGCGCCAATTGCGCCCGATTCTCCGCCGTCGCCATGCGGGTCACCATTGTTTCCGGGTCGCCCAGCAGCCGCCTGAGCAGCCGCGTCGGTTTGGGCGTCGTCGTGGCCAATTGCTGCGGCCGATCACCCAGCCGCAGGCCGAATTGCAGCATGTCCCAGGCCTCTTCCGCCCGTGGCCACTTGGCTATTTCATCACACCACGCCGCCGCGAATTGCGGCCCCCGGAACCGATCGGGGTCGGACGCCGAAAGAATGCTCGCCTCCACCCCATTGGGCCAGATCAATCGCTGCCCCTTGAGCACCGGGCGCTCCTTGTCCGAGTGCACATTTAGAATGCCGCTCTCGCCCCGCACCATGATGGAAATGGCCTCGGTCATGGTTTCCGCCACCAGGGCAATCGGCCCGATCTTGCGGGCCGCCAGGCTCCGCACCCATTCGGCTCCCGCCCTGGTCTTGCCCGAACCGCGCCCGCCCAGCAGCAGCCAGGTGGTCCAGTCCCCGTCCGGTGGGCGCTGCTTGTCCAGCGCCCAATAATCCCACTCGTAATAGTGTTGCTCCACCTCATCGTCAGATTTGGCGGCAACTTCGGCCAGCGTCTCAGCGGTTCTTGAACTGGTCAATGCGCTTGGCCAATTTGTCGCGCAGGTCGGTCATGTCCTTCTTGGTCGCCGGCTCCACATTGGGCTGCGCTGCGCCAAGCTCGATCAGCTTGTCCAGCGTCTTGACCGACATGCCGAGCACATTGGCCTGTTTTTCGATCGGTTCATTCACCGCCATCTCCAGTCGCCTTACCTGCTTGTCCAAAACCTTCATCATCAAGGCGATCAGCCCTTCCCGGCGCACCATGCGCGCCCGGGCACTGATCCAGCCCTCCGCCTCCCGCCGATGCCGCAACTGTGCCGGCGTAATGCCGTAGCGTTTGCAGATCGTCGCCGGCACAAACTTGCGCCCCTCATATTCTTCGCGAATGGCCGCCCAGTTCGGCGCCGCGCCATCCGAGCCCGCGTCATTCATCTCGCTGCCCCGCTGCCGGGCCGGCCTCTCCGCCTGACCCACTTTTCCGACCATGCCTGAACTATAGCTGACCAGCGTGACGCGGGGATAAGTTGGATAAGTGGGGGGCCACGGAGACCTCACGCTGGGCCTCCTGCCCAGTCCCCAACCACGGTGTCATTCCCGCGAAAGCGGGAACCTCCGTTTGCCGCACCAAGGAAGAAAACAGAGGTTCCCGCTTTCGCGGGAATGACGCTGGGGGGAAGTGCATCTCGGTTCGTTCAAGTGCTCCGACAGGCCGGAAGCCCCGATGCCATCCCCTCCCCCTTGAGGGGAGGGCTCAGCTTTTCGCTAGCGAAAAGCGGGGGTGGGGGTTCTGCGGCCTCAACAAACTCCATGCCGGTTGAGAGTTCAGAACCCCCTCCCTCGATCCCTCCCCTCAAGGGGGAGGGAGGCCCCATGTGCCACGACCTCGTCCTTTGACAAGCTCAGGATGAGGTCTACTGAAACAAAAAAGCCCCGCTCCAACCGGAACGAGGCCCAGACCCTCAGCAAACCCACCAATTCTACCGCCGGACGAAATCCACATTCTTGCAAGCGATCAGCATGCAGCCGGACAATTGCATGCTGTCCTCATCAACCAGCGTGACCGAGCCGTCCACCGTCTGGCCGTCATATTTCACCGTGCCGCGCCATTGGTTTTCGCCGGCGGGCCGGGCGCCGTTGACCACCAGCTTGTTCAGCATGGCAACATTTTCCGGCTTGCGCGCATCGCGGCGCAGCCAGGTCAGCTTGGCGCAGATCTGGGTGCCGTCCCCGCAATAGCTGACGACGAAGCGCGATTCCCCGGTCGTGGTCTGCCAGGTGCCGACCGGCGAGAGGTCCTGCGCAGCGGCGGGCGCGGCAAGTCCGATGGCCAGGGCCAAGGCAGCGATGGTCTTGAACAAGGTCATGATTGTTCCTCGACATATGTTCATGGCCCGGGCCACAGGGGTCCGCAGGGCGATGGAATGAAGTGTTGGTCGACCACATGCCAGAGCGGAGCTGAACCGGCCGCAAACTGCTCATTCAGTTTTCATTCATCGCATGGCGAAGGTGTGGCCGCTGCCTGTCATTCCCGCATGGGAACTATGCCGGAAGCGCAGGTCCGAATTTGCGGGCCGCATCCAGCGCCAGTCCCAGCCCCACGCTGCCCAGCACGTCGGTGCGCACCAGCTCGGAGGTGGGAAACAGCGCCCGCAGCCGATTGGCAATGGCGGGCACCTGGGTCGAGCCGCCCGTCAGGATCAGGCTGTCGATCTCGCCCGCATTCACTCCAGCCCGCCGCAAAGTCTCGGCAATGGTTGCTTCAATGCGCGCCACCGAATGCTCCAATGCCTGCGTCAAATCATTGATCGTCATGCTGGTTTCCACCTGCCGCTCGCGTACGGCAAACTGGAACGCGGTTTCCGCGGCATCCGACAGTTCGATCTTGGCCGCCTCGACCGCCCCCACCAGCCGGTGGCCCAGCCGGTCCTCGATCAGCTCGATCATGGTCTCGACCCGCTCGGCCCCCTGCGCTTCGCGCATGGTGCCCCGCAGGTCTCGCAGAGTCTGCGCATTATAGAGCCGGTTGATGCGGTGCCAGGTCGAGAGGTCATAATAGGGCGCCACCGGCAGATAGCGCTTGCCGTCCTTGGTCTCGCTGCCAAGCCCCAATTGCGGCATCACCTTGGCCATGGAAAGCAGCCGGTCAAAGTCCGTACCGCCCACATGCACACCCGCCGTCGACAGAATATCGCGGGCCCGCTCCACCGACCGCGCCCGCTCGGGCGAGACCCGCACCACCGAAAAGTCCGAGGTGCCGCCGCCAAGGTCGACGATCAGCGCTAGCCGCTCGTCGCTCACCTGCCGCTCGTAATCGAGCGCGGCCGCAATCGGCTCATATTGAAAATCGATATTCTGGAAGCCCTGCTTGCGCACCGCGTCTTCAAGCTGGGCCTCCGCCGCCCGGTCAGCCTCCATATCGTCGTCAACGAAATGCACCGGCCGCCCCACGACCACGTTCTCGACCGGGCCATGCAGGTCCGTCTCGGCCCGCCGCTTCAACTCGGCAATGAAAATGCCCAGAATTTCGATGAAGTCATAGCGCCGCCCCTTGACCCGCGTGGTGTCCCCGATCAGCGAGGTGCCCAGCACGCTTTTGAGCGAGCGCATCAGCCGCCCCTCGCCCCCGGTCACATATTCGGCCACCGCCTGGCGCCCGAAATGCACCAGATTGTCCTCGAAGCTGAAGAACAGCACGCTGGGCATGGTCTGCCTGCCATCTTCGAGCGGCAGCAGGCGCGGGATGCCATCAGCGCCGACAAAACCCATGGTCGAATTGGACGTGCCAAAGTCGAGGCCGCAAGCAAGGGTCATGGGAGCCATCCATCATGGGAGAGTGCGCCCAGCGGCGCGAGGGACGGCCCTCATAATGGCTCAACGCCAATGACGCAACCCGGCCTCTTCCCTTCTCCCCTCGTGGGAGAAGGTGCCCGAAGGGCGGATGAGGGGGTTCAAGCAGCCTTGCGCCGCTTCTCCTGCGCCGGCCGCAAATCCACCACTTCCAGCCGCCCCATGCCTTTGCGCTGCGCCTTTTTCAGCGCCTGCGCACCCGCCTCGAAGAATGTCCGGTCGAACGCGCCCTGCGGATTGGTCACCGCCAGCCCGACGCTGACCGTCACCGTTCCGGCATGGCTTTCCTTATGTGCCAGCCCCTGCCCCCGAATAGCCTTGCTGATTTTCTGCGCCAGCGTGCGCGCCATCAGCACCGGCATATCCGGCAGCGCCACGACAAACGTCGCGCGCCCCATGCGCAGGCAAGTGTCATCATCATGCGGCAGTGCATCGGCGATGGTCTGCATCACCGTCATCACGCAATCATCGGTCGCGCCTTTGCCGTAGCAGGCGAAATATTCGCGATAGCGGTCGATCTCGATCACCAGCAGGCTCATCGACACCCCGGCCTCTGCCGAAGCCTCCCAGGCCCTGGTCAATTCCTCTTCGATGCGCGCGCCCAGCTTGGGTTTCATGCCGATCTGCCGGGCAATCGCTGCCTGCCCATAAGCCGGCCCGCGCTCCTGCCGCACCGGCCGCAACGCGCCCAACGCAGTCCGCACCCGGCCCCAGAAATGCTCCGCGCTATCCTTGGCAATCACCGCATCGGTCATATCGTCGCCTGTCCCGGGCACTAACAACAGCGCCAGCGATCAGGCCACAACATGGTTAATCGGTGGTTAATACTTATGGTTAAGCAAGTATTGCCGAAAGTCTAAAGTCCCTCCGGTGGCTCCCATTCCGGCCAGTCCACCGCATGCTCTTCCCAGGTATCGGGCTCGACTTCGGTCTCGAGGAACGTTCGCCCGGACACCGACACGCCCACATCCACCACCGTTTGCGGATCGCCCGACACCAGCGGATGCCACCAGGCTAGGCCCTTGCCTTCGGCGATGCGGCGATAGGCGCAGGTGGTGGGGATCCACTTGATCTCGGTGACATTTTGCGGCGTCAGCTTGATGCAATCGGGCACCTTGGCCTGCCGCCCCGGATAGTCGGTGCAATGGCAGCTATCGCCGTCCAAAAGCTTGCAGCGCACATCCGAGGTGATCAGGATGCCGGTATCTTCATCCTCGAGCTTGATCAGGCAGCAGCGCCCGCAGCCGTCGCAGAGGGATTCCCACTCCGCTTCGCTCATCTGCTCGAGTGTTTTTTCTTCCCAAAAGGCCATCTTAACCTGACATGCGGCATGGTGTTGCCGGTTCGCTCTTATACGCCATTATTGGCAATCATATTCCAGCGATTGAGTTGCATTCAGCGCTTTGGCCAGACAATTGTCCGCCAGAGGCGCAGCCGGGGACCAAGCGGTGCAGGATCCGTTCTACACGAAAGACAAGCGGCCCAGGAAGTCGTCCATGCTGGCGGCCGATGCGTGGCTGGATTCCTCGCTTTACGACTTCTGGCAGGGCCTGGGCCGGGGCTGGACCAAGTTCCAGGACATCATGTCGGTGTTCCGCGTCACCGGTATCAAACGCTTCTTCGTCGAAATTTTGTCCGACGCCTTCACTTTCGGCGCTATCGGCGCGGTGCTGATGACGGCGCTCGCCCTGCCCGCCTTCGACGCCACCGCCTCGGGCGAGTATAACAAGGCCGAAAACTATTCCGTAGTGTTCCTCGATCGCTTCGGCACCGAGATTGGCCGCCGCGGTATCCGCTCGGACGATTCCGTGGCCCTCAAGGACATGCCCGATTACCTGATCAAGGCCACGCTTTCGACCGAAGACCGCCGCTTTTACGATCATTTCGGCATCGACGTCGTGGGCACTTTGCGCGCCCTGATGAGCAATGCCTCAGGCGACGCCTCCACCCAGGGCGGCTCCTCGATCACCCAGCAGCTGGCCAAGAACCTCTTCCTCTCTTCCGAGCGCACCATCGAGCGGAAGATCATCGAGGCCTTCCTCGCGGTGTGGCTCGAATGGCATTATTCCAAGGACGAAATCCTCAAACTCTATTTTGACCGCGCCTATATGGGCGGCGGCAATTTCGGCGTCGTTGCCGCCGCCGATTATTATTTCGGCAAGAAGGTGCAGGACATCAATCTGGCCGAAGCCGCCATGCTGTCGGGTCTGTTCAAGGCCCCCACCCGCTATGCCCCGCACGTTGACCTCGCCGCCGCCCGCGGCCGGGCCAATCTCGTGCTCTCCAACATGGTCGCCGCCGGCTTCCTCACCGAGGGTCAGGTCACCGCCGCCCGCCGCCATCCGGCCACCCCGGTCGATCGCACCGCCGACGCCAATTCGCCGAATTACTTCCTCGATTGGGCGTTCGAGGAATCCAAGAAGATCATCGAAACCACCCGCCACGCCTCCAACAATTTCGTGGTCCGCACCACGATCGACACCACGCTGCAGAAATATGCCGAGGAGGCCGTCACCTCCACCGTGCGCGAAAACGGCGAGCAATATGACGTGTCGCAGGCCGCCATGGTGGTCACCGACACTGGCGGGGCCGTGCGCGCCATGGTGGGCGGCACGGACTATGGCAAAAGCCAGTTCAATCGCGCGATCGTTTCCACCCGCCAGCCCGGCTCGGCCTTCAAGGTCTTCGTTTATGCCGAGGCCATGGAACAGCTCGGCCTCAAGCCGACCGATACCATCACCGACCGCCCGGTCTGCATCGGCGATTGGTGCCCGCAGAATTACGGCCGCAATTACAAGGGCACCGTGACGCTGCAAAGCGCCCTGGCCCAATCGCTCAATACCGTCGCCGTGACCCTCTCGATCAAGACCGGCCGCGATCCCATTGCCGCGCTCAGCCACCGCATGGGCCTGCGCGCCGATTACCCCGTCACCCGCTCGCTGGCGCTGGGCGTCGCCTCGGTGTCGGTGCTGGACATGGCCTCGTCTTATGCGGTGCTGGCCAATGACGGCCTCAAAACCCCGGCCTATGGCATTACCCGCATGGCAACGCTCAATGGCGAATTGGTGTTCGAGGCCGATCCGAACGCCCCGCGCGAACGCCTGCTCAGCGAAACCACCGTGGCCGGCATGAATTCCATGCTGCGCGGCGTGGTCACTGGCGGCACCGGCCGCCGTGCCGATGTGCCCGGCGTGCCGGTCGTCGGCAAATCGGGCACGACCTCATCCTATCGCGATGCCTGGTTCTGCGGCTTTACCGGCAATTACGTCGCCGCCGTCTGGTTCGGCAATGACGATTACCACCCCACCAAGACCCTGACCGGGGGCACCCTGCCCGCCATCGCCTGGCAGAAATTCATGGCCTATGCCCACACCAATATCGACATCAAGCCGGTCTTCGGCGTCGATTTCGTCCCCACCCAGACCGTGGTTGCCGCGGCCGACCCGGCCGAGGAGCAGGTCGAAGTCGCCCAGCGCCCGCCAACCCTCACCCCCGCCGCTGCCCGCAAACTGCTCGACCTGGCCGGCCTGTTCCGGGGCGAACTCCGCGCCGCCACACCGATCAACAACCAGGCAGCCGTGCCCGGGTCGAGCGCGGGGCTGTAAACTCTGCCGATGCTTGAGAGACCTCATGGTGAGCCTGTCGAACCACGAGGTCGCGCGAGTGGAGGCATGTGTGCCCCCAATCGCGCCTTTCCCCCATCCGGCCCCGTTGCTATAGCCATACCAGCCAATCCCCGCGTCGAGGTCACCCCGCAATGCCGATTCCCGCCCCCTCGAACTCCTGACCGCCATTGCGTTTCGTCATTCACCTCCTGCTGATGATTGCAGTCGCCCTGGGCATCGGCTTTGGCCTGTCCTGGTATGCGCTCAATGACGGACGCTTGTTCGGCGGCGCGCAGATCGGTCCCTGGAGCGCCTGGCCCGATGTTGGTTCCGCCCAGCCCAATCCCTATACGCGCGCCCACCTGGCCCGCGCGGCATCGCTGCAATTGGGCCTCAGCGAAGGCATCCAGTTTACTGCCACCGCCGACAGCGCCGGCGAACCGCTCACCCGCAATTGCACCTATCATTTAGGGGGCACGACGCCCCTCGCCACCTTCTGGACGCTCTATGCGGTGGATAGCGGCGGCATCAATATCGCTGCGCCCGACGGCCAGGCCGCCATCCGCTCGGATAGCCTTGCCCGCGCCAATGACGGCGCCATAACACTCAATGTCGGCACCCGCCTCATGCCCGGCAATTGGCTCGAACTCACCGGCAC
Organism: Devosia neptuniae; assembly: GCF_025452235.1. NCBI lineage: Bacteria > Pseudomonadati > Pseudomonadota > Alphaproteobacteria > Hyphomicrobiales > Devosiaceae > Devosia > Devosia neptuniae. The sequence goes on from NZ_CP104965.1 coordinate 26,499, forward strand.
CGGCCCGTTCAGCCTGGTGCTGACCCTTTACGACACCACGGTCTTCTCCGGCCTCAACGGCAGCACCAATAATATGCCCGTCATCGAGCGGGAGGATTGCGCATGATCCGCACCCTGCTCTGGCTATTGGCCGGCGCCGTGCTGGGCGGCATCATCCATATATTGGTGATCCTGACCCTGCCCGCCCTCGCCAAGGAAACCGTCTGGACCCGCATCGAAGCGCTGGGCGCGACCAATCGTATGCTGGTGCTGCCCAAGGTCGAACCCGGCCAGCCCAATCCGCTGGGGCTCGATCCGGACCTGGCCTATGCCGTGTGTCAGGTCGACCTCAGCCAGGGCCCCGCCTATATGAGCGGCATGATGCCCGACGCCTTCTGGTCGGTCGCCATTTTCAACCAGGCCGGCATCGTCACCTATTCCACCACCAATCGCGACGGCATCGGCCAGACCCTGGAACTCGGCATCTTCAACGCCGCCCAGACCCGCCTCTTGGCCCAGCAGCAGCTCGACATCGCCGAAGGCCTGCTCGTGGTCGAATCCACCAGCGACAAACTCTTCGTCCTGGTCCGCCTCGCCCCACAACACCAAGCCATGCGCGCCCGGTTCGAACAGGCCCTCGCCGATGTGCAGTGTGGCACGCGCGGCACGCCCGCGACGCCAAGCACGGAACCCACGATCACGCCTTAGAGCCCCCTCATCCGCCCTTCGGGCACCTTCTCCCACGAGGGGAGAAGGGTAGCTCTGTGGTGAGGCCAAGCGCGGAGCCCACCCTCGCCCCTTGTGGGAGAGGGACAGGCTATTCTGCGTTCAGCAGAATAGTCAGGGTGAGGGGTTCTGCGCCCTCCCATGCTCCAATTTCTTAAATCTCTCGGTGTCATTCCCGCGAAAGCGGGAACCTCCGTTTTGGGGTGGAAAGATAGGAAACAGAGGTCCCCGCTTTCGCGGGGATGACACCGCGTTGGTACAACAGAGTTAATACCCCACCGCCCCCATCACCCCACCCGCCACCGCCAACCCATCCACCACCACCCAAGGCGGCGCTTTCCACACCATCAGCAGTACAAATCCCGCCACCGCCAGCACCACATCCACCGGCCGAACAATCGCGCTCACCCAGACCGGGTCATACAGCGCCGCTCCCAAAATCCCGACCACGGCCGCATTGGCCCCACGCATGCCCGCCTGCGCCAGGGGCCGCGCCCGAAACGCATCCCAGAACGGCAGCACCCCAACCAGCAGCAGAAACCCCGGCAGGAACACCGCCACCAGCGCAATCGCTGCCCCCAGCGCCCCATTGGGCACCGGCCCACTCACCGCCCCCAAAAACGCGGCGAATGTAAACAACGGCCCCGGCACGGCCTGCGCCGCGCCATAGCCCACCAAAAACTCGTCCCCGCTCACCCAGCCCTTGCCGACCACTTCGGCATCGAGCAGCGGCAGCACCACATGCCCGCCGCCAAACACCAGCGACCCAGCGCGATAAAAGGCATCGAACAGATTGAGCCCTTGCGAGCCGGCCACATTGGCCAGCAGCGGCAGCCCGAACAGCAACACGCCAAACAGCGCCAGCATCGCCGCGCCAAACCGCTTGCTGATGCCAAACGAGGCCGTCGCGTGCGTCGCCGCCACTTCGCCCCGGCACCACACCAGCCCCGCCACGACACCAAGCCCGATCGCCGCCACCTGCCCGATCGAACCCGCTGCTAGCATGGTCACCGCCAAAGCCGCCACCGCGATGGCCGACCGCTGCCGGTCCGGCGCCAGACTCCGCGCCATGCCCCAAACCGCCTGCGCCACCACCGCAACCGCCACGATCTTGAGCCCATGCAGCACACCCTGCGCCACCGGCCCATCCAAGGCCCCCGCCCCCAAAGCGAGCAGCACCAACAGGATCGCCGATGGCAGGGTAAAAGCCGTCCAGGCCGCCAGCGCACCGAGCGGTCCGCCACGCCATAGCCCCAGCGCAAAGCCAACCTGGCTCGAAGCCGGCCCAGGCAAAAACTGACACAAAGCCACGAGATCGGCATAGCCCTGCTCATCGATCCAGCGGCGGCGGGTGACCAGCTCATCGCGAAAATAGCCGAGATGGGCAATCGGCCCACCGAACGAGGTCAGCCCCAGCTTCAAAAATGCCAGAAAAACTTCGCCGGGATTGCCCTGTCGGGCTGGTGTCACTTCGCTCATGCAGCTCCCATCCGGCCCCGCCGCTATTTGGGCAGCACGATTTCCCGGTCAATCACCTGGGTCTCGTAGCGTGACGGTATGACAACATCACTACGCTGCATACCCGCGCCGCCATCGCCGCAGAAATCGCGCCTATTGGCCCGGTCGACATAGCCCGACATGCGCCGCAACGCCTCGTCTACCGCCAGCGATTGCTCATGCGGCGTTTCCACCAGCAGGTGGTCCAGTGCATAATTATACGACTGGTAGCGATAATTCAGCGCCCGCACGAACCAGGCGATGTGAATGTCGTTCTCGGCCTTGCGATTGGCCACATTGCGCGCCTCGTCCGGTCCCAGCCCGCTCAGATTGGCCAGCGCGATGGCCCGCTGCCGATCGACCTCGACCACCTCGCAGATCGATTTGAACGTGCCCGGCACCGTATCGAGATCGGCCGCAATATGCCGCCCCACTGTCGAGTAGCGCACCCGCGAGGATTCATACTGGGTAGTCCGAAGCCAGTTATAGTAGCGGTCCACCGAGAAATTGCGGTCCACCTCGGGCAGGATGCGGGTACGCTGCCATTCGACCGCCGTGTCGTAGAACCAGTCCTTGGCATGCGCCGCGATCAGGAACCGCCAGACGCGATTGTGCATCTCGCCTTCCTGGTCGGTCTGGTTGAAATCCGAATAGGGTTCCTTGCGCTGCCGCGCCAGCCATCCGCCCACCGCCGGCATCGCCGTGTCATGGGTAAAGCTGGGCGCCGCCCGGCCGAAGTCGCCAACCGGCCGCGCCCCACCGGTGCAAGCCACCAGCAGCCCGGCCAGCGCGATCGAACCAACGGCCCGCAGCGCCACTCCCAAAATGTCAGCCACGTTTACGCTTTGGCCGCGAGGGGGCAAGCCGCTTGCTTGGCACAGCATTTGTCCCCCGCTCATAACGCACCCCGGTAAAGATGAAGATCTGCGCGCCACCGCTCAGCCTCGTTGCGGTTTTCGGCGCCGTTTCACGCAGATTGAATTTGACGAGCTTACCCAAGCCGGCCTCCAGCCAGTTCGCCCCTCCGTCCCTACCGGAGGCAGCCTCAAAAGGACCATCGGACAGGCGACGCCGCTCGCTCTGTCCGTCCCCGCGTGAATCTTTTCACGCCTGCGCATTAAGAGATCGTCAAGGTTAACAGTCCGCTAACGAATTCGCCGCAAAAGTGGCCACGCATCGAATGTGATGCCAACGCGAGTCGATGGTCCCGGATATGCTTGGCTTTCAGCCCTACGAAACATTTCAGCTGCTCATCGAAACCGGTGGCATCGACCGGACCAACACGCTGCTGATCGCTGCCTGCGACGCTTATACCCGCCGCGGCAAGCCCACGCCTCCCGAAATGGAACAGTTCGAGGCACTGGCCAGCCGCCTGTTCCCTACGGCCGCTCCCCAGGCCCGTGCCAAGGGCGCCGCCATCCTGGGACGTGCGGAAATGCTGTCACCTTTGCTCGAACGCCTGGTCGTCGAGAATATTGGGGAAGACCTCAACAGCTTCCTGCAATCGGCTGCCGAGCTGTCCGACCAGACCGCGCTTGAAGTCATCGCCCGTCAGGATATCCCCGCCGCCGCAATCATTGCCACCCGCCCGGACTTGTCCAATGTGGTGTTGGCCAAGCTGTTCCAGCTGAACTCGCGCAAGGTCTATCGCGCGCTGGCCGCCAACACCGCCATCCAGCCCCGCGGCGCCTATCTCAGCGCCCTCGCCCGCTCCGCCCAGATGGACCATGTGGTCGCCGAATCGCTGGCCAAACGCAGCGATTTCGATGCCGCTCTGTTGGCCCCGGCCTTTTTCGATCTGTCCGACAGTGACCGGGTCAAGGTCATCCAGGCCTTCGCCCATCGCGGCACACCCATCGCGCCGATCAGCAAGACCATCGAACAGCTCACCGTTGCCAGCGCCGACCTCACCAAGGCGCTGATGAAACTCTTCTCGGAGAACCGCCGCCCCGAAGTCACGCGCCTACTCAGCCAGATCACCGGGCTTGATGAAGTGCGCTGCGGCCAGATCGCCCATGATGTCTCCGGCGCCTCGCTCTTCGTCATCCTGCGCGCCTTCGGATGCTCGGCCTATGACGGGCTTAAAGTATTGATCCACGCCACCAGCCACGATGGCGAACGCTCCCAGGCCCTGGCCGATTTCGCCACCCTGTTCGGCAATGTCACACCCGAATCCATGGCCTATCTGATGAGCGCCTGGCGCGGCGAGGTGAACCTGCTCGAGCTCAACAAGCCGGAATACAAGCCCTTCAGCGAAACCGGCCGCCGCACGCCGGCGGCCACGCACAATCCTGTGGTCGACCAGGCCATCGAAGCCCTGGCCCGTATCGGCCTGCGCCGCGCTGGCTAGAGCTTCGAGCCCGCGTCCAATTCTATCCCCGGGTCCTCGCCCCGCAGATCTAGGCTGAGCACCCACAGGTCGGGATCGAACTTGATCTCCTGCTGAATGCGCTCGCGCACCTTGGCGGGCTCGACACGGCGAAAGCGGCGCTGGAACACCAGGGCCGCTTCATTGCCTTCCCGGCCAGCCATCGGCGCGGGGGTGAACAGGCTCACCGCACCATCGAGATGATCCACCTCGATAAAGACCTGCCCGGCAATGGGATCACCCCGCCGCGACACAACGCACATATTGCCCAGGTCATTGTGGCGACGCACAAAGGCGCTGACCCATAGATCGCTGCGGAGCGCAGCCATCAGATGGTCGCGCCGGCGTCCCGCAGCAGCCCGACGAGGTCGGGGTTCACCTGCCCGGTCACCCGATAGCTGTGAAAGTTCTCGAACTCGCGGATCGCCTTGGCCGTAGACTCGCCTGGCTTGCCGTCGATAGGGGCGTGGTAAAAGCCCAGGCTCGCCAGCCCGCGCTGGATCTGGCTGATCAACTGGGTGTCATTAGCCGGCTGCAGAGGAGCGGTCGCTTGCGCGGGCGCCGCCTGCGGCTGCACAACGGCAGTGACCGGCCGGGGGGCAGCCATGGGCTCAAGCGAAGCCACCTGTACCGGCGCCGGCATGGGCTGGCTGACTGGCATCATCGGCAAGGCGGGAATCGGCTGGCTCGATGCACCGGCCGGGCGGCCGTCGACCGCGGCAACGATGGAATCGATAGTCTGCGCGGCTGCATTACCCACCGTGTCCACCGCATCATCGATCGGCGACAGCGGCGGCAATTGGGCGACGACACGATCCGGTTGCGTCACTGGTTGGACCGGGACAGGAGCCTGCTGCACAGCCACTTGCTGCACGGGCGCCGGCGGCGTCACCGGCTGTGGTGCGGGAGCGGCCACGGCCTGTCGTTGCACCGGCACCATGCCTGCAGCATCGGCGCGCAGAATGGCATCCACCACTTCTCGGCTCAGCGCGCCAGTCGGCACCATGCCATTGCGCTCTTCAAAGGCGCGAATCGCCTGTGCAGTCCGCGGACCGTAATAGCCGTCCACGGCGCCATCGAAGAGACCCAGCTCGGTCAGCTTCTTCTGCACCTGGAAAGCATCCTTATTGCCCACCGGCACATCGGGTATCGGTTGCGAGACCGGGGTAACGCTGCCCGTGGTCTCATTGGTCACCGGCGTCGCCACGACGCTCTGCTGCATCGGCGTCGGCGCAATCGTGGGCGCATTGGCTGGCGCCGCCACCGGAGCGGGCACGATATCGGCCACCCCGAGCGAGGGGGTAAACAGCGGCGCAGGATGGCGCGCCGTCTGGAAATAGAGGGCGTTGCTGGCGGCAAGCGCGGTCATCGTCACCATGGCCAATAGGCCGGTGGAGGCGAGCGGGGCCCGCATATAGCGCGAGAAAGTCCAGAGGCCGGCGCGACCCAGATAGGTCGCAACGGCGCTGCCCGCCAGCAGTGGCAGGCGGGAGAGTGTCGTTGCCGTCATTGCGCTTTTCTTTTTTCGTCGTGCCATGAACTGATGGGAGCGGCGGGCGGCTCTTTATGGAGGGGTGTCACGATCGCAGTTTCCTCCGTCTTTATTGCTGGACCGTTTATAGGCAGCAAAACAGTGACGGTTGTCCCCGCGCCAATCTCAGACATGGCCCGCAATGTGCCGTCATGCAAGTCCACCAGGCCCTTGACGATGGAAAGACCCAGCCCCGTGCCCTCATATTGGCGCGACAGCCCGTCCTGCGCCTGGAAGAACGGCTCGCCAATGCGCTGCAGCGATTCGGGTGCCATGCCGATACCCCTGTCGCTGACCGATAGATTGAGGCTCTGCCCCTGGCGCTTGAGCGACACGGTGACGGTACCACCACGATTGCTGAACTTGATGGCATTGGAGAGCAGGTTGAGCATGATCTGCCGGCAAGCGCGCTCGTCCGCCACCAGCATGGGCAGGCCCTTGCCGATCTCGGCGGCCAGCGTCACCTGACGTTCCTTGGCCAGTTGCTCGACCATGCTGAAGCAGGGCTCGATCAGCCCCTCGACATGGAATGGTTCGGCCTGCAATTCAAACTTGCCCGCCTCGATCCTGGACATGTCGAGCAGCATGCGCACCACTTCGAGCAGGTGCTTGCCGCTCTGGTGAATGAGCCCCGCATATTCGCGGTGGGTCGGCGAGAGCTCCCCGCCAATGCCCGAAGTCATCATTTCGGAGAACCCGACCACTGCATTGAGCGGAGTGCGCAGCTCGTGCCCGATGGTAGCGAGGAACCGCGATTTGGCATCCGAGGATTCCTCGGCAACCCGGCGCGCCTCGGCCATGGCCGTCTCGCCATCCTTGCGGCCGGTGACGTCGCGATAGAGCGCCACCACTTCAAAGCGCGAACCATCGCCCTGTGATTCGAGCACGGGCGAAAAACTGATCTCGACCCAGATGAAGCGCGGCAGCTTGGTCGCACCCGCCGGATCATCCTGGCGCATACGCAGCTCGATCATGCGGGTGCGACCGGCCAGATTGGCATCAGCAAAGGCGCTGAGATAGGCGGGGCGGTCGAGCACATGCACGCGCTCACCCAGGCCCGTTCCGGTCAATTCATAGCGGCGGCAGCCAAACAGCTGCTCGGACGAGCGCGAGGCCAGCAGCACTTCGCCCGTGCCAGAAAACCGGATCACTGCGTCCTGCACATGCTCAATCAGGTGCCGGTAGGCGGTAACCTGCGCCTTGTCATAGACTTCATAGGCCGCGTTGATGCGGTTGGCCGTGTGCCCGACAAGGCCGACAGCGACCAGAAAAACCAGCAGGGACGTGGGCGTCAGCACATCGTTGGACACCGGAATTGCGGAAATTCCGAACAGCGACGCAATGGCAGCGAGACCAGCGATGGCTGCCAATAGCCACCAAGCCTGGCGCCGCAGCGGATGGCGGGCGACGAGCGAGGCCAGAATGGGTCCCATGGATGCAACAGCCAGGCCAACATCGCCAAAGCGCGTATCGGCCAAGGTCAGCAGCAAGCCCATGGCCATAATGGTGACCACCTGCCCGGCCGCGGCTTCATCGAACAGCTGGCGCTGGTGCAGCGACAGCGTCAGCATGCCGCCGGCAAGACCCATGGAGGCCAGTACGAAAGGCAGCAGCGCGCCGGTCACCAGGCAATAGATTGCGAAAGGCATGAGCAGGCCGAAGGCGGCAATGGCCAGCCGTGCATTATTGGCCAGCGTCTTGCGGCGCAGCACTTCGGGCCGATGCCCGGAGCCGGCAACGGCCAGTTTCATCTCTTTGCTTTCGCCAAAAGAGAACAGGCTACGCATACAGTTTTTACTCACACTATGACGCCGCCGGGGCATACCAGGACAAGACAGAAACGCGTCTTATCTGCCTGAATGGGTTCAGGTCTTGTTGGTCCCAACCTGCGCGCTCAAGAGCTAAGACGACCTTAAGCGCGACGCCCTGGAGAAGGCGCGGGAGCGAGGAAAGGCGGGTTTTGAGGAATAGCGTAAACAAGGTGTTGCCCATCTTTAACGAGGGCGCCCAATTTGATTCAAATTTTATCGAAATGTCCCAGCACAGTTTAAACAGTGCCGGCTAGCTTTGGTGACGAGGGCGGCAATAGCCCGCCAGCAAATACGGAATATCTGGCAATGTTTCTGGTTCGATCCATCTTCTGGCTGACCGTCGCCTATATGGTGATCAAGCCCGGCGTCGATTTCGCCGATGCCGCCAATAGCCTGTCTAGCCAGGCTGTCGCCGCCGGCACCCAAGTGGTCGCCGAGCAGGTCCAGAACATTGAATGCGACACTCTACAATGCATTGGCGGCAAGGCCGTGTTGTCGGCCGCCATGCAGTCCAGTTCCGCGATCGGCACCCCCATGCATGAGACGCCGATCGCCAGCCCGGTCCCCTTTCCCAGGCCTCGGCCGGACCGGGCCGGTTAAGAGCGTCCAGAAGGGCGCTCTTCCGCCAATTCAGGGTCGCCTCGCTTGCCCAAGCGAGTTTCCTCCAGCGACCCTGGCCCCTGCCGCAGGCGCGTTGCCCCGTGCTTGCGGCTTTTTCTTGCGCCCGCGGGTGTGGAAAAGCGGGCTGGCATGAATTAGATACAGCCCATGACCGAGCCCCAAGCCTTCCAGGACATTGCCGAAAACCTGTCTTTCCTCGACGATTGGGAAGACCGCTATCGCTATATCATCGAACTAGGCCAGGCCTTGCCCAAGCTGACCGACGAGGAACGCTCGCCGGAAAACAAGGTGCATGGCTGCGTCTCGCAAGTGTGGCTGGCGGCTCAGACGGCCCAGCGCGATGGTCAGACCATTCTCACCTATCGCGGGGAAAGCGACGCCATGATCGTGCAGGGCCTCGTCGCCGTATTGCTCGCCCTCTATTCCGGTCGTCCGGCCCAGGACATTGCCGAAACCGACGCCATCGCCCTGTTCGACAAACTGGGCCTTCGCGAACACCTGACCACCCAGCGCTCCAATGGCCTGGTCGCCATGGTCAATCGGATTCGGGCCGAGGGGAAGGCGCTGAGCTAGGGCGCCGTTCCCGCAATCAGCGGCAACCGTGTTTCCAACCACCCCGTCTGCCTGCCCCCAGCCGGCCCCTCAGCACCCGCCGACAGCCCCATAATCCCCGCCAATTGCTCGAGCCCGATGCGCAGCACTAGCTTGGCGCTGCGCCGCGGCCAGCGCCGTTCGGTCTCGATCAATTGCAAGCCCTTGCCCAGCCCGTACACATCGAACACCACGCCCCAGCAATCCGTCGGCAGTAGCGATGCCAAGCGATTCAGCCGCTGGCGCGCATCCGCCGCCGAATCGGAGGCGTCGCCCACCCCATTGCCGCCACTGCGCCCGATCCGGCTGGCATCATAGCTCATGGTCACGCGCGGGCTGAGCCGTGAGCGCTCGACCAATTGCGCCAGCCGATTGCCCGCCGCCACATGGTGCGGCGCCAGGAACGGGCTGCCATCGGCCTGCTTGCTGGCCGCCAGCCGGGCCAGCACCGCGTCGTCACTCTGCTCAATGGCCGGCATGGCGGGGCTCCCATAGAGGCTGGGCATGCTGCTCGTCGATCACCTGTTCGAGCCGGGTGACGAAAGCATCGAATTCGGCGTCCTCGCGCAGATCTTCGATCAGTGCGCAGGCATATGAGACTGTTGTCCTATCTCGCCCGAACGCATCTCCCACCTCGCTCAGGCTGCGCCCCAGCATGACATGGGCAAGATACATGGCCAGCTGCCGCGCCCGCGCGGCCGAGGCTCGACAGCGCGATGCATGCATAAGCAACCGCATGGGCACATTTTTTTCGCGCGCTACCAAGGCAGCGACATCGTCACACGCCCAGGCATGGCCTGTACCAGGCTGGCCTTGCACCACTGTCGCGACTGGTTGATAAGTAGGATGCACCCTCGGCCTCCATTGCAATCAAGGAATTTATTCCTACACATTGCAACGCAGAAGGCCAGCCGGGGATAAGTCGAATAAGTAGATGTGTAGACGGGCTTATTGGCGTGGGCACTCACTGGCCCAGCTCCTCCGTCGAGGGGAGAGGGTGTGGATCGGGGGCCCTACCCCGCAATCGGCCGAATGAAATGCCCCGGCCCGACTTCGCTGATCACCGGCTGCGGCGCGGCGGATAACCGCCGGATATTGTCTACATCCGCCATCTCGGCATTGTACTGCGATTGGGCGAACCGTATGTCCGGGTCCGGCACCGCCGACAGCAGCAGCCGCGTATAGGCATGCTGGGGATCGTTCAGCACGCTTTCCGTCGGCCCCCATTCCACGATCTGGCCGGCATACATCACGATAATGTCCTCGGCCACGTAGCGGGCCGTGGCGATATCGTGGGTGATGTAGAGCAGCGCCAGCCCGAGCGAGCGCTTCATTTCGTTGAGCAGATTCAAAATGCCCAGCCGCACCGAGACGTCCAGCATGGAGGTCGGTTCATCCGCCACAATGACCTCCGGCCCCACTGCCAGAGCCCGCGCAATACTGATGCGCTGGCGCTGTCCGCCCGAGAGCTCATGGGGAAACTTGGCCGCCATAAGGGCCGGATCGAGCTTGACCCGCTCCAGCAATTCCGCAACGGCCGCCTTGCGCTGCGCCGCGCTCAGCCCCTTCTGATGCAGCCGCAACGGCCGCTCCAGATGATATTGCACCGTGTGCGCCGGATTGAGCGCCGAAAACGGGTCCTGAAAAATCATCTGCACCGCCCGGCGATAGGCAGCCATCGAATGGGTCACCGGCACGCCGCGGAACAGCAATTGCCCCTGATCGGGCTGGTATTCGCGCATGATCAGCCGGGCGCAGGTGGTCTTGCCGCTGCCCGATTCGCCCACCAGCGCCAGCGTGCGGCCGGCCCTCAGCGCGAAGGACACCGAGCGCGCGGCATAGATGGATGTGTCGCCCTTGCCGAATACCTTGGAGACATTGTCGAGTGCGAGGACGGGGTTTTGGTCAATCATTGCTGGGCGCCCTGCCTGATCTGCTCGCCATGCAGCCGGGGCATCGAGGCCCAGAGCTTGCGGGTATAGTCGTGCTGGGGCGCGGTATAGATGTCATGCGCGCCATTGACCTCGACCAGCTTGCCTTCCAGCATCACCCCGATCCGGTCGCATACCTGCACCATCAGCCCCAGGTCATGGGTGATGAACAATACGGAAAATCCGAGCTCCACCCGCAGCTTGTCGATGCGCTGCAGAATTTCGCGCTGCACCACCACATCGAGCGCAGTCGTCGGCTCATCCATGATCAGCAGCTTGGGATTGAGCGCCAGGCATATGGCAATGACGATGCGCTGCCGCATGCCGCCCGAGCATTGATGCGGATAGGATTTGAGCCGATCGACCGAGATATCGACCAGTTTGAGCAGCTCGGCTGCCCGCTCCCGCGCCTGCGCGCGGTTCATGCCCAAATGGGTGTGCAGCACATCGTAGAATTGCGTCTCGATGGTCAGCACCGGATTGAGCGAGTTCATGGCGCTCTGGAACACCATGGCCACTTCGCTCCAGCGAAACTTGCGCAATTGCTCCTTGTCGAGATCGAGCACATTGCGGCCCTGCAGTAGAATCTGCCCCGAGCGGATCAGCGCTGGCGGGCGATGCAGCCGACTGATGGCAAAAGCGATCGTGCTCTTGCCGCAGCCTGATTCTCCGGCGAGCCCGAAGAACTCGCCCGGCCCGATATCGAAGCTCACATCGTCCACGGCGCGGAAATCCGTCTCGTCGCCGATATAGTCGATGGAGAGGTTTTTGACCGACAGGACGGGCACGCTCATAGCCGCCCCTCCCCGGCCTGCACCAGCGCCGCCCAGCGCCCCAGCCGCCCGCCCGTGCGCAGCCGCGGGTTGGCAATTTCGTCAATGGCAAAGTTGATCAGCGCCAGGCTCAGCCCCAGCAATGCCAGCGCGATACAGGGCGAGAGCAGATCCCACCAGGCCCCGACCGACAGCGCCGAGGCATTTTGCGCGTTATAGAGCATGATCCCCCAGGACACGGTATTGGGATCGCCCAGCCCGAGGAATTCCAGCGTCGCCTCGGTGATCACCGCGAAGATGACGCTGCCGATGAAATTGATCCCAACGATGGAAATGAGATTGGGGAAAATCTCGAACGCCATGATGCGCCAGGAGGGCTCTCCCAGCATCTCAGCCGACTTGATGAAATCCTTCTGCCGGATCGACAGCGTTTCCGCCCGGGTCACGCGCACACCCCAGGCCCAGGAGGTCAGCCCCAGAATAACGGCAATCACCAGCGGGCTCGCCTGCCCGATAAAGGCGGCCAGCACCAGCAGCAGCGGCAGGTTGGGCACGACCAGCACCATATTGGTGAAGAAGTTGATGATCTCGTCGATCACCCCACCCTTGTAGCCGGCAATGATGCCCAGCACCGTGCCGATAAGGGTGATCATCAACCCGGCGCCAAAGCCCACGGCCAGCGAGGTGCGCGCGCCATAGATCAGATGGATGAACACATCGCGGCCCACGCGGGTCGTGCCCAGCCAATGCTCAAGCGATGGCGGCTGATGTGGCCGCCCCACGCGCGCGGTGGGCGAATATTGGCTCAGCAGCGGCGCAGCAAAGGCCGCGATGATGATCAACAGCAGGATGATCGCGCCGATCACGGCCTTGCGGTTGCGGAGCAGGCCCGAGATGAGTTGCTGCATGGCTCAGGCCTTCCTCAGGCGCGGATCGAGCAGCACATAGCTCAGATCGACGATGAAATTGGAAACCAGCATGGCGCCGGTCATGATCAGCAATTGCCCCTGGATCACCGGATAATCCCGCGCCAGGATCGCCTGATAGAGCACATTGCCCAGCCCCGGATAGTTGAACACCACCTCGGTTACCAATGAGCCGCCCAGCACCGTACCGATGGAAATGGCCAGGGCACTGAAGGTCGGCAATAGCGCATTGCGCGCCGCATACCACAGCATGACCCGACTTTCGCCCAGCCCCTTGGCCCGGCCCATGACGATGTAATCCTCGCCCAGAAGGTTGATCATATTGTTACGCATGGTCACGGCAAAGCCGCCGACCAGCACGATGAACAGGGTCAGCATGGGCAGCGTGCCATGGCGGATGACGCTGCCGATATATTGCGCCGAAAAGGCCGGGTCGAGCATGGGATCGGCGGCATAGCCGCTGGGAAACCAGCCCAACTGGTAGCCGAAGATGAACAGCATGACGAGCGAGATGACCACGGCCGGAACCGAGCTCGAAAAAATCGCACTCATCGAAATGAACGTATCGAGCCGGCTGCCCCGCCGCCACGCCGCCAGCGCCCCCAGCAGGGTGCCGCAGGTAAAGCTCAGGATGGTGGCCAGTCCCATCAGCCCAACCGTCCAGACCAGCGCCCGCGCCAGCAATTCGGTGACCGGCAGCGGGAAATATTTGATCGATACGCCCAGATCGCCGGTAAACACGCTTTGGAGGTACGTCAGATATTGCTGCCACAGCGGGGCTTCGATGAAGCCGAAGGTGAGCTTGAGCGCATTGAGATTTTCCAGCGACAGTTCCGAACCGGCACTGGCGAACATCATCTGAATGGGGTCGCCGGGCATCACCCGCGGCAGGAAGAAATTGATGGTCGCCGCCGCGATGAAAGCGGCGAGGTAGAAAGCGAGGCGCCGCAGCAAGAAACTCATTTATCTATCCCTGGATGATGCGGCCCAGGCCACAGGACGATGGGTGCGACTTGGTCCGGCGCGCCCGATGCGAAGTCTATTGGAGTGGAGCCCCGGCCAGCAAGCGAAACACCGGGGCGGCAAGCTCCCTGCACACATGGTTTTTGAACATCGATCGAGCCGCCCTCCCGCGGATGCCCCTAGGCGATGCCGTTAGCGGCGAAGATGTCTTCTACCTCCGCGTGCAGCGCCCGCACGTCGACCCGCAAATTCCCCCGCTTGGCATTACCGGCGGCAATGCGCCTGAGACTTGCCTCGCTCAGCGGCCGAGCGGCCCGTGCCGCAGCCTGGCTCGCGGCCAGGTCGCCCTGGCTGTGCAGCGCAATGTCGTAGCCGGCGTCCAACGCCCGGGTCACCCGCTCCGGCCAGGTGCCGCTCAGTGCCTCCATGCTCAGGCAATCGGTGATCAGCACCCCGTCATAATCGAGTTCATTGCGGATCAGTTCGCACACGACCGGCGACACCGAAGCCGGCCGCTCGGCATCGAAGGCGGTGAAGATCAGATGCGCCACCATGGCCCAGGGCGTGTCCTTGAGCTGGATGAAGGGCACAAAATCGGTCGCCATCAGGTCCTCGAGCGAGGCGTCGACGACGGGGCAGGTAAAATGCGGATCGACGGTCACCCGTCCATAGCCGGGAATATGCTTCATCACCGGGATTTCCCCGGTCTCGAGCATGCCCGCGATCACTTCGCGGCCCAAGGCGACGATGGTTTCCGTATCGGCACCGAATGCGCGCTGCCCGATCACTTCATGCATGCCCTTGAGCGCCATATCGACCACCGGCGTGCAGCCGCTGTCGATATTCAGCTCCGCCATCATCGCGCCCATGGCCTGGCTCGATAGCCGCAGCGCCTTTTTGGCCAGCTCGAAATCCTTCTGCGCCAACGCGCCAAAGGCGCCGAAGCTGCGGAACGAGGGCCAGCGGCCATTGTCGAGCCGCTGCACCCGCCCGCCTTCCTGGTCGATGAACACAGCGGCGTCGTCCCGGCCCACAGCTTCGCGGAACTGCGCCGTCAGCCGTTTGGCCTGCTCCGGATTGTTCAGATTGCGCCGGAACAGGAACAGCCCATAGGGGTTGGTTTCACGGAAAAACGCGACCTCGTCGGCGGATAGCTCCAGCCCCGGCATGCCGACGAACAGAGCGAGCGGTGTGCTGGCCATCAGATCTTTCCCATGAGTGTGTCAGCCTCCGGCAGCGGGTTTGATCCGCAACAGGCCCTGATAAATGTCTTCCTTGTCGGCAGCGATCGGCACGGCGCCCACCGCATTGGTGTAAAAATCCATCGGCCCCGCCGAGCCGATGATCGCATAGGCATAGCCCTGCGCCTTCATTGCGATCAGGCTGTGATAGAGCAGCGCCAGCCCGAGCTTTTTGCCGCGCATAGCTTCATGCACGCCCGTCGGCCCGAAAAAGCCGCGCGCGGTCGCGTCATAACAGGCAAAGCCCACCAGTGTGCCGTCAATAGTCGCGATCAGGCAGCCAGGCGGCTGATGCGCCATGGCGACGGCGACTTCGCTAGCCCAATAAGCGCTGAAATTAGTGCGCACCCAGTCGGTGACGATATGCTGCTCAGGAGGCAGCGCGACACGGATGCTGGCCTCGACATCGTCAACGCGCGCGGCAAGCTCACCGAGACGCCGGGAATAGAGGTTCACAAGCAAATCGGTCATACGCGCTCGCTGCCAGGTGAGTCTGCTCGGACAATACCAATCTAGACACGCTAATACCAATTTGTGCCGGCTGGCAAGCAAGCGGCGAACGCTATCCAGAAACGCGTTCATTGGTGGATGAGCGATTGCGGTGCACGGCGACGTTCATTTTCAGAATGCGGAAAATCGCCACCAGCACCCCCCAAAACCCAAAAAAGGGCCGCGCATCATCTGCGCGACCCTTTTTTGTTTCAGTGTTCGTCCCGAAATCCGCTCGGCCTTGCAGCCGAATCAAACTCCGTCTGAGGTCGGAAACCTCAACGTTCCGACGAGTATCGTCAAAACCAACTTCTCGCGGCCACACGCTGCCTGAGCGGCCGTTGAACATTTGCGTTGCGCCACTGTCCTGTTGCCGAGGACGCGGCGGATCGTAGCGCGCCGGCTGCTTAAGCAGCCTTGCGGCCCAGGCCGTTATCTTTGGCCAGCTTCGAGCGGGTTGCCGAGTAATTCGGAGCAACCATCGGGTAGTCGGCCGGCAGGCCCCACTTCTCGCGGTATTCTTCCGGCGAGAGATTGTAGTGGGTGCGAAGATGACGCTTCAAAGACTTGAATTTCTTGCCATCTTCGAGACAGATAATGTAATCGGCCGCAACAGACTTGCGCACGGGTACAGCAGGCTTGAGTTCTTCAACGGCAACGGGTACTTCGTTGTTCTGAAGAGCACGCAAGGCGCCATGAACTTCGGCGATCAGCTTGGGCAGATCAGTCGGGCTCACAGCGTTATGACTTACATAGGCAGAGACGATCTCGGTGCTGAGTTCGATCAGATCGCTCTCAAAACCGGCCGCCGTTCCGGTATTGTCGCTCATAGTTCAACCTTTCATTATTTTTATTGGGCAGCAACAAGCTAGGTCGCCGCCATCCTTCATTTCTAGTGCCGTTTATTGCCACACGCAACCCAACGTCCACAACATTGCCACCACAACAATGATGTAAAATGATCACATCAAACTTTGGCCACTTTTAGACTTGAGCTCGTCGATTTCCATCAATTTGTCGGCCCGATAGCCAGTGCGATGACTTGCCCGCGCCAAAAGGTGGGCCGAAACCGGGGTGGTCAGCAGTAAGAAACCGACGCCGATTATTGCCCGCAACGCCACCGCCGCGTCGAAGCAAACCAATGCCACGGCAAGCAAAATCAATCCGCCGCCCACCGCACCCGCCTTGGATGCCGCGTGCATGCGCATATAAAGGTCAGGCAGCCTTAACACGCCGATGGCCGCCAGCAGCGTGAATATTGCGCCTGCCAGCAATGCGGCGCAGCCCAGATAGATCAGCAGGTCGGCGATCATGGCTGGCCCTCCCCATGGGTGCCTGGGACCGGCCTCTGCCGCGACAGTATGTAGCGGGCAAAACCCACCGTTGCCAGAAAGCCCAAAAGCGCCAGGGCGATGGCGATATCGAGGTATAGCGTCAGCCCGGTGCGGATCGCTATGGCGCCGACAAAGCCCATGGCGGACACGGTCAATAGATCAAGCGCCAACACCCGATCGGGCAGGCTCGGCCCGATGATGACGCGCACCACAGACAGCAGCAGCGCCAATGCGAGGATGACCAGGGAAATCATGGTCACGACAGAGAGCACGGTTGCGCTCATGCGAACACCTCCTTGACCTTGGTTTCAAACCCCTTGGCGATATCGGCAATCAGCGCGTCGCGCGACGACAGCGTCAGCACATGCACATAAAGCACGCTGCGATCCTCGGACACGTCGATACTCAGCGTGCCCGGCGTCAGCGTGATCAGATTGGCGAGCAGGGTAATTTCGGCATCCGATGTAACCGTCAGCGGCACCGCGACAATCGCCGGCCGCAGCGCCGATTTGAGGTCCGGTGTCACCACGACAATGGCCACGCGGATGGCGCTGAGCACCAGCTCATAGAGAAACAGCAGTGCCAGCGAAGTGATTCGCCGCAATTTGCGCAACGCGCGGGGCGGCGCGAAGGCGCTGCGCAGCAGCAGGACGGCAATGGCGCCGATGGCGCCACCAAACACCAGGTTCAGTCCCGAGAAATTGCCGGTGACGGCGGCCCAGCCCAGCGCCAGGACGATAACAATGATTGCCGGGCTCATGGCGTCGCCTCCGCTAGGCCCACCGCCGCGATGTAGCGCGACGGATCGACCAAGTCGGCCGCCCCGGTGCGGGCGCCCTCGAACAACAGGTTGGGCCACAGCCCGGCCAGCACGATCAGCGCCGTGAGCACGACACTCGCACCCAGCCCCAGCCATTGGTCACGCGCGCCGGACCGATGCAGTGTCACCGTCTCATGTTCGGAGGCTCCCTCGACGCCCGAGCGCCAGAACACATGCGCCCAGAGCCGCGAGCCGGCGATCAGCGTCAGCACGGCATTGGCCAGCAGCGCCAGCACCAGCACGCCATCGGCCCAATCCCCCGTCAGCGCCTGCTGCACTCCGGCATCGAGCAAGAGCAGTTTCGGCCAGAAGCCGAGGAAGGGCGGCACGCCGGCCGTCGCCAGTACCAGCACGAGGAACAGCACCGAAAGCGGCGTGCTGGCGGCATAAAGCCCGCCCATAAGCCGCGTATCGCGTTGGCCCGTGCGCTGCTCGATCAGCCCGGCGACGAGATATAGCGCCGTCATGGTGAGAATAGCGTGGAACACATAGAGCGCCGCCCCGGCAACGCCGCCCTCGGTGGGCAGCGCGATTCCGGCCAGCACCGCGCCGATACCCCCAATCACCAGAAAGCCGATGGCCCGGCGCAGGTTCGTCTCGGCAATCGCCCCGAGCGGGGCGATCAGCAGCGTCGCGATGGCGACCAGCAACAGCACCGGCTCGAGAATATCCCGGCTCGCCGGCAACAGCTGCACCAGCGCCCGCAGCAGCGCATAGACGCCCACCTTGGTGAGCAGCCCGGCAAACAGCGCCGAGATCACCGCCGGCGGCGTGTGATACGAGGCCGGCAGCCACGCATTGAGCGGAAACGCCGCCGCCTTCATGCCGAAAGCCAGCAGCAATAGCGCAGCGATACCGGTCAGCGCCGCCGGATTGGCTGATGTCGCCTTGCCGATAATATCGGCCATGTTGAGCGTGCCGAGCAGTCCATAGGTCAGCCCCAGCGACAGCAGGAACAGCGTGGTCGCGAGAAAATTGAGGAAGCCATATTTCACCGCGCCATCGAGTTGCAGCGGCCGCCCGCCGGTGACGATCAGCCCGAAGGAGGCGATCAGCATCACTTCGAACCAGACATAGAGATTGAACAGATCGCCGGTCAGGAAAGCGCCGGTGACGCCTGCCAAAAGCAGCAGCACCAGCGCATGAAAGCCATCGCCGCGCTCATCGGGGCCGCGCTCGCCCTCGGCATAGATGATGACGATCAGCGTCACGAAAGCCGCAGCCAGCGCGAAGGCGGCGCCAAAAATATCGGCGGTAAAGCTGATGCCGAAGGGCGGCAGCCACTTGCCCATGGTCATGCTCAGCGGCCCCTCGACCGCGATCCGTGACAGCAGTACCACCTCGCAGGCGATAATGGCGATGACCACTAGACCGGCAATCAGCGCCGGCACATGCCGGACCTGCCGCAACATCAGCAGCACAGCAGCGCCCAGCAGCGCCAGCACCAGCGGCAGCACGATGACCCAATCGGCCAGCGCCGTCGGCGCCTCGATCATTGCGGTGGGGAGGGCCAAATGATCCATCTCAATAACTCAGCGGCGGACGCGGCGCGTCTTCGGGCTCTGCCAGACGCATCGTGTCGGTATTGTCGGCGTCGAGCCCCTGATAGGCACGATAGGCCAGCACGAGCAGGAAGCTGAATATGGAAAAGCCGATGACGATGGCGGTCAGGATCAGCGCCTGCGGCAGCGGATTGGCGATCGGCCCGGCCGGGTGATCGAGCCCCCCGGCACGATTGGCGCCACTTCCCGCGTCAGCCGCCCGGCAGTGAAGATCAACAGGTTCACGCCATTGCCGAAAATGGTCACGCCCAGCAGCATGCGGATGATCGACCGCGACAGCAGCAGATAGACGCCCAGCGCGATGAACAGGCCAACGAGTATGGCAAGCGCCTGATCCATCAGCTTTCCTCCCCGCTTTGCAGGCCCAGCGCGATCGAGGTGATGGTGCCGAGCACCACGAAATAGACCCCGATATCGAAAATCATCGGCGTCGAAAGCGGGACCGTCGTGTCGCCCAGATCGAGATAAAGCCAGATGCTGGTCATGAAGGGCGAGCCGGTAAAGGCCGAAGCCAGCCCGGACAAAGCCGCCGCGAACACCCCTGCCCCCCCAGCGCCAGCGGATCGACCCGCAGCGCCTTGCGTGCTGTCTCGACCCCCGCCGCCATGCCCCAGATTGCCAGAGCGGAAGCCGCAATCAGCCCGCCGATAAAGCCACCGCCCGGCTCGTTATGCCCACGCAGGCAGACATAAACCGAGAACATCAGCATGATGGCCACAATGAGCGGGGCGATAGTGCGGAAAATCACCGTGTTCATGATGCCGCCTTCCGCGCCCGTGCTGGTTTGGCGGCCGCAGCCTTCTTGCGCCGCAGCAGTGCGAGGATGGCAATGCCCGCCCCCATCACCACCGAGATTTCGCCCAGCGTATCAAAGCCGCGATAGTCGACCAGGATGACGTTGACGATATTGGCGCCATGCGCGATGGGCACGCTGGTAGCGGTGAAGAAATCGCTGAGCCGCGTATCGAGCGTGCCCGACAGCACCACCATCAGCGCCAGGGACACCCCGGCCCCACAGACAACAGCCAGTGTGCCGTCGCGCGCTAGGTCCTCGAACGGCCGATGATCGCGCTCATCGAGCCGCAGCCGCGTCATCACCAGCGCCAGGATCACCACGGAGAGCACTTCAACCATGAATTGGGTAAAGGCCAGATCGGGCGCGCCAAACAGTAGGAAGATCAGCGCCACCGCCGTTCCCTGAATGCCCAGGGACACGATGGCCACCAGCCGGTTGCGTGCCACCAGTACCGCCCCAAGCCCGACCACGGCCAGCAGCGCCACCGCCCATTCATAGGGCTGCAAATCGGGCCAGACCAGCCGCGCCGACCAATCTCCCAAGTCGGACAGCGGCAGCAGCGCATCGATCCCGCCCAGCGCCAGAAACGGCACAAACAGGGCCAGCGCCAGCATGGCAAACACCGTCACCAGATAAAGCTCCAGCCGCCCATGATGCAGCGCCCGCGTCACCGCTCCGGCAAAGCGGATCAGTCCGAACATGACCGCATCGAACACCTGATCGGCCGTCCACAGCGCGGAACTTGCCCGCCGCAGCAGCGTGCGGATCGTCGCCGCCTGCTGATAGACCAGCACGGCCAGCGCCCAGGTCAAAACCGACAGCCACAGCGCAATACTCGCCGGATTGATCAGCAGCGTCAGGTGACTCGGCACCGGCGCGCCCATGATCGCCGTCGCCCCCGGCTCCAGCACCGAATGGCCGAACCAATCGGTCATCACCGCCACCACCACACCGGCTGCGCCCAGCACCAGCGGTCCGGCCAGCATGGCAATCGGGGCCTCATGGGCAGATTTGGGGGTCGTCACTTCCGCGCCGAGGAACGGCTTGATCGCCACCAGCAGGCCCACCGCGCCCAGCAGCACATTGCCCGCCACCAGCACGGCCAAAGCAAAAATATCCTGCCACGGCCCGTCACTCAGCCCGGCATACATTTCCTCCTTGGCGAAAAAGCCAAGCGTATACGGCAAGCCGAACATGGACAAAGCCGCCAAAGCCGCGCCGATAAAAGTCAACGGCATCCGATCGGCCAGCCCGCCCAGCGCCGTAATATCGCGCGTGCCGGTCTCGTGGTCGATAGCGCCTACCACCATAAAGAGCGCCGCCTTGTAGAAGGCATGACCCACGAAATAGACGATCACCGCCGCAGTCGCCGTTTCACTGCCCAGCCCGATCAGCATCACCAATAGCCCCAGCGAGGCAATCGTGGTCTGCGCCAGCATCTGCTTGAGGTCGGTCTGCTTGAGCGCCGCCAGCGCTCCCCAGATCAGCGTAGCCCCGCCAAACACCAGCAGGATCGTGCTCCAGGCCACCGTACCGCCCAGCGAAGGCGACAGTCGCGCCAAAAGATACACACCGGCCTGTACCATGGTCGCCGAATGCAGAAACGCCGAAACCGGCGTCGGCGCCTCCATGGCATTGGGCAGCCAGAAATGGAACGGCACCTGCGCCGATTTGGTGAAGGCGGCGAGGAGGAAACACGCCAGCACCAGCCCATACAGCGGCTCATCCGCTAGGCTATTCAGCGCCGAGATTTCCCAACTGCCCGAAAGCTGCCGCACGAGAATGGCGCCGATCAGCAGCGCCATGCCGCCAATATTGGTGATTACCAGCGCCTGGACCGCCGCCCGCCGCGCCGCCTGCCGGGAATGATCGAAGCCAATAAGCAGGAAGGAGGTCACCGAAGTCAGCTCCCAAAACCCAAACAGCGCCAGCAAGCTATCGGCCAGCACCAGCCCCAGCATGGCCCCCATAAAGGCCAGCATGAACCCCATGAACCGGCCCAGATGCACATGGCCTTTGAGATAAGCCGGCGCATAAAGCACGATCAGCGTGCCGACGCCCGAAATGGTCAGCGCAAAGGTTAGGCTCAGTCCATCGATGAGAAACGACAGCTTGAGGCCATAGGCCGGCACCCAGTCGATTGCCGTCGCCACGGTCTGCCCAGCAGCGACCGGACCGAGGAATTGCAGCAGAAACACAAAAATAGCGGCCGGCACCAAAGCAAGCAGCCAGCCCAAGGTGGGCGCCGCAAAGCGATGCAGCAGCGGCGCCAGCAGGGCGGCAATAAACGGCGCAATTGCAACCAGCGCTATGCCCGCGTTCAATTCCAAGCCCTGGCCCTCCGCGCGATTCTGTGTTGGCGATGTCCAGGCCAGACCTTAGCGAATGAGTCGGACGTCACAAGCTAAACCGGTTCACCCGTGTCCGACTTCTGGGGAAAGCGTGCCCTCGCATTCGCCGCAATCAGCCCTACATCTCCCCCTACCCGCCAGCGTCACAACGCACTAGTCTCCGCCCGCCTTCCAACCGGACCTGCCCATGACCAAGCTCACGCCGCCCGTCGCCGCCAAGAAGCCCCACTTCGCGACCTATCACAATGATCGCCGCGATGATCCCTATCATTGGTTGCGCGCGCTCAACTGGCAGGAAGTGATGCAGAAGCCCGAGACGCTGGACCCGGAAATCCGCGCCTACTTGGACGCCGAAAACAGCTTCTACGAGAGCGAATTCGGCAAGCCAACTGCCGCGCTGCAGGAGGCGATCTACAAGGAAATTCGCGGCCGCATCAAAGAAGATGACAGCGGCATTGCCTCGCCCGATGGCCCCTTCGCCTATAATTCGCGCATGCTTGAGGGCAAGCAATACCCCCTGATCGTGCGCACCCCCCGCGATGGCGACGAAGAGACCATTCTGCTCGATTGCAATGTAGAAGCGGGCGACGGCTATTTCGGCTTTGCCGGCGCCGAGCATGATCGATCGCATCGCTATCTCGCCTGGGCCGCCGACCGCGCCGGCTCGGAATATTATGACATCGTCATCCGTGACCTGGATACCGGCGAAGACAGCGCCGAGATCATCAAGGAAACCGCTGGCTCCTATGTCTGGAGCAATGATTCCAACGCGCTCTACTACACCGAGTATGACGACAACCACCGCCCTTACCGGGTGCGCCTCCACACGATCGGCAGTGATCAGGCCAGCGACCCGATCATCTTCGAAGAAAAAGACCCTGGCTTTTTCGTCGGCGTCGGCCGCACCCAGTCCGACAAATTCATCGTCATCGACGCCCATGATCACCAGACCAGCGAATGCTGGCTGATCGATGCCGAACTGGGTGGTGCGCCGCGTCTCGTCGCCCCGCGTGTCACCGATCGGGAATATGACATCGAGGAGCGCGATGGCCTGCTCTACATCCGCACCAATGCCGACGGCGCCGAAGATTTCAAGGTCGTCACTGCTCCCGTCGACAATCCCGGCGCTGACAACTGGACCGATCTCATTCCCCACGAACAGGGCGTGCTGATCCTCGACACCATCGTGATCAAGAACCACTTGCTGCGCCTCGAACGCCACGAGGGCCTGCCGCGCATCGTGGTGCGCGACCTGCGCAGCCACAAGGAAGAGACCGTCAAATTCGACGAGGAAGCCTATTCGCTGGGCATGTCGGTCGGCTACGAGTTTGATACTTCGGTGTTCCGCCTCACCTATGCCTCGCCCACCACGCCCTCGCGCACCTTCGATGTGGATCTGGACACCGGCGCCCGCACCCTGCTCAAGGAGCAGGAAGTGCCCTCCGGCCACAACCCGGACGATTACGAAACCCGCCGCCTCTTCGCCACCGCGACTGATGGCGAGCAGGTGCCCGTCACGGTGCTCTATCGCAAGGGCACCAAGCTCGATGGCTCGGCCCCGGCTTTGCTCTATGGCTATGGCGCCTATGGCATGTCCATGCCGTCATCCTTCTCGATTTCGGCACTGTCGCTGGTCGATCGCGGCTTCATCCACGCCACGGCGCATATTCGCGGCGGCATGGAAAAGGGCTATCGCTGGTATGTCGGCGGCCGCCGCGAAAACAAGACCAACACGTTCACCGATTTCATCGCTTCGGCCGAAATGCTGATCGAAAAAGGCTATACGTCCAAGGGCCGCATCGTCGCCCAGGGCGGCTCGGCCGGCGGCATGCTGATGGGCGCCATCGCCAATCTGCGGCCGGATCTGTGGGGCGGCATTCTCGCCCAGGTGCCGTTTGTCGACGTGCTCAATACCATGCTGGACGAAACCCTGCCGCTCACCCCGCCCGAATGGCCAGAATGGGGCAATCCGCTGGCTTCGGCAGCCGATTACGCCCGCATCGCCGCCTATGCGCCCTATGAACAGGTCGCCGCGCACGACTATCCGCCGATCTTTGCACTGGCGGGCCTGACCGATCCGCGCGTCACCTATTGGGAGCCCGCCAAATGGGTGGCAAAGCTGCGCGCAACCAAGACGGGCAATGCCCCATTATACCTCAAGACCAATATGGGCGCCGGCCACGGCGGCGCTTCTGGTCGTTTCGATCGTCTCAAGGAAACCGCCGAGTGCTATGCTTTTGCGCTGAATGCGGTTGGATTGGAAGGCAGTTTCCCTGCCAACTGATTGTTGTGGCGTCATAATCGGCTTATACATTCCCTCGAACCTACCTCAGCGTCTAATCCCCAAAAGAAAACGGAGGCCTTCATGTCCACCAAGTTTACTCTGCCGCCCCTGCCCTATGCCTATGACGCACTGGGCCCCTACATGTCGGCCGAAACGCTTGAGTTCCACCACGACAAGCACCACCAGGCCTATGTGACCAACGGCGAAAAGCTGCTTGAGGGTTCGGGCCTCGAAATCCTGCCACTCGAAGACATCGTCAAGGAGGCCTATGGCAAGAATGCCGGCCTCTTCAACAATGCCGGCCAGCATTACAACCACGTGCATTTCTGGAACTGGATGAAGCCCAATGGCGGTGGCAACAAGCTGCCGGGCAAGCTGCAGGCGGCAATCGATTCCGATCTGGGCGGCTTTGACAAGTTCCGCGCCGATTTCATCGCCGCCGGCACCACCCAGTTCGGTTCGGGCTGGGCCTGGCTCGCGCTCAAGAACGGCAAGCTCGAAGTCACCAAGACCCCGAATGGCGAAAGCCCGCTGATCCATGGCGGCCACCCGCTTCTGGGCGTCGACGTGTGGGAGCATTCCTATTACATCGATTATCGCAATGCCCGCCCGAAATATCTCGAAGCCTGGTTCGACAACCTGGTCAATTGGGAACATGTCGAGTTGATGTTCGAAGAAGCCAAGTAAGGCTCCTTCGGAGGCAAAAGCCCGCCGAGCACCGCGCCGGCGGGCTTTTTCATGCCTGTGGATTTCCCCCTACGAATTATCCCATTTTGGAACCGGCCCCTACCGCTCCACGTTGCCGCATGTTAACGGATTGTTAACTTTGGGGTTTACTGCGTGACCGAGCCGGTAAAAGTCGTTGCCATCATTGCTGCGAATACCGCGCTCTCTTCGCTGCTGAGCATGGTGGTGGCCGGCGACACGCGGCTCAAGGTCCGCCAGTTTGATAATGAAGCGGCCCTACTCGCCTACATGCATCTGGCGCCCGTCGATATCCTGGTCTGCGATTTCGACCGCGAAGGCCGCCCCGCCTATGAAATGGTCGAGGCTATCCGCCTCAACACGGCCCTGGTTTCCCGCGACGTGCCCGTCATCGCGCTGACCCGCACCATTACCCCGCCCATGCGCCACCAGGCCATCAGCGCCGGCATTGATGAAGTCATCATCAAGCCAATGTCGCCGCGTCATCTACTGCAACGCGTGCAGTCACGCCTGCGCAATCGCAGCGTCGTGGGCATCCTGGGCGGTTATCGCGGCCCCGACCGCCGCAACCGCATTGCCACCGTCGTGCCACGTCCGGTACCAACCCGCCGCTCCACCGACAACGTCATCCCCCTCTTCCCCGACCGCCGCAAACCCCAGCATCCGGGACTTGAGGGCTGATCGCCGCATTGTCAGTCGGGCCCGGCGGATGAGCGCCCTACCGCTCCACCAACCGGCTAACCCGGCTCCACAAATCCTCAACCGAATCGGCAAACTGCACCACCCGGTCATGGCCCGGCAGGCCCGGTGACAGCACATCGGCGGCATAGCCGCGCATCACCTCATACGCCTTGTGCCGGTTGAGCATGACCACCGGGCAGTTCCGCCCCAGCGCGCGCGCCGCCGTCCACACGCCGAACAGGTTTGACACCGAGGCCAGCGACCCCGGCAACGCCACCAGCGCATCCGCCAATTGTGCCACCCGGCCAATGCGTTCCGCAGGTTCAGCGATCACCTCCATCGCCACCCCGGCCAAGGCCGAGGGCAAGACGATGCTGGCGTCAGCAATCAATTGCACAGTCCCGCCCGCAGCGCGGGCCGCCGTGATCAGCGGCACCGGGATGACGCCCTTTTCAACCAGGCAAATGATGCTCGCCCCGCGCCGGGCGAAATAGGTGCCCGTCTGGCTCATGAGGCTAGCGCGTTCAGCGTCGCCCGGCCCCTTGTCCGACGCAAAGACCGCTAGAACCGGCGCGGCGGCAGCAATATCGTTCATCATCACCGGCCGCGCTTGAGGCCGCCGAGAATGCCGCGCACCAGCGCGTTCCCCAGTCGATTGGCCACCGTGCGCGCCAGCGAATTCATCGCCGCTTCGGCCGGCGATTGCCGTGTCGAGGCACGCGTCGCCTTGGGTTCCTGGTAGGTGCGTTCCACCTTGGCCCGCTCGTCCTGCACCCGCTGCTGTTCCTCGGCCTGCTGCTTTTCCTGTGCCTTGCGCGCCAGCACTTCAAATGCCGAGTCGCGGTCGATCACCGTGTCGTATAGCCCGGCTACCGGCGAATTCGCGATGATGGCCCGGCGTTCCTCGGGCAGCAGCGGCCCGACCTGTGCCGAAGGCGGCCGGATCAGCGTGCGCCCCACCATGGAGGGCACGCCCTTGTCTTCCAGCAGCGACACCAGCGCCTCGCCAATACCCAATTGGGTGATCACTTCGGCCGTCGAAAAATCGGGATTGGGCCGGAACGTGTCGGCCGCCACGCGCACCGCCTTCTGCTCGCGCGGCGTATAGGCCCGCAAGGCGTGCTGCACGCGGTTGGACAATTGCGCCAGCACCGTCTCGGGAATGTCGACCGGGTTCTGCGTCACGAAATAGACGCCAACGCCCTTGGAGCGCACCAGCCGCACCACCTGTTCTACCTTGTCGACCAGCACCTTGGGCGCATCGTCAAACAGCAGGTGGGCCTCGTCGAAAAAGAATACCAGCTTGGGCTTGGCCGGATCGCCGACTTCCGGCAGCGCCTCGAACAGTTCGCTCAGCATCCACAACAGGAAGGTGGCGTAAAGGCGCGGCGCCCGCATCAGCTCGTCCGCCGCCAGGATCGAAATGAAGCCCTTGCCATCGCGGTCGGTCCGCATCAGGTCCTGGATATCGAGCGCCCGTTCGCCGAAGAAATTCTCTGCCCCCTGCTGTTCCAGCACCAGCAAAGCGCGCTGGATCGAGCCAATGGAGGCCGTCGAAACATTGCCATAGCGGGTCGAGATTTCCTTGGCCCGCTCTTGCAGGTCGACCAGCAACGCGCGCAAATCCTTCAGGTCGAGCAGCAGCAGCCCTTCATCATCGGCCACCTTGAAGGCGATGTTGAGCACGCCTTCCTGCGTATCGTTCAGTTCCAGCATGCGGCTGAGCAGCAGCGCGCCCATCTCCGAAATGGTGGCACGAATCGGATGACCCTGTCGGCCGAACAGGTCCCAGAAGATCACCGGGAACACATCGTCCTTGTAATCGGTGAAGCCGATAGCCGCCGCTCGCTCGGTCTGCCAGCCCTGCGCCTTGCCCATTTTGCCGACGCCGGAGAGATCGCCCTTGATGTCAGCGGCAAACACCGGAACGCCCGCTGCCGAAAAACCCTCGGCCATCACCTGCAGTGTCACCGTCTTGCCGGTACCGGTCGCCCCGGTCACCAGACCATGCCGGTTGCCGTATTTGAGCGCCAGATATTCAGGATGCGTGCTTTGGCCGAGATAAATCTTGTCGTCGAGCAGCATGTCGCATCCCCTTCATGTTCCCAAGCCTTATAGCCGCCCGCCGCGCACGCGGACAAGCCAAAGGCTGATAATCATAACTTGGGAAACGCTTCGCCCCGTCGGCCGCCCTCCTGTACTTTGGCTGCAGCAAGTGGGGGATAGCGCATGGCCGGGATTTCATTGCTCAACCGTCGTCAGGCGCTGGCTGGCATCGCCATGGCCAGCCTTGCCGTCACCGCCGCCCAAGCCGCGGCCCCGCTCAATGCCGAGGATTTCGGCGTCATCGCCGCCTTGCCCGATGACCAGAGCAAGGCCATGCAGGCCGCGCTCGATGCCGCTGCGGCCCAGGGCGCCACGTTGCTCCTGCCCGCCGGTGCGATTTTTGTCCGCGACCTGCAATTGCCCAGCCAGGTGAGCATTGAGGGCGTGCCCGGCGCCACCCAGCTCACAACCTGGAATGGCGGCCGCATTGCCCAGGCGCGCAATGTATCGAACCTCGTGCTGCGCGATATCGGCTTTGATGCCCGCAATACCGGCACGATCGACGGCGACGCCCTGCTCGACGTCACCGGCAGCCTCACCGTGACGCTCGAGCGCTGCAGCTTTGCGAACAGCCCCGCCAGCGCGCTGCGCATCACCGATTCGGCCGTCACCGTCACCAATTGCAATTTCGCCCGCCATGCCGACGCCGCCATTCACGCCACGGACAGCCGCGGCCTGCTGATTACCGGCAATTCCATCAGCGACTGCGGCAATGCCGGCATCCGCATCTGGCGCAGCGCTTCCGGCCCCGATGGCTCCATCATCACCGGCAACCGCATCGCCAAGGTCGATTGGCGCGGCGGCGGCAATGGCCAGAACGGCAATGGCATCAATGTCTTCCGGGCCGACGAGGTGATCGTGGCCGATAACCACATCGCCGATTGCGCCTTCTCCGCCATTCGCCTCAACGCCACCAATAATAGCCAGGTCTCGGGCAATATGTGCCTGCGCTCGGGCGAGGTCGCCATCTTCTCCGAGTTCGGATTCTCAGGCTCGGTCATCGCCAACAATATCGTGGATGGCGCCGCCGGCGGCATTTCCATGACCAATCTGGATAGCGGCGGCCATCTCGCCGTGTGCAGCGGCAACATCGTGCGCAACATCACCCCGCTTTCGCTGGTCAATCCCGACACCCGCCCCTATGGCATCGCGGCACAGGCCGACGCTGCCGTCACCGGCAACACCGTCCAGAACGTGCCCGGCGTCGCCATTTCCGCCGGCTACGGCCCCTTCCTGCGCAATGTGATGATTTCGGGCAATGTGGTTTCCACCGCCAATATCGGCATCGCCGTCAGCGTGGTCGACGGCGCCGGCCCGGTCCACATCGCCAACAATCTCATTTCCAACGCCCGCGACCACGCCGTTGTCGGTATGGCCTGGCGCGACATCGTCGAACCCGACCTCATCACCAATGCCAATCGCTTTGCCAATGTTACCGTCGGCAGCGTGACAGTGGGGAAAACGCCGCAGAGTTAAGCGACCAGCGTCCGCAGCACTCCGACATCTGCCCCGCGCACGCTTTTGATCACCTGCCCGGCAAACTTCTCCAGCACCGCCTTCTGCTCCGCATCCGGCTCGGCAAATTTCAGCAGCAGTCCCGCCAGCATGGCCTGCGACGCTGCCGGATTGCCATCGTCGCATTTGATGGCATAGCCCCAGCCCTTGTTGCGAATGGCGCCGCATTGCACGCCTTCGGCGCCGATCTTCTGCATCACGCGGCCCTTGAACGCCGCCATGATCAGCGTATCGGCATGCCCCGTTCCCGCTACGAGATGCGGATGCGCCGTCGCCGCATCAAACAGCCGCCGCGCCGCCAAGCCAAGTTCGGGCGATAGTCCTTCGCCCGTCGCCATGCGGGCAAAGCCATAGGCAAAAGCCCGTAGCGGTGCCGCGAAAGTCGGGATGGAACAGCCATCCGTGCCGCATTTGTCCTCGGTCAGTTCCTCTCCGATCACCGCCTCGACCGCCGCCCGCACCGCCTTTTGCACCGCATGCTCGCGCCCGACATAGCCCGCGGTCGGCACGCCCATGGCCAAAGCCACGCTCAGCATGCCCGAATGCTTGCCCGAGCAATTATTGTGCAGCGCACTCGGCTCCGCGCCCGTTGCCCGCAAGGCGTCGCGCGCCGCCGGATTGGTTGGCGCATGTGCCCCGCATTCCAGATCCGCCACCGACAGACCAAGCCGGCTCAACAGCCCTCTAGCCGTCGCCACATGGTCATCCTCGCCGTGATGCGACGCGCAGGCCAACGCCAATTCTTCGCTCGTGTGGTGGAATTTTTCTTCGGCATGGCGCGCAAAAATCGGCAGCGCCTGCATGGATTTGATGGCCGAGCGCGGAAAGATCGCCCGCTCGATATCGCCCGCTGAAGCGATGACTCTGCCGCTGGCATCGACCACCGCATAGGCGCCGCGGAACCGGTTTTCGACCCAGTTGCCCCGCACGGTCTCGGCAAGAATGGGATTGGCGTCCATCACAAAAAAACTCCGGTCCAGGCTGTCTTCACGAACAGCGCAGGACCGGAAAAGTCAACATGGCATGGGTAGGAGGCAGCACGAAAACTTTGGAAAATCAGATGTCCCAATCGTGGACCACGGTGAGGAATTTCGAGTTCACCCAACCGCGCGTGTCCTGGGAATCGACCAGGCACCAATCGGCGCCGGCCTTGGCCTTGATACAGCGCTCGACCCAGACATGGCTGCCGGGCTCGAAGGCGCCGACCTGCTGGGAATAGGAGGCTGGCCATTTGCGCACATTGAGCTGGTCCCAATGGGCGACGCCGCTCACCTTGGCCAATTGGTCAACCTGATAGCCGGCGGCCATGGCGGGCTGCACGGCGAAGGCGCCCGCCGCGGTGATTACCAGGCCGCAGAGCGCGGCGACCAAAACCTTTTCCTGATTCTTGTTCATCTGCGTTGTCCCTCGGCAGAGTTGCGTTGTTGTCGAGGACTATGCCGCCATCGCTTTGAACCGCGCCTGAGTCAGCCATTCAGAAAGTGTTCATCTTGGCGGCGCTGGCGCGGCGTGCCAGACTTGGCGCAACAAAAGAGGAGAGCAATCAATGACCAAGGTTCTGGTAACCGGCGGCAGCGGCAAATTGGGCCGCGCCGTGCTGCGCGATCTGGTGGCGCATGGCTATGAGGTGCTCAATATCGACCAGCAGGCGCTCCCCGAGCCGATCTGCCCGACGGTTCGGATCGACCTCACCAATTTCGGCGAAGTCGCCGCCGCCATTCTGGGCGGGGTGGACGAGCGCAAGGGGCCGTTCGACGCCGTGGTGCATCTGGCCGCCATTCCGGCGCCGGGCCTGGCCGCCAATGCCCGCACCTTCGCCAACAACGTCACCACCAGCTACAATGTGTTCGAGGCCTGCCGCCTGGCCGACATCAAGAATGTGGTGTTTGCCTCGAGCGAAACCGTACTGGGCCTGCCCTTCGACACCCCCCCGCCATATGCCCCGGTCGATGAAGACTATTTCCCGCGCCCGGAAAGCGCCTATTCACTGGGCAAGCTGCTCGACGAAACCATGGCCGCCCAATATTGCCGCTGGGACCCGTCGCTGCGCATGGTGGGCCTGCGCTTTTCCAACGTCATGTATCCGGAAGACTATAAGGCCTTCCCCAAATTCGACGCCGATCCGCGCAGCCGCAAATGGAACCTATGGGGCTATATCGACGCCCGCGACGGCGCCCAGGCCGTCCGCCGCTCCATCCAGGCCGATTTCACCGGCTTTGAAGCCTTCATCATCGCCAATGCCGACACTGTCATGAGCCGCTCCAACATGTCGCTCCTGGCCGAAGTGTTCCCCAATGTGGAGCAAAAGGGCAATATCGCCACCAACAGCACCTTGCTGAGTATTGAAAAAGCCAAACGGTTTTTGGGGTATTCCCCGCAGTTTAGTTGGCGGAACGAGGTGTGAGGCAGATCACGCCATGATCATCGTCCTGAACGGTTATCCGGGCGTCGGAAAACTCACCATCGGCCGGGAACTCACATCGATGATTTCCGGCCGCCTGCTCGACATTCACAGTGTCTACAACATCGCCTTCGCCCTGACCGAGTTCAAATCGCCGGAATTCATGAAGACGATCGAAAAGATCGAAGCAATCGCCCATGACCTGATCCGAGCGCTGCCGGCCGAAGTTCCCGTTGTGCTCACGACAGTCCTCGCCGGCAGTAGCGACTGGGGCGACGCAGAATGGCAGCGGATCGTGCGGCTTGGCCATGAGCGGCCACCACTGCTCGTTGTTCACGTTCACTGCGATCTGGACGAAAACATCCGCCGTATCGAGGCACCGGGCCGTGGTGCGAAGAGGAAGCCACAGGACGCGGACATGGCACGCCGAAACCATGCAGGCGCTCAGCCGCTGGCAGGTACAGACGAAACCAACCTGCTACGACTCGACGTGACCGACCTCTCCCCAACCGAGGCCGCATCGGCAATCGCGGCCTGGGCTCAAAAAGCCCCGACTTGAGCACCTGCCTTCCCACCCACCGCATCTCCCTCGGGCTTCACCCGAGGGCCACTCCCAACACGGCACAAACGACGATCGATCCTCGGGTCAAGCCCGAGGAAGGCGCGGTGATGGGGCAAGATTCAGAGACCACAACTGGTCCCTCTCCACCCACGACGTCATTGGAGCTAAGCGTCAAAGCCCAGCCTTGATCATCTCCCGAATCTTTACCGCTTTCTCGAAGTGATCCAGAGCGTGGGTTTTGATCCACCACTCGGCGGCCTCCATCAGCAGTTGCGGATCATCGTTCCGATTGGCAAAAAATGCATAGAATGAGAGGCCAACGCCCGGCCCCTTCTTGGCGATCTTGTCTTCGCAAACCGATATCGCTTTCGCCCTCAAGCTGGCCCTCATCTACCCACCGCAATATGCCCAATCCCCTTGGCCGCAATCTCCGCAAAGCTCTCCTCATACCCCGCATCGGCATAGCGCATCACCCCCAACGCCGTATCATTGGTCAACGCATGCTCCAGCCGCTCATCGCCGCCCGGCGTGCCATCGGCCACCACGGTCACCCCAGCCGAGGTCATATAGCCCGCGTAACCCCCACCGCCCGAATGCACCACGACCAGATCGGCCATGGACGAGCACAGCAGCATCGCGTCCAGCAGCGGCCAATCGGCGATAGCGTCCGAGCCATCCTTCATCCGCTCGGTCATGATATTGGGATGCGCCATCGCCCCCGCATCCAGATGATCCCGGCTGAACGCCACCGGCCCGCTAAGCGTGCCATCACCCACCATGGCATTGACCGCCCGCGCCAGCGCCGTCCGCTCACCATGCCCCAGCCAGGCAATGCGCGCCGGCAGCCCCTCGAACGGCACATGCTGGCGCGCCAGCGCGATCCAATTGGTCACGATTCTGTTGTCGGGGAACATTTCGAGCAACTTGTCGTCGATCTTCCGAATGTCCTCGGGGTCGCCCGACAGCGCCATCCAGCGGAACGGCCCGATGGCGCGCGCAAATAGCGGCCGCAGATAAGCCTCGGTGAAAATCTTGATATCAAAGGCATTCTCCACACCGCCCGCCTTGGCGTGGGTGCGGATCAGATTGCCATTGTCGAACACTTCGCTGCCGGCCGCCTGAAACGCCAGCATGGCCCGCACATGATCGACAATCGAAGCCCGGCTCGCCGCCATCAGCTGCCCCGGTCCCTCCACCCGCAGACGCTTGACCTCCTCCAGCGACATCCCCTTAGGCACATAGCCATAGACCAGGTCATGCGCCGAGGTCTGATCGGTCACGATATCCGGGACAATGCCTCGCCGCGCGATTTCGGGATAAATCTCAGCCGCATTGCCGACCAGCCCAATCGAGGTCGCCCGCTTCTCCGCCACCGCCTTGTCCATCATCGCCAGCGCCGTATCGAGGTCCGGCGCAATCTCTTCGAGATAGCCGATTTCCTTCCGCTTTTTTGCGCGTTCAGCATCGATGTCCACACAGAGAATGGCGGCTCCCGCCATGCGCCCGGCCAGCGGCTGCGCCCCGCCCATGCCGCCCAGCCCCGCCGTCAGAATGAACCGTCCGGCCAGATCGCCGCCAAAACGGTTCTCGGCAATGCGCATGAAAATCTCATAGGTGCCCTGGATGACGCCCTGGCTGCCGATATATTGCCAGGCTCCCGCCGTCAGCCCGCCCCAGCAGATCAGCCCCTTTTTCTCCAGCTCATAGAACACCTCGGCCTTGGCCCATTGCCCCACAATGTTGCAATTGGCCATGATCACCAGCGGCGCCTTGGCGTGGGTTTTTAAAAGCCCAATCGGCTTGCCCGATTGGATGATCAGCGTCTGATCCTCATCCATTTTCAGCAGCGTTTCGACAATCGCCTTATGGCTCGCCCAATTGCGCGCCGCTTTGCCGAGCGCTGCATAAACGATCAGCTCATCGGGATTTTCCCCCACGCTCAGCACATTCTCGAGCAGCCGCAGCAAAGCCTCCTGCCGCCACCCCTTGGCGCGCAATTCGGGGCCGCCGGGAATGGGAAAGTTGGGATGGCGGGGATTGGGTGTGGGCATGGCTGCGTTTCCAGTAGACCTCATCCTGAGCCTGTCGAAGGACGAGGTCGTGGCACCTCGGCAGGCGACCTCGTGGTTCGACAAGCTCACCATGAGGTCTTCGGTGAGCTTGGGAGAGTTACAATTTCGGCGGCAGTGTCCGCACAAACGCCACTGCCGCCTCGAGCAGTTGCCGCCGCAAGTCGTCATCGGCGCAGGTATCGAGCCCCGCCCGCACCCAGCCGCTCATCTGCCGACCCGACATGATCATCGGCGCGACGTCGTCCAGTTCCAGCGCCCATGCATCATTGTCCTTGCCCAGCCGCACCATCAGCCCCACATCGCGGGCGCCGCACAGCATGTGGCCATCGAGCAGCCAGACCAGCCCGCCGAACATCGGCTTCTCGCTCAGCCCCGGCCGATCGCCCAAGTCCTCGCGCACCAATTCCTCAAGCCCAGGATCGCGTGCCATGGCTCAGCCCTTGGCCCCATCCAACGCATAGCGCGCCAGTTCGATCCCCATGGCCTTTTCGACCGATGGATAAACCGTTGGATCAAGTACGGACGAGCTGAGCGGAATGACCTTCTTGGGCACATGCAGCACGAAAATCTGCATGCCCTCCTGCAATTGCCCCACGCTCAGCGGTTCGCCCTCGGGGGAGAGCGTCGTGATCACATCGGGGAACGTGGCGATGCGCGCGCCGTCGCGGCCGTCCACCGCCATATATTCGTTCATCACATGCAGCACCGAACCATCCGACAGCGTCACCGCGCCAATATCGAAGGCCTCCTTGGTGTAGAGCACCGCCTTCTTGATGATCTTGCCCTCGACCAGAATGCTGCCGCCTGTGGTCTTGGCGATGGTGTCGATCACCGCCGTGCCGCCCTTGCCCTCGGCTGCAATGATTGCCTCGCCCAATTTCAGCGCCAGCGAAATGCCCCCCAGGGCCGCGTGTTTCCTCACATAGCTGGCCCGCACCGGATTGCGGCACGAAGCGATAAACCCGCCCGACATGTCCGAGGCCGTGCGCAAAATCGGCGACACCTTGGCCGTCGCGCCTTTGACCACCAATTCGATATAGCGGTTCTCGCTGCGATTACCGCCCACCGCCGTCTGGATCATCGGCTCGGGCGATCCCGCCAGCCCGATACTGCCCATGTCGCCCGTCGGATGCGCCCGCACATCGCCCACCGCGTCGACAACCTTGG
Source organism: Devosia neptuniae (assembly GCF_025452235.1). Classification (NCBI taxonomy): domain Bacteria; kingdom Pseudomonadati; phylum Pseudomonadota; class Alphaproteobacteria; order Hyphomicrobiales; family Devosiaceae; genus Devosia; species Devosia neptuniae. The sequence continues at coordinate 62,302 of NZ_CP104965.1, forward strand.
TGCCCAGAATGGCCGATGGCAGCCAGCCATTCAGCGTCGAGGATTTCCCATTCTGCCCGATCATCAACCCGCTGAGCTTTTCCCCCAACGCGTCCTGCAGCATGGACACCGCCTTGATGTAATCCACCCCCTGCATTTCCCAGGGCGTGGTTGAAGCCGGCGCGCCGATGGCCGCGGCCGTTGCCACCCAGTCATTGGCATCCAGCTCGTGAATGCTCACTAGTTCGGGCTTGCCGACGCTCACCGCCGCATAGCCCAGCATGCGTCCATGATCGGCCCAGCCGCCACCGCCGGCGGCATAGACGGAGCCGCCTTTGACAGCCGCCTCGACGTCTTTTTCAGTCAGAATCCGGCCCATTATTCTGTCTCCTGCAATTGCTTGTCGAGCGCGATCACGGCATCCAGCAAAACCTGGGCGCCCAGCGCGATATCTTCCGTGCTCGCAAATTCATCCGGCGCATGGCTGCGGCCATCCACGCAGGGCACGAAGATCATCGCCGCCTTGGTGATCCGCGCCATCCAGGCCGTGTCATGCCCCGCCCCCGACGCCATCCGCCGATGCCGCGCGCCCGCGCTTTCGCAGGCCGCGCCCAGCACAGCTAGCAGATCAGGGTCGCAAGGCGTCGGCTGATTGTCCGAAACAATGCGCGGCGCCTGCACGCTCACACCGGTCTTTTCGGCAATCGCCGCAACACCGCGTTCCAGTTCATCAATGAACCGCTCCATATCATCGCGCAGTTCCGCCCGCGCATCGATCAGCATGCGCACCCGCGCCGGCACCACATTGGCCGCATTGGGCGTCATTTCGAATTCACCCACCGTGGCGGCAAAATGGGTATCGCCCGCCGCCAGCGCCTTGCCCAATTCCTCGACCCCCAGCGCAATCCAGGCCGCCGTGGTCAGTGCATCCTTGCGGGCGGACATCGGCGTCGTCCCGGCATGGTCCGCCCTGCCCTCGACGACAATCTCGATCCGCGTAATCCCGGCAATCGCCGTTACTAAGCCCACATCAAGCTGCTCGTTCTGCAACACCGGCCCCTGCTCGATATGCAGTTCCAGAAACGCCTTGATATCGTCGCGCTGCGCCAGTGCATGGGGCACCCCGCCCACCTTGGTGATGGCCCGTTCCAGCGTCACCCCATCATGCGTGCGCGCCAGCCATTCAGCCGGCCGTGTGCCGCTCATGCCCCGGCTGCCAATGCAGGACACGCCAAAAATCGAGACTTCCTCAGCCAGAAAATCCACCACTTCAAGCGTGTGATCGAGCACCACGCCCTGGTCCCGCAGCGCCCGCGCCACCTCGAGTGCTACCACCACCCCGGCAATGCCGTCGAACCGCCCACCATCGGGCACGGTATCGGAATGGCTGCCGATCATGATCGAACCCAGCTCTGGGCGTCCCCCCCCACAACGAACCCAGCTCTGGGCGTTTCCCCGGCACGACACCCACAAGATTGCCCGCCGCATCGATCTGGCTGACTGCGCCGGCCTCTTGCATGGCGTGTTCCAGCCAGGCACGCCCTTCCAGAAACATCGGGGTGAAAGCCCGCCGCGTCCAAGGGCGATCCGGCTCGGTGATGGCGGCGAGAGCATCGATATCGGCGGCGATACGGTCGGCGCGGATGGGGGCATTGGGGATCACCGCGAAAGCCCTTCCGGCCGAACAAACCGCCCCGTCCCAGGCTCGGCCACCTTCACCCCATCAAACACCTGCCGCCCGCGCAGATATGTCAACCCCACAGTCCACGGCAGCTCAATCCCATTATACGGCGACCAGCCCACCACATTGTGCCCACTCTCCGCCGCGTCATAAATCTTGGGCCGCTCGAACAGCACCGCGATATCGGCATCCTTGCCCGCACTCAGCACGCCTTTGCGCCCCAGCCGGAAATGCCGCGCCGGGTTCTCCGCCATCAGCCGCGCCGCCCAGGTCAGGGAAATATCGCGTTCCAGCGCACCCTTGACGAAGAGCGGCACCATGACTTCGAGCCCCGGCACGCCCGAGGCATTGGCCAGCATGTCGGGATTGGTCTTGCGGTTTTCCGACCAGCTCACATGGTCGGTAGAGACCAGCGTGACATTGCCCGCCCGCACATGCTCCCAGAGCTTTTCCACCTCCGCCCGCGAGCGGATCGGGGGATTGATCTTGGCCTTGCCGCCCAGCCGGGCAACGTCATGTTCTTCGTCCAGCGTCAGGTAATGAATGCAGCATTCAATGGTGGCATCGAACCCCTGATCGCGATAGCTGCGCGCAATCTCATAGCCCCGCCCCAACGAGCAATGCACGACATGCGCCGGGCACCCGGTCTGCGCCCCCGTCTCATAAATCTGCAGGCTAGCCAGCAATTCAGTCAGCGGCGGCCGGCTCAACCCATGCGCGCGATAATCGGTAATGCCAAGCGCCTTGACCTTCGCGATGGCCGCGCGCACCGCCTCGTCATCCTCATTATGCACGCCCGCCGTCAGCCCGGTCGGCGCAATGGCGGCAAAGCATTCCTCGAGCAGTGCCGGCGGAATGCGCGGGAACCGCACGGGGTCAGTGCCAAAAGTCGAAAACTTGAACGCGGCGACACCCGCCTCGACCTGTTCCAAAATCCGGCTGGCGCCCTCTTCCGGCTTGATCGTGCCATACAGCGCAAAATCCACCCTCGCCTGCGGGCTGGCATGCGCCACCTTCTGGCGCACCGCCTCGGCGGAGCTGACCAGATTGCCCTCGTCATAGGGCATGTCGACAATTGTGGTCACCCCGCCCGCCGCCGCCGAGCGCGTCGACCAGATGAAATCCTCCTGGTCCTTCTGGCTCAGCGAATGGGTCTGTGCATCGATCGCTCCGGGCAGGATCAGCGCCTTGCCTAGCTCGTGCCGCTCATGCGCCGCTGGCGCCACGCCCTCCCCCACATGCACGATTTTGCCATCGCGCACGGCCACATAGCCATTCTCGATAATGGTAGATGGCAGCACGACAGTGCCGGACAGAACGAGATCGAAATCGGACATTTTTTGCCTCTATTGTTCTAAGCCTACCGGGCCTCCCCTCTCCCCTTGAGGGAGAAGGTGGATGGCGCGCAGCGCCAGACGGGTGAGGGGTTGCCTCCACAAACTGGGCGCGTTGAGGGATCGCGGCCCCCTCATCCGCCCTTTCGGCGGAGAAGGAAGGCGGTGCACGGTCTTCACGCCGCCGCCCTCCCCAATTGCCCGGTCCGCGCCATCAGCACCCGCTCCAGCGCCGAGAGCGCGTCATAAATCAATACCGCCAGCACGCCCACGATCAGCCCACCCTGCAGCACAAAGGCGGTATTGTTGGACAAGAGCCCAGCGATGATCACCTCGCCCAGCGTCCTTGCCGCGACGGTCGAGCCGATGGTCGCGGTGGCCAGCGAAATCACCGTCGATAGCCGTATCCCCGCCAGGATCACTGGCAGCGCCAACGGTAGTTCGACCTTGATCAGCCGTTGCCAGCCGGTCATGCCCACGCCCTTGGCCGCATCGGTCACCGCCGGCGGCAGATTGGTCAGCCCGGTCAGCGTGTTCTCGAAAATCGGCAGCAGTCCATAAAGAAACAGCGCCACCAGCGTCGGGGCCGTGCCAAAGCCCAGCATGGGCACAGCCAGCGCCAGCACCGCCACCGGCGGAAAGGTCTGCCCGATATTGGCGAGCGAGCGCGACAGCGGCAAAAACTCCGCCCCGAAAGGCCGTGTCACCACAATGGCCAGCCCCACCGCCACAATAGTCGCGGCCAATGTCGCCGTCGCCACGATGGCCAGGTGGTTCAGCGTCAGGTCGAGCAGGCCACCCTGATTGTAAATCGCCGGCTGCCCGTTCTTGGTGAACAGCTCGAAAAACCCGGCAAAGGTCTCCGGCCGGACGAGGAACACGACCAGCACCAGCAGCGCAAAAATTCTGATCAACAGCCCGGTCTTCATTGCGGTCGCGCCGCCAGCTTGGCCAATTGGGCTAGCGTGACCTGGCCCACAATCTGCCCATCGCGCCGCACCGGCAGCGCGGGCCGGCCCGACCACAGCAATTCGGCATAGGCATCGCGCAGCGAGGCCCCGGCCTCCACCGGCTCGCCAGCGGCTTCCCCCGCCTCGATATGATCCGCCACCTTGGCCAGCGACAGCAGCCGGAATGGCCGCTCGCTGGTGCCGATCAATTCGGCCACAAAGGGCGTTGCCGGATTGGCGATGATTTCGGCGGGCTTGGCAAATTGCAGCAGCTTGCCCTTGTCCATCACCGCGATCTTGTCGCCTAGATGGATCGCCTCTTCCATGTCGTGCGTCACCAGCACAATCGTGGTGCCGAACTTGCGCTGGATGGCGAGCAGGTCCTCCTGCGCCTTGGCGCGGATCACCGGGTCGAGCGCGCCATAGGGCTCGTCCATCAGTAGGATATTGGGCTCAGCCGCCAGCGCCCGCGCCACGCCCACACGCTGTTGCTGCCCGCCCGAAAGCTCATTGGGCAGCCGGTCGCGGAACTGGGCGGGATCAAGCTGAAACAGGCTGAGCAATTCATCGACCCGCGCGGCGGTCTTCTTTTTGTCCCAGCCGAGCAGCTTGGGTACCGTCGCCACATTCTGCCCCACCGTACGATGCGGAAACAGCCCATGCCCCTGAATGGCATAGCCAATCCGCCGCCGCAGCTCATAGGCCGGCACATTGCTGATATCCTCGCCATCGATACGAATGGACCCCGAAGTCTGCGTCACCAGCTTGTTGATCATCCGCATCAGCGTGGTCTTGCCGGAACCCGACGTGCCCACAATGACGCAAATGCTGCGGGGGTCGATGGTCATGGTGACCTGATCGACCACCGCCGTTTCGCCATAGACCTTGGTGATGTCGTCGATTTCGATCATGCGCTGCGCCCTCCGCGAGACGTCATTTCCACCAAGGCGTCGAGCACCACTGCCGCGGCAAAGGCTAAAGCCACCGTCGGCACTGCCCCCAACAGCACCAGGTCCATTGCCGTCTGCCCAATGCCTTGGAACACGAAGACGCCAAAGCCGCCGCCCCCGATCAGCGCGGCGATGGTGGCCAGCCCGATATTCTGCACCAGCACGATGCGAATGCCGGTCAGGATGACCGGAAAAGCCAGCGGCAATTCCACCGCAAACAGGCGCTGCGAGCCGGTCATCCCCATGCCCTTGGCCGCATCGACCGCGGCCGGCGACACGCTTTGCAGCCCCACCACAGTGTTGGACACGATGGGCAGCAGCGAATAGGCGAACAGCGCCACCATGGCCGGCGCCACGCCAATACCCGAAATGCCGATGGCCGACGCGCCCGGAATATTGGCCGCCACCCACGCCAAGGGGGCGATCAGCAGGCCGAACAGGGCAATGGACGGAATAGTCTGCACAATATTGAGCACATTGAGTACCGCCGCCCGCAGCGGCTTGACCTTGTAGCAAAGAATGCCGACCGGCACGCCCACGATGGTGGCAATCGCCACCGAGCCAAAGGCCAGCCCCAGATGCGTGCGCGCCTCCTGCCAGAAAGCCGGCGCGCGGGTGGCATATTCCTTGAGCATGGAAAGATCATTCCACGCCCCGCTCCACAGCAGCGCACCAATCGCCAGCGCGACCACCAGCAGGATAGTCAGTCGCACCCATGGCCTGAACCGCAGCCGCGTCAGTGCGTCAGCCACCATCAGCGCAAAGCCAAACACCAAAAGCCAGAACCCGGCCCCGGGCGACACCCGCGCAAACGTATTATCCGGCGGCGTCAGATAGCTCCCCGACCAGCCGATCAGAATGGCCAGCACACCAAGCACGACAAACCCGGCGATCAGTTTGACCAGCGTCGGAAAGCGCAGCAGCGCGACAATGAAACCGGCCAGCAGCACACAAATGAGCACACCCGATGGCAAAGCCGGCAATGCATCGAGCAGCGAACGTGGCTCGCCCAGCACGATGCGATTGGCCCGGAACAAGGCAAACGGCAAAGCCGCCCCTGCTGCCGCGATTAACGCGATCAGCACGCCCAGCTTGTCGAGCGCCAACCAGGTAGGGCGGCTCGCTATCGAAGATGTTTCGGCGATGCTCATGCTGGCTCCAACTCTGCGCGATGTGGAGAGGCTTGCGATAGTCGGAGAGCCCCGATGCAATCCCCTCCCCCTTGAGGGGAGGGCTAGGGTGGGGGTGCTGCGGTCCCAACATGCTCGATGCCGTTGGAGGGTTCAGCACCCCCACCCTCAATCCCTCCCCTCAAGGGGGAGGGAGGCAGATCGCGGCTCACTGGGTGGGGGTATCGACGCCCCACCCCCATCAGTCATCAATCCAGAAAGCCGCCCTTGGTCAGGTAGTCCGTCGCGACAGCCGAAGCCGCCTCGCCGCCAACCTGTACGCGGCCATTGAGGTCCTGCAGCACTTCGAGCGTCAGCCCGGCAAACACCGGCTTGAGCAGCTCTTCGATCTGCGGATATTCGGTCAGCACGGCCTCGCGGATGATCGGGGCGGGCTGGTAAACCGGCTGCACGCCCTTGTCGTCCTCAAGCACTTTGAGGCCCGAGGGCGCGATGCCGCCATCCGTGCCATAGACCATGGCGGCATTGACGCCGTTGGTCTGCTGCGCGGCAGCAGCAATGGTCGCCGCCGTATCGCCACCCGACAGCGTCACCAGCTGGTCGGGCTTCAGCGTGAAGCCATAAACTTCCTGGAACTTGGGCAAAGCTGCCGGCGAGTTCACGAACTCGGCCGATGCGGCGAGTTTGACCTGCCCGCCACCCGCAACCCAGGCGCCGAATTCGCTGAACGTCACCAGCTTATTGGCGTCTGCCACGTCGGCACGCAGGGCCACGGCCCAGGTATTGTTGGCCGGCGAAGGGGTCAGCCAGACGATCTTGTTGGCGTCGTAATCGAGCTTGGCCGCCTCGGCATAGGCGCTTTCGGCATTGTTCCAGAGCGGATCATCGGCCTTGTCGAAGAAGAAGGCCGCATTGCCGGTATATTCGGGATAGATGTCGATTTCGCCGGCCGTGATCGCCTCGCGCACGATTGGCGTGCCGCCGAGCTGGATGCGGTCGGTGACCGGGATGTCATTGGCTTCAAGCACCTGCTTGATGATGTTGCCAAGCACCCCGCCCTCGGTGTCGATCTTGGAGGAAACGACGACCTGGGCATTGGCTGATGTCACCGAGATGGCGAGCGCAGCGACGGCGCTGAGAAGCGTGGATTTGAGGCGCATTGGTTTCTCCGTTTTCTCCGGGCTGTCGGGCCCGGCTGTCCCTAACCTAACGTCTTGGTAGAATTGAGCGAGGCCGCAAATTCTAGGTAATGGGCCCCAGTGCGAAAAACTCGTCCAACTCCATAATCGCCGAGTGAGAAATTAGTTCGTTCATCAACTCGTCGGAGGCCAATGCATGCTCGATGGCCTCCACCTCGGCCGATAGCGGGCGGTCCTGCCAATATGTGTCAGCATGCCGGCGTACCAGCGAATAGATGATGCCCGGAACATTGCCGGGATTGTCGTCCGAAATATCCATGGCCTGCGCCGCCAGCATGGCCTCAAGCGCCGCCAACCGCCGCAAAGCCAGCACCTGCCGCTCCAGCCGCTCGACGACCAGCGGCAGAAAGGTGGCTTCATCCTCAATGCCGCCGGCCACCACCATGGAATTGGCCGAGATCGGATTGGTCATGGTCAGCACGCGCGCAAACAGCTCGCCCGCCAGCTTGATGATCGGCCCGAACCCCGTAGCAATAGCGCCCGGCTGCACCAGGTTGACCGGCAGACCCCGCCGCTGGCCATTGCCCAGCAGCACGCAGCGATTGAACGAATTGCGCGCGATATGGGCCAGCCCCAATTGCGCGGTCTGCAAAAACACCGTGACATCAAGTGGGAGCGAGCCACCCGAGGTGATCACCTGTCCGCCCGCCACCACCGGATTGTCATCCGTCCGTCCGGTCGCCGCCAGCAAGATCTTGCCCGCCGCCACCAGCGTCTCATAGCCGGTCGCAAACACCTGACTCATCATGCGCAGGCTGAGCGGATCCTGGATATGGGTGGCATCGGGCCAGTCCCAGCCCTTGGCGTTGAAATAGAGCCAGGCGCCAATTCCCGCCTCGCGCTCAGTGCCGACATGGGCCACCGCCTTCCACGGATCGCGCGAGGCGCCCAGCGCCCCCGCCGTGGTCAGTCCCGTCGCCAGCATCACGCGCACGGCAGCGGCAGCATCGCGGATCGCGGCGGCGGCGGCCGCATAACCCACGGCATTGGTCGAAATCGACGCCAGGCTATCGCGCGGCGCCAGCCGGAACGGCTTGAGTCCCGCTGCCGACAGCGCGGTCTCCGCCGGCTGGCGGTGGCCATCGAACATGGCCTCGCCCGCCCCCGTCAGCACCGCCCCGATCTGCCCCATCAGCCCGATATCGGCGCAACCGATCGATCCCGTGCGCCGCACCACCGGCACCACATCGGCCGAGAGCAGCGCCAGATAGGCCTCCACCAGATCGGTGGTGCAGCCCACCCGTCCGGTCAGCGCCATATTGACGCGAATAGCCATGGCCGTGCGCACGATCGGATTGGAAAACGCCTCGCCCGTGCCGAAGTGATGCGCCCGCACCAGTCCTAGATTGAAGGCGTCGAGCTGGTCGGGCGTCCACTCCACATCCTTCATGGCCCCAACGCCCGTGGTCGAGCCATAAACCGGTTGCCCCGCCGCAATGGCCTGCTCGACCACTTCGCGCGCCGCCGCCACCCGCATCATGGCATCGGGATCGGCCACCAGCCGCGCCTTGCGCGCGCCGATCCGGGCAAGATCGGCAAAGCTCAGCGGCTTGCCGCTCAGGGTAATGGGAAGGCCGCTTATGCTCATTGCCAGTTCGTTCATAAGCAGCACGCTATTGGATCGCACGCAGGGATGGGATATCCCAAATACTGAACAGGCTATGCGGTTTTTCTAAGCATGGACCGGGCCTGCTCAGATGGTGGGCACATGGATACGGCAAGCCTGATCGCGATGGACCTGGTGCTGCGCACGCGCAGCCTGCGCGGCGCGGCACGCACATTGAACCGCCCCGTCTCCACTATTGCTGCGGCCATCGCCAGGGTCGAGGCGGAAATCTCGGTGCGGCTGGTAGAAAAGGCCGGGTCGGGCCTCGTCGCCAGTCTCGAAGCCATTCGGCTGGAGCCTGAAATCGCCGCTGCCGCCCAGCTAGCCCGCCAGATCACCGGGGATCGCCCCATCAAGTTCGAAGCGCTGGAGCGGTTCGGGCAAGTGGTGGCGCAGGGCAGCATTCGCCGTGCCGCCCGCGCCCTGGGCATGGGTCAGCCGCAATTGACCCGCCAGGTCACCCATCTCGAAGCCCTTCTCGGCGTCTCGCTTCTCGTACGCGGCAGCGTCGGCTCCTCAGTCACAGAGCAAGGCGCCGTCTTGGCCGCCACCGCCGAAAACCTGCTAACCGCTTGGCGAAACATCTCTCGCGCTGCCGAAGAGCGTTTCCGCAAATCCGCCGCCACCGCCCGGCTGGGCTCGATCATCCCCCTTGGCTATGAAAGCGAGATCGCCCGGCTCCTCGCCAACCTCGCCGCCCGCTGGCTCGACGAGCGCCCCCGCGCCCCGCTCTTTGTCAGCTCCACCACGGCCGAGGACCTATTGGCCGGCCTCAAGAAAGGCCTGTTCGACGCCGCGTTTCTCGATATCGATCACCTCCCCGCCGATCTCGATGGCCGCATTGTCAGCACCACGCCCCTCGCCGTGGTCAGCACCCAGCCCGCCGGCAGCATTGCCGATGCGCTGCTCTTGAGCCCGCTGGCCGTGCCCAGCGCCCGCAGTGGGCTGCGCCAGCGTATCAACCGCATTCTAGATGACCATCTGAGCGACACCGAGCGCAGCGCCATCCGCCTCATCGAGATCGACTCGATCCCGGTCATTCTCAATCTGGTGCTGCATCACGGTTTCGTCTCGGTGCTGCCGCAGGCCTCCGTTGCCCGCATTCGCGGCGATCTGACGCAAATGCCGCTGCCGGCCCGCTATGACATGGCCTTTCAGCTCTGCTGGCCGCGCGGCAATGCCACAATTGCCCAGGCAATCCTCTCCACCATCGACCGAACCGCGCCCGAAAGTCTCATTGCCAATAGCGGTGAACGCGCTACTCATCGCCAGGATCAATCGACAGTCAGCTGAGTGTCGATTGGTCCCGAATGGAGCCTCCGACCGTGCAGACACAGCTGACCGACCACCCGTATCGCACTGCCATCATGGACGAGGTGCATGCGCGCCCCGTCGAGATTATCGAAGCGGAATGCCGCATTCGCCGGCTGGTCTTTGTCATGCCGTCCGAAGCCGGCGCCATGATGCGCGTATTTCACCGCTTCGAGCAATTCTGCCGCGATGCTGGTGTCGCCGTGCCCGGCCCATCGAGCCGCCAGCATGGTTTTGACCGCGACAACCGGCACATTACCTGGGAATTCCACACCGAATTCGTCACCATCACCTGGCGCAGTGCCCTCAAGGACAAGCAGAACTATCCCGACGGCATTGGCCTAGCTGCCATCGAGGATGGCCTACTGATCGGCGCCACCCGCATTGACGTCATTGCCGACAAGACCGTGCCCGAAGCCCTGCTGCCCGCCTTCTCGCTGCCAAGCCTGTGCGTCGCCGACGTTGAAAGCGGCAAGGCGCAGGTCGCGACCGATTTCGTGCCCGATGCCGACAAGTTCACCCGCTTCGAATTTGCCGCCGGTGGCCTTTCGGTCCTGCGCCGCTCGATCATCATCCGGCGCCTATTGGAAGTGGAAACCTACCGCACCATGGCCCTGCTCGCTCTGCCGCTGGCCCGCGAAGTCTCCCCCAGCCTGCGCGCCACCGAGATCGAGCTGACCGCTTTGATGGAGAGCCTCTCGGAAGCCACGACGTCCGAGACCGTGCAGACCGCGCTCACCGCGCTCGACGCCCTTTCGGTCCGCTCGGGCCAACTCTCCGAGCGGCTGGGCTATCGCTTTGCCGCCTGCCACGCCTATGGCGATATCCTGCGCACGCGCCTCGCCGGCCTGCGCGAAAGCTCGACTGCTTTCGGCTCCAGCCTCACTCACTATATCGGCAATCGGGTCGATCCGGGCCTTGCCACCTGCGCCGCCATGGAAAAGCGGCTTTCCGTCCTCTCTAGCAAGATCGAGCGCGCCATCAGCCTGCTCAATGTCCGCATCGGCGTGGACATGCAGCAGCAGAACAACGCCGTGCTCGACAATATCGCCCAGACCGCCCGCAGCCAGTTCTACCTGCAGCGCACGGTGGAAGGCCTGTCCACCATCGCCATCAGCTATTACCTGCTCGGCATTTTGAGCTATATGCTGGCCGGCCCCCTGGAAGAGTTCCACTTCAACAAAGTCATGACCCTCTCCATCGCCGCCCCCTTCGTAGTCCTCGCCGTCTGGCTCATGGCCCGCAGCGTGCGGAAAGCCCACACCGTTAAGTGATCAATTAAGCGTTGTGGCGGGACCCGGCTAATACTAAAGTGATCACTTAACCGGAGTGATCACCATGGCCCGTTATCTGATGCAGTTACTGGAAGCCCGCAAGCGGATGTGGGTTGAAAGACTGGAGCGCCTAGCCGCCTATCTGGCGAAGAATTAGCCCCCTCATCCGCCCTTCGGGCACCTTCTCCCACGAGGGGAGAAGGAAGGGGTTGGGGCCATCCCATGCCTCGACCCCCGCACATCCCACAATGTCATTCCCGCGAAAGCGGGAACCTCCGTTTCCTTCTCTAGCCCTCTGAAACAGAGGTCCCCGCTTTCGCGGGGATGACACCGTGGTTGGGAACTGAGTGTGTAACTACTTCATCCAAAACATCGGCACGAGATCGGTGGACAGCGGCTCATTCTGCTCATTGGTCGCCATCACATCGGCCATATGCGCCCACCAGCGCTTCATCACCTCAGTGCCCGGTAGATCACCCATCGTATGGTCCACCCGCCGCCACAGCACGCCGAACAGGACATTGGTCTCTTCGTCCAGATGGATCGAATAGTCCTTCACCCCCGCCTCGTGCAGCAGCTCGACCAGTTCGGGGAAAATCTCGTCATGGCGCTTTTTGTATTCCGCCGCCTTGCCGGGATTCAGAAGCATCTTGAACGCATGCTTTTCGTAGCCGCCATCCACGATCATGCGCGCTGCCTCCACATTCTGAACAGGATGGGCAGCGCGATCACCGTGATCAGCAGCCCGCCGATAAAGATCGACATGACGATACCCGGCACATTGAGCAGCCCCAGCCCGAAGGTCACCAGCCCCATGATCAGCGCCGCCAGCACGACGCCGACAATCGAGCCCGCCCCGCCCAGGATCGACACCCCGCCCAGCACCACCATGGTAATGGCCTCAAGCTCGAAGCCCTCGGCAATGGATGGCCTTGTCGAGCCCAGCCGTGCCGTCAGCAGCACGGAAGCGATGCCGCTCATCAGCCCCGTCAGGCAAAACAGGATGAACTTGATGCGATCGACCCGCACGCCGGAGAATTGCGCCGCGACATCATTATTGCCGATGGCAAATACCCGCCGGCCGAAATTGGTGCGGTGCAGCAACACGAAATAGATCACCGCAAACACCAGGAACAGCACCAGCTCGAACGAGATCACCCACCACACATAGCCCTGCCCGAACCAGCCAAAGCTGGCCGGATAATTGCCAAAGCTCTTGTCGCCCAGGATGATGTAGGAAATGCCGCGGAACAGGCTCATCGTGCCGATGGTGACCACAATGGAGGGCAGTTTCAGCCCTGTCACCAGAAAGCCGTTAAACGCCCCGCACAGCAGCCCCACGCCCACACCGACCGCCACCAGCACCGGCGTATCGGCGCCATATTGCAGCGCCAGCCCCATCATGGTGGAGGCCAGCGCGATGATCGCCGCGACCGACAGATCGATCTCGCCCGAGATGATCAACAGCGCCATAGCCAGCGCGATCAGCGCCTTCTCGGTGAAGTTGAAGGTGAGATCGCTCAGGCTCCACTCATTGAGGAAATAGGGCGAGGCGTTGGAATTGAAGATGAAGATCGCCACCGCCACGAGAACCAGCAGGCTCTCCCAGCTCAACAGTGTCGACTTCAGGGGATTATCGAGCCGATTGGGCAGCTGGCGCCCGGTTGTTACGTCAGACATGGGCGGCCTCCGCCGATTTCAAAATCACCCGGCCCTTGCGCCGTTCGCCCCGCGCATTGAGGATCACCGCCAACAGGATCGCCGTGCCGGAAATGGCCATCTGCCAGAACGGGGAAATATTGATCACCGGCAGCGCATTGTTGATCACGCCCAGGAACAGCGCCCCCAGCAGCGCCCCGGCCACCGTGCCGATGCCACCAGCAATCGAGATGCCCCCGATCACGCAGGCCGCCACAATGGTCAGCTCATACCCGCTCGCCACTTCCACCGAGGCGATCACATAGCGCGAAATCCAGAGATAACCGCACAGCCCAGAGACAGCCCCCGCCAGCACGAAGGCCATGAACTTGGTCAGCCCGACATTGATGCCGGCATAGACCGAGGCCGTCGGATTGACCCCGATGGCATAGAGCGCCCGCCCCAAAGGCGTGCGCGTCATCAGCAGGAAAAACAGGATCGCGACCACAATGGCGATCCAGCTCAATACCGGCAGCCCCAGCACCACGGCGCGCTGCAGCTGAATAAAGTCCGGGCTCATCTGCGCTGCATTGACCCAGGCGCCGCCCGAAATGACGAACACCAGCCCACGGAAAATGGTGAGCGTGCCCAGCGTCACGACGATGGGCGGAATATTGAGCTTCCACACCAGCACGCCATTGAACGCGCCCAAAAGCCCCCCGATCACCACGCACAGCGCCATGATCAGCGGAATGGGAATGGCGGGATAGGCGGCGTTGAGCATGGCCGCGATCATCCCGGTCAGCGCCAGATTGGCCGCCATGCTGAGATCGATCGAGCGGGTCAGGATCATCGCCATCTGCCCCAAAGCCAGCATCATCAGGATCGATGTGTCGTTGAAAATGGTCAGCAGATTGCCCGGCTGGGAAAAGCGCGGGAAGCGCAGCGTCACCAGAATGATGACGGCGATAATGGCCAGGCCCAGCCAGATTTCACGATGTTTGGCGAGCGACTTCATGCTGCGACTTCCTCGGCGATACCGGCGGCCAGGCGCACCAGCGTTTCGGGGGCCAGCCCCTTATTGTCCAATGTGTCCACGATCCGCCCTTCGCGCATCACTACGATCCGGTCGCTCATACCCATCACTTCGGGCAGTTCCGAGGACACCATGATCACGCTCAGCCCCTGCGCCACCAGCTCGGCCATAAAGCCATGCACCGCGGCCTTGGAGCCGATATCGATGCCCTTGGTAGGCTCATCCAGAATGATCACCTTGGGCAGCGTTGCCAGCCATTTGGCGATCACCACTTTCTGCTGATTGCCGCCCGACAGGGTGGACACATTCTGGCTCAGCGAGGATGCGCGCAGGTCCAGCCGCTCGGTATAGGTCCGCGCCAGCTTGAATTCCTCGGCCATGCGCAAGAAGCCGGAGCGCGAGGTCTTTTGCAGCGAGGGCAGCGAGACATTCATAAAAATCGGTTCGCCCGTGATCACGCCCTGCTTGCCGCGCTCCTCGGGCACATAAACAATGCCCGCCTCGACCGCATCGGCAGGAGACTTGGGGTTGATCACCGCCCCATCCAGCACCAGCGCGCCATGCGACGGCCGCGTCATGCCGAACACGGCCTGCATCACTTCGCTGCGCCCCGCACCGACGAGGCCATAAAAGCCCAGGATTTCGCCCTTACGAACGGCAAAGGAAATATCGGCAAATTCGGTTGGGTGGCTCAGCCCCTTGGCCTCGAGCACCATAGGACCAATCTCGGCCTTGCGCTCGGGAAAAATATGATCGACCGAGCGCCCGACCATCAGCTTGACGATGTCGCTCTGCTTGGTGTCCTTGATCAGCCCCTTGCCCACCTGCTCGCCATCGCGGAACACGGTGAAACGGTCGGCAATGCGGTAGATTTCATCGAATTTGTGCGAGATGAAGAGGATCGCCTTGCCGTCCTGCTTGAGCAGATCGATCAGCACGTAAAGCTCTTCGATCTCCTTCTGGCTCAGCGCCGCAGTCGGCTCATCCATGATCACGACCTGCGCATCGATGGACAGCGCCCGCGCCACCGCGACCAGGTGCTTTTTGGCAATGCCCAATTCCTTGAGCTTGATATCGGGATCGATCCCCGCGGCCATCGACTCCAGCGTCTTGCGCGATTCAGCGCGCATGGTCTTCCAGTCGATCATGCCAAACCGGTTGCGCGGGGCATGGCCGAGATAGATGTTTTCGGCCACCGTCAGCTCGTCGAACA
The DNA here is from genome assembly GCF_025452235.1 of Devosia neptuniae. Classification (NCBI taxonomy): domain Bacteria; kingdom Pseudomonadati; phylum Pseudomonadota; class Alphaproteobacteria; order Hyphomicrobiales; family Devosiaceae; genus Devosia; species Devosia neptuniae. The sequence goes on from NZ_CP104965.1 coordinate 77,603, forward strand.
GCACGGTTTCCTGATGGATCGCCGTGACGCCCGCTTCAAACGCCGAATGCGCCGTGGGCAGGCTCAGCGCCTTGCCCGATACTGTGATCTGGCCTTCATCGGGTTGATAAATCCCCGTCATGATCTTGACCAGCGTCGACTTGCCGGCCCCGTTTTCGCCAATCAGCGCGGTCACCTGGCCGGGATAGAGCTCCAGCGACACATTATGCAGCGCCCGCACGCCGGGAAACGTCTTGGTGATACCGGCGAGAGTGAGGATGGGGTCTTGGTTCATGTCGGATGTCTTTGTCTTTCACCAAGTCATTCCCGCGAAAGCGGGAACCGCCGTTTTCTGAAACAGGGGTTCCCGCTTTCGCGGGAATGACTCCGCGGGAGAAGGAGGCCCGGCGCCGAAGCGCCGGACCAGTAGCGGGATCAATAGATCTTGGAGAATTCTTCGATATTGGACTTGTCGAACTGGAACGGCGCGGCCATTGGGGCCGAGTTGGTGTCGTCCAGCGTGATTTCGCCAACGCGGCCGATCGAGAACACGGCACCTGGCTTGGCTTCTTCGCCCTTGATCAGGTCATTGGCCAGATAGATGGCCGAGTAACCCAGATCGATCGGGTTCCACAAAGCCACGGCCTGCGAAGCGCCATTATCGATGAACTGCTTGAATTCGCTCGGCAGAGCCAGGCCGGTCACGTTGATCTTGCCGATCAGGTTCTGGTCGGTCACCACCTGGGCGGCAGCCACGACGCCGACCGTGGTCGGGGCAATGATAGCCTTGAGGTTGGGGTAGGATGCGATCAGGCCCTTGGCTTCGTCGGTCGACTTCACCGAGTCATCGTCGCCATAGACGGTTGCCACCAGATTGATGTTCGGGAACTTCTCGGGCAGCACGGCCTTGGCGGCTTCGATCCAGGCATTCTGGTTGGTCGCGGTCGAGGCGGCCGACAGGATCGCCACGTCGCCACCTTCAGGCAGATAGTCGGCCGCCAGCTTGATGATGGTTTCGCCGATCAGATTGGTGTCGGACGGGTTGAGGTGGATCTGGCGGCCGGCTTCGGCAACGCCGCTATCAAACGAGATCACCTTGATGCCGCGCTGCATGGCCTTCTGCAATGCCGGTACCAGAGCGTCCGGGTCATTGGCCGAAATGGCGATGGCGTCGACCTGCTGAGCGATCAGTGAGTTGATGACTTCGATCTGGGCTTCGGCAGTGGCAGCGGTTGGGCCCGTATAGATGACTTCGACGTCACCCAGTTCCTTGGCCGCTTCCTGGGCGCCCTTGTTGGCGGCGTCGAAGAAGCCGTTACCCAGCGACTTGACGACCAGCGCGATGCGGGTCTGGGCGAAAGCGGGGCTGGCGAGCAGCACTGCTACGGCAGTGGTCGCGGCCAGGACTTTAAGCAGTTTCATTTTATTCCCTCCCTGGGACGTTTGGTCTTACGATTTGGCTCAGGCCACCGAATTTCGGACGGCCTCAGCACTGGTTTCCACGACGATGAGCCGCACGCCTGCCGTTTCCAGCATTTGGCGATCTGCGTCGCGGATGCCGCTGTCGGTGATGACAGCGGTTATTCGGTCGAGCCCACACAGGATGAGGCTCGATCTGCCCGAAAACTTGGATGAATCTGCCAGCACGATCAGCTCATCCGCCTGGCCGATCAGGCCCAGTTCGGATTGAACGATCATCGGATCGGCTTCCATCAGGCCGTGCTGGCCGATGCCCTGGCAGCCGATAAACATGCGCTTGGCGTAAAAATGGGAGGCCACCACACCGCCAAAGGGCGACAGGATGACGTTCTGCTCGCGATAGATGGTGCCACCGGGAATAACCACGGAATTGCGGGAATTCTGGATCAGGAATTCGGCTATGGCGAAGGAATTGGTGAACACGCTCAGCCGCCGCGCTGTCAGGTGGTGCACCATCTGATAGGTCGTCGTGCCGCCATTGATGATGATCGGCTCGCCATCCCGACACAGGTCCGCCGCTGCGCGGGCAATGGCGCGCTTGGCGTTCATGTTGATGGTTTCGTTCACCGAGAAGGGCCGGCCCATCAGCCCACCCTGCTCGGGCGGATTGACCGCTTCGGCGCCGCCGCGCACCCGGCGCAGCTGGCCTTGCACATGCAAAGCCGCAATGTCGCGGCGGATTGTCGCTTCCGAAGTGCCGGTCATATCCACCAGCTCGGCGACAGTCGCGACGGGCCGTGCCTGGACGGCGGCCAGAATGACCCTGTGGCGCTCGGTTTCGTGCAAATGACTTCTCCCTGGGCCTTTGAGTTTCATCAAAACCAATCAGTGTCAATCATGATTTTGCCATGACCGATCAGTATCAACGAAATCTGATCGTTGATGATTGTTTCTGATTGACAGCTTGACGAGAACTATGGCCATGTCCGGCCAACTTTCCACTATCCAACTCTCTGGGAGGAGTATCATGTCCACCACCGCGCCCAAGCGCCTTGCGAACCTTTGGGATGACGCCAAGGCCGCCTCGATGAGCGAGCCCGAGCGCCTTGTTTACCGTTCCAACCTGCTCGGATCGGACAAGCGCGTCACCAATTACGGCGGCGGCAATACCTCTTCCAAAATCTGGCAAAAAGACCCACTGACCGGTCAGGACGTTGAAGTCCTCTGGGTCAAGGGTTCGGGCGGCGACAGCGCTTCGATCAAGCTCGATGGCTTTTCGACCCTCTATATGGACAAGCTGAGGGCCCTGAAGGGGCTCTATCGCGGCGTCGAGTTTGAAGACGAGATGGTGGGCTATCTCCCCCACGCCACGTTCAATCTGAACCCCCGCGCCGCTTCGATCGACACCCCGCTCCACGCCTATGTGAACCGCCCCTTCGTTGACCACATGCACCCGGACGCGATCATCGCTATCGCGGCGTCGGAGAATTCCAAGGAACTCACCAAGCAAATCTTTGGCGACACCATTGGCTGGCTGCCCTGGAAGAAGCCCGGCTTTGAGCTGGGTCTGTGGCTAGGCAAATTCTGCGAGGAAAACCCCAATGCCAAGGGCCTGATCCTTGAATCGCATGGCCTGTTCACCTGGGGCGACACGCCCAAGGAATGCTACGAAACCACGATCGGCATCATCAATCAGGCGATCGAGTGGTTCGAGCAGCAGACCGAAGGCAAGACGATCTTTGGTGGCGAAGCCGTCAAGTCATTGCCTGCGGAAGAGCGTCGCGCCATCGCTGCCAAGCTGATGCCGAAAATTCGCGGCCTTATCTCGGAAGACAGCCACAAGCTGGGCCATTTCGACGACAGCGCCGCCGTGCTGGAATTCGTCAATTCCAAGGACCTGCGCCCGTTGGCCGCCCTGGGCACCTCCTGCCCCGACCACTTCCTGCGCACCAAAATCCGTCCGCTGGTGATCGAGTTCGATCCGGCCGATCCCGATGTGGATGCGGTCATTGCAAAAATCCCTGAGGATATCGCCGCCTATCGCGTCGATTACCAGGCCTATTACGACCGCTGCAAACACGACAATTCGCCCGCCGTGCGCGACCCGAATGCCGTGGTTTACCTGATGCCGGGCGTGGGCATGTTCACCTTCGCCAAGGACAAGGCCACCGCCCGCATTTCCGGCGAGTTCTATGTCAACGCCATCAATGTGATGCGCGGCGCTTCGACCGTCTCCACCTATGTCGGCCTACCCGAGCAGGAAGCCTTCGACATCGAATATTGGCTGCTTGAAGAAGCCAAGCTCTCCCGCATGCCCAAGCCGAAGTCCCTGGCCGGTCAGATCGCCCTGGTCACCGGCGGCGCTGGAGGCATTGGCAAGGCCACTGCTGTCCGTCTCCTCCGTGAAGGCGCCTGCGTTGTCCTCGCCGATATCGACGAGACCGCTTTGGCCGGTGCAACCGAAGAGCTGGGCAAGGCATTCGGCGCTGATTTCGTCCGCCCCGTCATCGTCAACGTCACCAAGGAAGAGGCCGTTATCTCCGGCTTCGCCCATGCCGTGGTCGAATTCGGTGGCCTCGACATCCTGGTGTCCAATGCCGGCCTCGCCTCCTCGGCCCCGATCGAGGAGACCACGCTCGAGCTTTGGAACAAGAACATGGACATCCTGTCCACGGGCTATTTCCTGGTGAGCCGCGAAGCCTTCCGCCTATTCCGCAAGCAGAAGATCGGCGGCAATGTAGTGTTCGTCGCGTCCAAGAATGGCTTGGCCGCTTCCCCCAACGCTAGCGCCTATTGCACCGCCAAGGCCGCCGAAATCCATCTCGCCCGCTGCCTTGCCCTTGAAGGCGCCAGCGAGCAGATCCGCGTCAACACCGTCAATCCGGACGCCGTTTTGCGCGGCTCCAAGATTTGGGCCGGCGAATGGCTCGAGCAGCGCGCCTCGACCTACAAGACCGACAAGGACGGCCTCGAGGAAATGTACCGCGAGCGCTCCATGCTCAAGCGCTCCGTGTTCCCCGAGGACATCGCCGAAGCCATCTACTTCTTCGCCTCGGACGCCTCGGCCAAGTCCACCGGCAACATCATCAATGTCGACGCGGGCAACGCCCAGTCATTCACGCGGTAAGAAAAGGGCACAATCCAGCCCACCCACGGTGTCACCCCGGCATAGGCCGGGGCCCATCTTGAGATCTCAGGATGGATCCCGGATCAAGTCCGGGATGACATCGAGTGTGTGGATTGAGCGGAGGAAATCATGACCGATCACATCATCGACCCGTCCATCATCGAAGCAGAAAATGCCGATCGCGTGGATGATCTGCATGCCGATTACGAAAGCCTGGGCGAGCGTCTGGACCGGCGCGGCATCGATATCGACACCATCAAGGCCAAGGTCGCCGAATTTAACGTGGCCGTTCCCTCCTGGGGCGTCGGCACCGGCGGCACCCGCTTTGCCCGCTTCCCGGGTCTGGGCGAGCCGCGCGACATCTTCGACAAGATCGAGGATTGCGCCGTCATCGCCCAGCTGACCCAGGCCACCAATACCGTTTCGCTGCATATCCCGTGGGACAAGGCCGATCCCAATCGCCTCAAGCAGGCGGCATCGCGCTTCAGCCTCGGCTTTGACGCGATGAATTCCAACACCTTCTCCGATGCCAAGGGCCAGTTGCAGTCCTACAAATTCGGCTCGCTCTCCTCCGCCGATGCGGCCACGCGCCAGCAGGCCATCGAGCACAATCTTGAATGCATCGAAATCGGCAAGACCATCGGCTCCAAGGCGCTGACCGTATGGATCGGCGATGGCTCGAACTTCCCCGGCCAGACCAATTTCGCCACCCAGTTCGAGCATTACCTCGACTCGATGAAGGCGGTTTATGCCGAGCTGCCAGATGACTGGCGCATCTATACCGAACACAAGATGTATGAGCCGGCCTTCTACTCCACCGTCGTGCAGGATTGGGGCACCAATTACATCATCGCCAAGGAGCTGGGCGACAAGGCCTATTGCCTGGTCGATCTGGGCCACCACGCGCCCAATGTGAACATCGAGATGATCGTCTCCCGCCTCGCCCAGTTCGGCAAGCTTGGCGGCTTCCATTTCAATGACAGCAAGTATGGCGACGACGACCTCGATGCCGGCGCCATCGATCCCTATCGCCTGTTCCTCGTGTTCAACGAACTGGTCGATGCCGAAGCGCGCTACGCGGATTTCCACCCCGCCCACATGCTCGATCAGTCGCATAACGTGACCGATCCGATCGAGTCGCTGATGCTGTCCGCTTCGGATGTGCAGCGGGCCTATGCGCAGGCGCTACTGGTTAACCGCGACGCCCTTCAAGGTGCACAGTCCGCTAACGATGCACTCGCCGCAACGCAGGAATTGCGTCACGCTTATCGCACCGATGTGGAGCCCATCCTGGCCATGGCCCGCCTCGAAAAAGGCGGCGCCATCGACCTGCTCGGCACCTACCGTGCTGCCGGCTACCGCGCCAAAGTCGCCGAAATCCGCCCCGCGGTCGAGGGTGGTTCTGGCGGCATCGTCTAAGCCATCGCGCCCTGAAAATACCAGGCCCGGCAGCAGTGCCGGGCCTTTTTCATTTCCCCAAAGACGCCGCCAGTGGCAGCAGCCAATCGCGGAAAGCCTTGATTTTCGGGGCGTTGCGGCGTGCCTCCGGATAAACCAGATAATAGGCATGCCCATCGCTCGCCAGCAGATCAAACGGCTGGATCAACCGCCCCGCCGCAATATCCTCGGCATAAAATGCCGGCGTCAGCATCGCCACACCACGCCCGGCTATGGCCGCAGCAGCCTCCAGATTCTGCGCCCCCAGCCGGCTGATCGGCCGCATATCCAGCGAATAGCCAAACACCCCCGCCTGCTCGAACCACAGCGCAAACCACGGATCGTCGGCATCCACCATCGGCAATTTCAGCAGGTCTTCCGGACGCTTAACGCCGCCAATGCTTTCAGCCAGCTTTGGGCTTAACATTGGCGAAAAATCGGCTGGCAATAGCTTATGCCCGGTCAATCCGGGCGCGATTGACTTGCCCCCGCGAATGGCAAGATCGAATTCCTCGGCCGCAAAATCGATCACGCGAGGCGAGCTTTCGAGCCGCACCGCCAGTTCGGGGTGTTCGACCTGGAACAGGCCGAGATGCTGCACGAGAAAATGACTGGCGAAGGTAGGGACCGATGAAATGCTGAGCGTCCCCGCCACCCGTCCCTGCGTCTCGGCAAAGGCCGCGTGCAACGTGTCAAACGCCGCGCTGACCTCGGGCGCCAGCCGCGCGCCGGCCTCGGTCAGCGCGATCTGCCGGGGTCGGCGCAGGAAGAGCGGCGTGCCGACGCGCTCCTCCAGAATCTTGATCTGGTAGCTCACCGCAGCCTGCGTCATGCCCAGTTCGACCGCCGCGCGGGTGAAGCTCAAATGGCGGGCAACGGCCTCGAAGGCGCGGATCGCGGTCAGCGGCGGTAATGTGCTCATGGATCAAATCTCCTTATGCACCTAGATCGAGCTTTAGTTGGAAACCGCCCGTGTTACCAGCCAAATTACGATCATGGAAACCAAGACCGGAGCCATCCCCATAAGGATGGTCATAGCCATGATTGCCCTGACAAAGCCCGTAGCCGCAGTTTTCCGCCTGCCCCACTGGCGCCTTCCGCGCCTTACCAGCACCGAGCGTCGCCGCAAGCAGGCAATGATCGACCTCGTCCACGCCTCGCCCTATTTGCTGCGGGATATCGGGGTCACCGAAGGCATGATTGCCAAGCGGAGGTAGTGACGGCTAACCCGTCGACACGCGCCGAAACACCGCCCGGCCCTGAGGCGTCGCGGTTATACGGTAACGGGCGGCCATTGGACCTTCCGAAACAGATAGAGTGGGCCAATGGCCGCCCGTCACGATCCGCTTTTGTGCAGGGTCCGGTTCAGGCGGTACCATTCTTGCAGGTCCGGCTGCCGAGTTTCCAACCCCACTGGACAGGCGCCCCCATCCCACGGTCTCCCCACCCGGCCCTGCGTCGGGGCCGCGTAACTGGCGGGAATGGGGTCATGATGGCACGGGGTTTGGAGGCGGGGATAAGATTGATAGATTGGGGCAATATATCACCGCGTCTCCCTCGGGCTCGACCCGAGGGCCTATCTGGTCCGGCGCAAGCGGTCAGTGGCCCTCGGGTCGAGCCCGAGGGAGAACGGTGGGGAGGAGAACTGGTGCCCTCAAGTGTCAATCAATCACGCTATCATCCCGGCGCAGGCCGGGATCCATGCTGAAGGCTATTCGAGCATCGCATGCGTGGAGAAAGCACAGCATGGATTCCGGCCTGCGCCGGAATGACACCGTGGGTGGTACGAGTTCCGAGGGAACACTCCCTTTCATGAGGAGGATGGGTGGGCGGTGCTCCCAGCCTCGATGCCCTCTTGCATCCGGAGGCGCGATTTTACTACTTTCATCCCATGTCCAAGACCACGCCCGCAACGCTGGCCCTCACCAAGGCCGGCATCCCCTTCGCCACCGTCACCTATGATTATGACCCCGACGCCGACCGCGTCGGGTTGCAGGCGGCCGAGGCCATGGGCGTGCCACCGTCCATCGTGCTCAAGACCCTGATGGCCGAGGTGGATGGCAAGCCAGTCTGCGTCGTCGTGCCCTCGGACGAGGAAGTGAACATGAAAAAGCTCGCCGCAGCCTTTGGGGGCAAATCAGCACATATGATGAAGCCCGCCGACGCGGAACGCCTGACGGGCTACAAGGTGGGCGGCATCAGCCCGTTCGGTCAGAAAAAGCCGGTGCCCACCGCTATCGAGGAATTGGCGACGCTGGAAGACGAAATCTTCCTCAATGGCGGCCAGAGAGGCCTGCAAATCCGCATGAAGCCGGATGATCTGGTTGCCGCGCTGGGTGGGAAAGCGGCGGATTTGATCCGCTAGCGCCAGTAGACCTCATCCTGAGCTTGTCGAAGGACGAGGTCGTGGCACCCAATCCTTCACTCGCTCGACCTCGTGGTTCGACAAGCTCACCATGAGGTCTCTGCAGTGTCCCAGAAAAGACAAAAGGCGCCCGATTGGACGCCTTCATCTCAAGTCTATGTCGGCAGTTCGGCTTAGTTGCCGAAGGTGCCGCGAGCGATGTTCTTGATGTCGCCCTTGGTGATGCCCAGGTCGTTGAGCTGGCGGGTGTCGAGAGCGTTCAGCTCACGCAGGGTGCGCTGGTACTGAGCAAACTGTGCGATTTTCTGGCGGATGGTCATTTGGTTTCCCCTTCGTTTTGATGACCCTTATGTATAGCCAGCCAGTCGTGATTAGAAGATGGACTCTATGCACATCCGTTATGCACTCAGTGCAAACAAAATGGGCAGAACATTCATATTCGCGTCAGGTTGAATTTTAGGCAAATGCCTAATAATCCACAGGCGATGACCATCAAGCCCTTGATATTCATCATTAAAATGGCCGCCTTTCACGAGGCGTTCAAATTGACGCTTTGGTAACCACGCTGAAACGAGCCATGCAGCCAATGCCATTCGCGCAGGGCTTGGATGGTCGTCAAACCCGGTCCCACACGCCAAAAGCCTAATATCGAGAGGCCCTTTACACCCACACATCGTGGCATCCACATAGCCCCTTGACCTTCCCATGATGGGAAGCCTTATATGCTGTGGGACGAGGTAAAAAGCCATGAATGAACACGTCCATACCAAGCCCATTTCCATCGATATCGAAGGCATGACCTGCGCGTCCTGCGTCGCCCGCGTCGAGAAGGCCCTGCTCAAGGTTCCGTCCGTCGCCTCGGCTTCGGTCAACCTGGCCACCGAGCGCGCCACCGTGCAACTGCACGAGCCGACCCACACCGATGCGCTGGTCGCCGCCATTGCCAAGGCCGGCTACAAGGGCAGCCAGACGCCCGAGCATCACGACCACCACAATCATGCCGGCCACCAGCATCACGACGAGGACGCCGCCGTGCTGCGCCGCGACGTGATCATCGCCGCAATCCTCACCCTGCCCGTCTTCGTGCTGGAAATGCTGGGCCATCTCTACATGCCCTTCCACATGTGGCTGATGTCCGTCGTTTCGATGGATGTGCTCTATGTGGGCTATTTCATCGCCACCTCCATCGTGCTGTTCGTGCCCGGCTGGCGCTTCTTCAAGATCGGCATTCCGGCCTTGCTGCGCGGCGCTCCGGAAATGAATTCGCTGGTCGCCCTGGGTGCCGGCGCGGCCTATCTCTATTCGGTGGTCGTCACTTTCGCGCCGCAGGTGCTGCCGGCGCAGACGCAATATGTCTATTACGAAGCCGCCGCCGTCATCGTCACGCTGATCCTGGTTGGTCGGTGGCTCGAGGCCATGGCCAAGGGCCGCACGGGCGAGGCCATTCAGCGCCTGGTGCGCGAACAGGCCAAGACCGCTCGCGTGCAGCGCGATGGCAAGGTGATCGAGTTGCCCATCGAGCAGGTCAAGGCCGGCGACATTGTCGTCGTCCGCCCCGGCGAGAAGATTGCTGTCGATGGCGAGATCGTCGAAGGCGCCAGCAATATCAATGAATCCATGATCTCGGGCGAGCCCCTGCCCGTCGCCAAGACAGTGGGCGCCAATGTCATCGGCGGCACGCTCAACACCAATGGCAGCTTCAGCTTCCGCGCTACCAAGGTCGGCGGCGATACCATGCTCGCCCAGATCATCCGCATGGTCGAGGAAGCCCAGGGCGGCAAACTCCCAATCCAGCAGGTGGTCGACCAGATCACCATGTGGTTCGTCCCCGCCGTCATCGCGCTGGCCATTGCGACCTTCGCCGTCTGGACCCTCTGGGGGCCGACGCCCGCCTATGTCTTCGGCCTGGTCAATGCCGTTGCCGTGCTGATCATCGCCTGCCCCTGTGCCATGGGCCTGGCCACCCCCACCTCCATCATGGTGGGCACCGGCCGCGCTGCCGAGCTGGGTGTGCTGTTCCGCAAGAGCGAAGCCCTCCAGCAGTTGCGTGACGTCGCGATCGTCGCCTTCGACAAGACCGGCACCCTGACATCAGGCAAACCCACGCTGACCGATCTCATCCTCGATGATGATTTCGAGCATGACGAAGTGCTGGCCCTGATTGCCGCCGTGGAGGCCAAGTCGGAACACCCGATCGCCGAGGCCATTGTCACTGCCGCCGAAAAGCAGGGACTTGCCCTGGGTGCGGTCACCGAGTTCGAGGCGATTGCCGGCAATGGCGTCCGCGCCCGCGTCGATGGGCGACTGGTCACCATCGGCTCGCAGCGTCACCTCAACCATCTCGACTTCTCTGACTTCAGCACGGCCATCGACAAGCTCGCCGACGAAGGCAAGACCCCCGTCTTTGCCGCCATTGACGACAAGCTGGCCGCAGCAATCGTGGTCGCCGACACGATCAAGCCGACGAGCAAGGCGGTTATCGCTGCGCTGCACGCCATGGGCGTCAAGACCGCGATGATCTCGGGTGACAATAAACGTACGGCCGAGGCCATTGCCCGCCAGTTGGGCATTGACGAAGTCCGTGCCGAAGTGCTGCCCGCCGACAAGGTCGCCGCCATCAAGTCGCTGCGCCAGCTGGGCAAAATCGCCTATGTCGGGGATGGTATCAACGATGCCCCGGCTTTGGCCGAAGCCGATATCGGCATTGCCGTGGGCACCGGCACGGACGCCGCCATCGAAAGCGCCGACGTGGTCCTGCTCGGCGGCGACCTCAAGGGGGTGCTCAATGCCCTCACCGTCAGCCGCGCCACGATGAAGAACATCTGGGAAAACCTGTTCTGGGCGTTTGGCTACAATGTGCTGCTGATCCCGGTGGCTGCCGGCGTGCTCTATCCGAGCTTCGGCATCCTGCTTTCCCCAATGATCGGGGCCGGTGCCATGGCGCTGTCCAGCGTCTTCGTGGTCGGCAATGCCCAGCGCCTGCGCGGGGTGAAGCCGGCCAATCTGCAAGGAGAAACCGCATGAATATCGGGCAAGCCAGCAGCGCTTCGGGCGTTTCGGCCAAGATGATCCGCTATTACGAATCCATCGGCCTGATCAGCCCGCCCAACCGCACCGAGAGCAATTACCGCGTCTATGGCGCCGACGAGGTACATACGTTGCGCTTCGTCAAACGCGCCCGCACGCTGGGCTTTTCGGTCGAGGAAACGGCCACGCTGCTGGGCCTCTGGCAGGACAAATCCCGCGCCAGCGCCGAAGTCAAGGATATCGCCACCGCCCATATCGGGGCGCTGGAAACCAAGATCACCGAGCTGCAATCCATGGTCAAAACCCTAAAACACCTGGCCCATTGCTGCTCGGGCGACAACCGCCCCAATTGCCCGATCCTGGACGATCTGGCCGGAAAACCTGCAAGTAAAGGACACTGAAATGAGCGAAAAAACCGTCTTTGCCGTCAACGACATGACCTGCGGCCATTGCGTGGGCACCGTGCGCAGGGCGCTGGAAGAGGCCCTGCCCGGCGCTGATATCTCGGTCGATCTGGCCAGCCATCGGGTGGAATTCACCGGCGACCGCCGCGTGGGGGAAGAGGCCATCCGCGAGGCCGGATATACGCCGGAAGCGGCGTAACCCACAACGGAGGTCCCCGCGACAGCAGGGACCTCCGCTATTGAAGGCCGTCGCGACCTATTCTCCCCGCTTCGCCAACCAATCCTCCATCCAGGCGATCTCGCTTTCCTGCGCGGCAATGACGCCCTCGGCCAGCTTCTTCACCTCGGGGTCGCTCCCATATTCCAGCACGATCTTGGCCATCGCCACCGCCCCCTGATGGTGCGGGATCATGCCCCGGATGAAGTCCACGTCGGCGTCGCCGGAATAGTCGATCTCCATCTGGCCATGCATGTCCATATTGGCGGCCTTATAGGCCTCGGTCGCGGGCTCGAGGCCGGCCGCCATGGCGCCGTGGCCGGAATGGTCCTGCGCAAAGGCGGGCGACGCTACGCCCAGCAGCAGGGCAGAAACAAGCAACAGGGATTTCATCGGTAGTCTCCTTGAAATTGGATGGCATGGTTGTGCGGCTTTACCCAATGGGAAGGTCAAGCCCACGTCTTCGCATTGACAAACGGCCAGCCAATTTGTTACTTAACTCTATGCTTAACCAACAATCCAATCTCGATCTGATGTTCCAGGCCCTGGCCGATCCGACGCGGCGCGCCATGGTGGATCGCCTCAGCCGCGGCCCCGCTTCAGTCAGCGAACTGGCCAAGCCCTTCGACATGTCGCTGCCTGCCGTCGTGCAACACCTGCAGGCGCTGGAGGCCAGTGGCCTCGTCAGTTCGCAAAAAGTCGGCCGCGTCCGCACCTGCCAGATCGAGCCGGAGGCGCTGAGCCTCGCCGAGCAATGGATCAATGACCGCCGCACCACCTGGGTTCGGCGGCTTGATCGCCTGGGCGAGTTTTTGGCCGAGACGGAGCCGGAGACACGGACCTAACAGCCTGGGTGCTCACCCGTGCTGCAACCGCTGCAGTATCTCGTCGAACTTGGCCATGGACGCGTTGGCGCCCCATTCCATGCCGCTATCCACCACGCCCTGGCGCGTCTCAAAGCTGTCGAGCCGGGCGATGGAGCGATAGAACACCTTGCCGTCTCGCGCTTCGAAATGGTGCTCCTCGTAGAAGCGGTCATCCTCTTCGAACTGCCCTTCGACCACGAAGGTGTTCTTGATCAGGCTTTTGGGCTGCACATCGAGATAAGTGCCGAAGAACACCACTTCCGTGCCGTCGCCCATGGACGAGACAATCCGCCACTTGCCGCCTTTGCGCACATCATATTCGACAATCTCATTGTCCTCGCGCGGCCCCCACCAATAGGCGACGTGTTCGGGCTGGGTCCAAACTGTCCAGACCAGATCGAGCGGGGCATTGAAGGTGCGCGACATGATGATGATCGGCTCGTCGGCCGGCAATTCGGTCTTGAACAGGTTCTGTTGAGCGGCACTCATGATCGTTCCTCCTAGTTCTTGCTGTCGGTTTTGGGCGTTTGCAATTTGGCGAGATAGGCGTCAAGTTGATCAAGATTCTGCTCCCAGAACCGGCGGTAGCTTTCGACCAGTCCCGCCACGTCGCGCATTGGCCCGGCCTCCAATTTGCAGGGGCGCCATTGCGCCTGCTTGCTCCGGCTGATCAGGCCCGCGCTTTCCAGCACCTTGATGTGCTTGGACACAGCGGCCAGCGTCATGTCGAACGGCTCGGCCAATTCGTTGACGCTCGCTTCCCCTTGCGCCAATCGGGCAAGGATGGCGCGTCGCGTCGGATCGGCCAGCGCGGAAAGCGTGATGCTCAAGCTGTCCATTATTCAACCATCTTGTATAATACTAATTAGTTGAATACATGCCTTGGCGGGGCTTGTCAACCACCGCGCTTATGCGTCATCTGCCGGCAAAGGAGCGGGCGATGAAAACAATCCTGATCGTGGGCATCGGCGCGGGCAATCCCGAGCACCTGACCATCCAGGCCATCAATGCGCTCAACCGCGCCGATGTGCTGTTCATTCCTGACAAGGGCGCCGGCAAGGCCGATCTCGCCGATCTGCGCCGCGACATCTGCGATCGCTATGTGACCAATCCCGCCGGCCGCCGCGTCGAATACGCCGTGCCCAAGCGCGACGCCGCCAATCCCGATTATGGCGCGGGCGTGCATGACTGGCACGACGCCCTCGCCGCCATCTTTGCCCGATTGATCCATGCTGAAGTGCCAGACAATGGCGCCTGCGCCTTCCTCGTCTGGGGCGATCCCGGCCTGTATGACAGCACGATCCGCATCATCGAGCGGCTCGACAAGGCAGCCTTCAGAATCGAAATCATCCCCGGCATCACCGCGATCCAAGCCCTCACCGCCGCCCATGGCATTGCGCTGAACCGCATTGGCGAGCCGGTCCACATCACTACCGGCCGCAAACTCGGCGACGAAGGCGTGCGCAGCGACAGCGTGGTTATGCTCGACGGCCAAACCGCCTTCGCCGCATTGGACAATCCCGACCTCGATATTTTCTGGGGCGCCTATCTCGGCACGCCGGACGAAATCCTCATCGAGGGGCCGCTGCTGGAGGTGCGCGACCGCATCATCGAAACCCGTAGCGCCGCCCGCGCCCAGCATGGCTGGATCATGGATACCTATCTGCTGCGCAAGCGGGAGGGGTGATAACCCGCCCCGGATCGTATAAAGATCATCGTTCACCAATCACGAGCCCGACTTGTCCCAGGCCCTCTCCATCGCCGCCGCACCAAAAGCGCTCCCCGCGCTGCGGCGTGGCGCATGCCCGAGCCTGGATGAGCCGATGCAGACCGGCGATGGTCTGCTGGCCCGGCTCCGCATTCCCAATGGCCGCCTGACGCCGCGCCAATTGCAGGCCATAGCCAAAACCGCCGCCCAACACGGCAATGGCCAGCTCGAAATCACCGCCCGCGGCAATCTGCAGGTCCGCGGCCTCATGCCCCAGACCACGGGTGATTTCGCCACCGCCATCCAGGCCATCACCGCCATCGAACGCGGCCTTGTCGTCGAAACCCCGCCCTTGGCCGGCCAGGACCCACTTGAGCGCGCCGATCCGCGTCCAATCGCCCAGGCCATTCGTGCGCTCGGCACCACCGGCCTCGGCCCCAAGGTCACCGTCGTTGTCGATGGCAACGGCCAGATCGATCTCAACGCCCTGGGCGCCGATATCCGCCTTGCTGCCGCCAACGCCGATCATTGGCACCTGCGCGTCGGCACCAAGACTGTCGGCACCGTCGCCACCACCGACGCAGTCGACGCTGCGCGCATCATCCTGGAGCTCATAGCCAATCGTGGCGAAGCCGCCCGTGGCCGCGACCTCGCCCCCGAGACAATCCGAACGGCTCTCGCCCCTCTTCTTGCAAATGATGTCGCGGCTGTCCCGCGCCCGGCGACCAACGCCGTCGGTGATTTCACTCTCAACGCTTCCTTCGCCACTGGCATCGCCCTGCCCTTCGGCTCGGTCAGCAGTTCAACCCTTATCGAACTCGCCAACATCGCCAGAGGCTTGGGCATCACCGAACTGCTTCTGGCGCCCCACCGCGCCCTGATTGCACTGGCGCCCGATACCGCACTCCTCCACGCTTGGCGCGATGAAGCTGCTAATCTGGGCTTCATCACCACTCCAGATGATCCGCGCCGCGCCATCAGCGCCTGTATCGGCAGCGATGGCTGCGCCTCCGGCCATATCGCCGCCCGCGCGCTTGCCGCCCGATTGGCCGAGCGCCACGCCGCCCTGTTCGACGGCTCGATGACGCTTCACGTCTCGGGTTGCGTCAAGGGCTGCGCCCATCCGCGCGCTGCGTCGCTCACTCTTGTGGGCACGGCGACCAATTGCGCCCTTGTGTCAAACGGGCTGGCGGGCGATACGCCGCTGGTCGAGATTGCCCCGGCCCGACTGGAATCGGCGTTTGCCCACCTGGTGCAGCAGCGCCTGCCCGGCGAAACCAGCGCCGCATGCCTCGCCCGGCTGGGCGCCTCGACAATCGCCGGACTGTTCCGGCAGGAATGAGCATGACCGACTACGACTATATCAGGGATGGCGAGGCCATTTACGCCCAGTCTTTTGCCATCATCCGGGCCGAGGCCGACCTGTCCGCCTTCGCGCCCGACGAGGCCGATATCGCCATCCGCATGATCCACGCCGCCGGCATGGTCGAGGCGGCGCAGCATTTCGAATTCGGCCCCGGCTTTGCCGCCGCCGCCCGCACGGCTTTGGCCAATGGCGCGCCGATCTTGTGCGATGCCGAAATGGTCGCCCGGGGCATCACCGCCGCCCGCCTCCCCGCCAAAAACGAGGTCATCTGCACTTTGCGCGATCCGCAAACGCCTGATCTCGCTGCCCAGCTCGGCACTACCCGCTCGGCCGCGGCGCTACAGCTCTGGCTGCCGCGCCTTGCCGGCTCCGTCGTCGCCATCGGCAATGCGCCCACCGCGCTGTTCCACCTGCTCGAATTGCTGCGCGACGGCGCCCCCAAGCCTGCCGCCATTCTCGGCATGCCGGTCGGCTTTGTCGGCGCCGCCGAATCCAAGGCGGCCCTTTCTGAGAATTCCTACGGCGTGCCCTATGCCATCGTACGCGGGCGCCTGGGCGGTTCGGCCATGACATCGGCCGCGCTCAACGCTTTGGCGAGGTCCGGCATATGAGCGGCAAACTCATTGGCGTCGGCACCGGCCCGGGCGATCCGGAATTGCTCACGCTCAAGGCCATGCGCGCCATCGCGGCGGCTGATGTGGTCGCCTATTTCGCCAAGGCGGGCAATGCCAGCAATGCCCGTGCCATCGTCGCCGAGCACATCATGCGCGGCCAGATCGAGGAAGCGCTTGATTACCCGGTGACCACCGAGATCGACCGCCGCCACGCCGATTATAAAGCCGCGACCAACGCCTTCTATGCCGCCGCCGCCGAACGCGTCGCCGCCCATCTCGATGCCGGCCGCACTGTCGCCGTGCTCAGCGAGGGCGATCCGCTGTTTTACGGCTCCTATATGCATCTGCATGTCCGCCTCGCCCATCGCTACGACACAGAGGTCATTCCCGGTATCACCGCCATGTCCGGCTGCTGGTCCAGCGCCGGCCTGCCGCTAGTGCAGGGCGATGACGTGCTCTCGGTCCTGCCTGGCACGCTGGACGAAGTCGAGCTCAGCCGGCGCTTGGTCGAAGCCGATGCCGCGGTGATCATGAAGGTGGGCCGCAATTTGCCAAAGATCCGCCGCGCCATCGAAGAAGCCGGCAAGCTCGAAGACGCGGTCTATGTCGAGCGCGGCACGATGGCGAACGGCCACTCGATCAAGCTGATCGACAAGCAAGACGACATCGCCCCCTATTTTGCTCTGGTGCTGGTTCCCGGGTGGAGCTCTCGCCCATGACCGGACGCCTTACCGTTGTCGGCACCGGCCCGGGCAATCCCGACCAGACCACGCCCGAGGCCCTGGCTGCCATCGCCGCGGCCAGGCAATTCTTCGGCTACGGCCCTTATCTCGACCGCCTCGATCTGCGCTCCGATCAGCAACGCATCGCCTCGGATAATCGCGAAGAACTCAGCCGCGCCAAAGCCGCGCTCAAAGCCGCTGCCGCCGGCAACAATGTCTGCGTCGTATCCGGTGGTGATCCCGGCGTCTTCGCCATGGCCGCCGCCATTTGCGAGGCCATCGAAGAAGGCCCGCCCGCCTGGCGCAATCTCGATCTCGATATCGTCCCCGGCGTCACTGCAATGCTCGCCGTCGCCGCCAAGGCCGGCGCACCGCTCGGCCACGATTTCTGCGCCATTTCCCTGTCGGATAACCTCAAGCCCTGGACCGTCATCGAGCAGCGCCTGCGTGCCGTGGCCGGTGCGGGGCTGGTCATCGCGCTCTACAATCCCATCAGCAAGGCCCGCCCCTGGCAACTGGGCACGGCCTTTGCCATCCTGCGCGAAGTACTGCCCTGGACCACCCCGGTGATTTTCGGTCGCGCCGCCGGGCGCAGCGATGAAATCATCACGGTCGCCAGTCTAGCCGAAGCCAAGGCCGAGCAAGCCGACATGGCCACCTGCGTCATTATCGGCTCGCCCGAAACCCGCGTCATCGAGCGCCCCGGCCGCGCGCCCATCGTCTATTCGCCGCGCTCCACCGGGGGCCCGCAATGAGCTGGCTATCGGTGGTCGGCATTGGCGAGGACGGTCTTGCCGGGCTCGGCCAGGCGGCACGCGACGCCATTGCCAAGGCCGAGATCGTCTTCGGCGGCGCCCGCCATCTTGAGCTTGCCGCCCCCGCCGTCACCGGCGAAGCCCGCCCCTGGCTCAGCCCTTTTTCCGCGTCCATCGAAGCCGTATTGGCCGAACGCGGCCGCCCCGTCTGCGTGTTGGCCTCGGGCGATCCCTTCCATTACGGCGTAGGCGCCACGCTGGCCCGCCACCTCGACGCTTCGCAAATGGCCGTCTATCCGCACTCGTCCGCCTTCAGCCTCGCGGCTGGCCGGCTGGGTTGGGCGCTGCAGGACATTACGAGCCTGTCGCTGCACGGTCGCCCGCTCGATCTTATCCGCCCGCATCTGCATCCTGCCGCCCGCATTCTGGCGCTGACCTCCGACGAGCATGGCCCCGCGGCGCTGGCAAAGCTGCTGACCGAGGCTGGTTTCGGCATTTCCATTCTCACCGTGCTTGAAGCCTTGGGAGGCCCTCGCGAACGCATCCGCTCGCAGGTCGCCATGAGCTTTGCGCTGAGCGATATCGATCCGCTCAATATCTGCGCTGTTACCGTCGTCCCCCTGCCCGGCGCGCGCATCCTGCCGCTGACGCCGGGGCTGGATGATGGCTTGTTCGAGCATGATGGGCAGATCACCAAGCGGGAAATCCGCGCCCTCACCCTCTCCGCCCTCGCGCCGCGCCGTGGCGAATTGCTGTGGGATATCGGCGCCGGTTCGGGTTCCATCGCCATCGAATGGCTGCTCGCGGACCCATCGATGAAAGCCATCGCCATTGAGGCCAATCCTGAGCGCAGCGCCCGCATCAGACACAACGCCGCCAATTTCGGTGTCCCCGATCTGAACTTGATCACCGGCACCGCGCCCCAAATCTTGGCGGGTCTTGAATCCCCCCACGCCATCTTCATAGGCGGCGGCGGATCCGATCCGGGCGTGCTCGACGCGGCCATCGCTGCCCTCCGCCCCGGTGGGCGCCTCGTCGCCAATGCCGTCACGCTAGAGATGGAAGCTCTGCTTCTCGCCAGCCATGCCGAACACGGCGGCAGCCTCACCCGCATCGACATCGCGCGCCCCAGTCCGGTTGGCTCCATGACAGCCTGGCGCCCCGCCATGCCGATCACGCAATGGGCGTGGATGAAGGGATGAACGACATCAGGCATATTCCATGACAGTCCACTTTATCGGCGCCGGCCCCGGCGCAGCCGATCTCATAACCGTGCGCGGCCGCGATCTGCTCGCCCGCTGCCCGGTTTGCCTTTATGCCGGCTCCATCGTGCCGCCTGAGATGCTGGCCTGGTGCGCGCCCGGCGCGCGGCTGGTCGACACTGCCCCGCTCTCGCTCGATGAAATCGAAGCCGAATATCAGGCGGCCCATGCTGCCGGGCAGGACGTAGCGCGGCTGCATTCGGGCGACCTCTCGATGTGGAGCGCCGTCGCCGAGCAGATGCGGCGGCTCGACCGGCTCGGCATCCCCTATACGCTGACGCCCGGGGTCCCGGCCTTTGCTGCTGCCGCCGCCACTCTGGGCCGCGAGCTCACCATTCCGGCCGAGGCGCAGAGCCTGGTGCTCACCCGCGTCTCCGGTCGTGCCTCGCCCATGCCCGAGGGCGAAACCCTCGCCGGCTTCGGCGCCAGTGGCGCTACGCTCGCCATTCATCTGGCCATTCATGCGCTGGATCGGGTCGTGGCCGAGCTGACGCCGCTCTATGGCGCCGATTGCCCGGTGGCCATCGTCGCCCATGCCAGTTGGCCCAATGAGAAGATCATTCGCGGTACGCTGGGTACGATCGAGGCTGCGTTCGCTGCCGACCCGGTGGAGCGCACGGCGATTATCTTTGTCGGCCGCACGCTGGGCGCCGAAGGCTTCCGCGAAAGCGCACTGTACGATCCGGATTACCAACGCCGGTTTCGCGGCCGTGATGGGTTGTAGCTAGGCCGCCTTGGCCCGCGACAGCTCTGCCGTCTTGGTCAACACCCAAGCCAGTCCCACCAGGAACAGCAACCCGCCACCGAGCAGCAGTCCATCCCATAGCGGATGCGCGTCCATCGGCGCTTTCACCACCTGCAGCGCCATGCTCAGCACGGTGCCGGCTGCGAACACGGCCAGGCCCTGCCGGCCCATCAGCCGGAATGGAGCCGCGATCCAGGATTGGGCGAGGGTCCGCATGATTGGCAGATGTCCCAGCACGTAGAATAGCGCCAGCGCATGCAGCAGCCGCGGCAAGGTCAGGAAGGTCTTGTCGAACCAGATCAGGTAAAACGGCGTGCCCATGCTGCCGAACCAGCCCATGGTACCATTCATCGCCTTGCCGATCGGCGGCACTTTCATCCAGATCAGGGTGAACACCAGGATGGCAGCGGCCAGGCCGAACAGCACCGGCTGATAGGGGATGAACCGCTTGCCCACCTTCATCGCCATGCCGGAAAGCAGGCCGAGGACAAAAACCAGCTGCCAGGAGAACGGGTTGAAGAACCAGCCGCCCTCGTTGGGAAAGTTCGGGAAGTTGAGGCGGAATTCGCCAGCGATGGCCCAGAGCAGCACCGACGCCAGCGCCAACGGCACGGGCCAGCGCAGCCCCACGATGATCAGCAGCGGCGTTACCAGCAGCAGCGTCATGTAAAGTGGCAGGATATTGAGATAGCCCAGCTGGTGGGTCAGCAGCGGAATGCCCACCATGGTCCCCAGCGGCTGCTGGAACAGCGGGGCGATATTGTTCTTGGCCAGCAATTCGCCCAGCCCCAGCCACTTGGCCGCCGCCGCGAAGATGGCAAGGCTCAGGATGGTGATGGTGATATGGACGAAATAGAGCTGGCGCGCCCGCGCCCACACTTTGGCGGTGGCGGCCCAGAGCGAGCCGGTGCGGAAGCGGTTGGAATAGGCCAGGCCCGAGGCCATGCCGGACATGAAGACGAAGGCTTCGGCCGCATCGGAAAAGCCGAAATTGCGGCTGGTCAGGCCCTCGTAGAACGTGCCCGGCACGTGATTGATGAAGATCATCAGCAGCGCCAGCCCGCGGAACATGTCCAGCCGCTCATCGCGACCAGACTGCGGCGCGGCGGCTTTATCGCCGGCGATGGGTGCCCAGATGGCCCGCACCCAGCTCGGGCCCAGCAGCCCGGCGGCGCGGAACGGAACGGCTTCAGGCAGCGACATGTTCGGCCGACCTGGCGACCGCAACGTCGCTTGGATTACCCTGGATGGTCCAGCTCGCCATGATGGCCTGGTGCTCGGCCATCACCGGGGTCGGCGCAATTTCGCTATCGGTGCGGAAATAGAGCGGCCGCTTGGCATGAGAGGGGTGCGAGCTCATCGAGATCAGCAGCGGCGCAAAGATCGCCGGCAGGGCAGCCGGAGCCAACCACAGTGCCACCGACGGGGCAAAGATTGCCGTCGAGCCGAGCGCCAGCACACCGGTCAGCACGATCCACCAGCTGGCCTGGAAGGCGTCGTTGATGCTGATCCAGTTCTGCCCACGGCGGGTCGGCGGCCAGCCACCATCAAGCCCGAGCAGCACCTGCATCACCGCGCGGCTCTGCAGCATCAGCATGACCGGAGCCAATACCGTGGAAAACGCCACTTCGGTAACGATCGAGAGCAGCACGACATGAGTGCCGCCAAAATGCCGGTTGCGGCCATCGATGGCGCCGCGCACCAGGATCATCAGCTTGGGCACCACCAATACGACAGCCACGGCCACGCCCACCGCCCAGATCGGCACGGGATGCTCGACGCCGAAGCCGGAAAAGGCCGAGCGCTGGTCAGGGAACAACGCCGCCAGCACGCTGGTGAACAGCAGCGTCAGCCACAGGGGCGAGGCCATATAGGCCATGATGCCCTGGATGAAGGTGAACCGGCTCCAGAACTTGAGTCCTGGCGCGCCGATCAGCCGGCGGTGCTGCAGATTGCCCTGGCACCAGCGGCGATCGCGCTTGGCATATTCGATCAGGTTTTCCGGGCCTTCCTCGAAGGAGCCGCCCAGTTCGGGATCGACCTTGACGGTCCAGCCGGCGCGCGACAGCAAAGCCGCCTCGACATAGTCATGGCTCAGTATATGCCCGCCATAAGGCGGCTTGCCCGACAGCACCGGCAGCCCGCACGAAGCGGCAAAGGCCGAGACGCGCACAATGGCATTGTGCCCCCAATAAGGGCCTTCGCTGCCCTGCATCAGGGCGGCGCCCCGCGCAAAGGAGGGCGACATGTAGCAGGCGGAAAACTGCATGGAACGGCCGAATACCGTTGCGGCATTGATCACCTGCGGCACGGTCTGCAACAGGCCGAGATTATCGTCCCGGTCCATGCGGCGCGCCATCTCGCCAATGGTTGCGCCTTCCATCAGGCTATCGGCATCCAGGATCAGCGCATAATCATAGGCGCCGCCCGAGCGGGCGATGAAATCCTCGATATTGCCAGCCTTGCGGCCGGTGTTTTTTTCGCGGCGGCGATAGAAAATGCGGCCTGCGCTCATCGGCTCGCGCAACAGATGCTCGAACCACACGATTTCCTGCGCCGCAGTCTCCAGCACCGTGGTGTCGGACAGCACGGCAATGTGGAAGCGGTCGGCGATATCCAGCGCCACCAGGCTCCGGTTCATCGCCGCGATGCGCGAAAATGTCGCGACCGGGTCCTCGTTATAGATCGGCACCAGAATGGCGGTCAGCCCCTCGGGCTTTTCCCTGGGATCGAAATCGGGCTTTCGCGCGGGCGCAAATACGCCCAGCACAGCCGCCGCCGCGCCCCATACCAGCCAGAAGCTGGTGAAGGTGACGAGGATGGCGCGCACGATATCGAGCGTCGTCAGCCCCCCTTCCCCGGTAAAACGGAGAAAGAGATATCCCCCCGCTGCACTGAGCGTGACGGCTACCAGCAGCGTTAGGGACCGTATCAGGATCGGCCGGGTCATTGGTCTCAATCAGTCAAAAATTGCAGACAAAAGGCTGGCGCATCAGCGCCAGGACAAGACCAGAAAGGCGTTGCGCACAACGTCCATCAGCGACTTTTGCCGCTCCAGGCGTTGCTTGGGCATAGCTAGGGGTGCATCGGGTAGGGCGATGGCGTAGAGAAATTCGCTCGAATGTTTCATGCCGTGGGTCTCCACTGGTAGAGCCAGGTTTCAGTAAGTTGACGGCCTAACCCCACCAGATAGGCCCTCAGTTCCAACGGTGTCGTGCCGTCAGTCTCCACGTCGAAGACCAGACGCCATGCACCGTTGGCATCAATGCGCGAGAGCGCAGTATGTTGCGCTACGCCACCCGCGACCGTTGCCACCACATCTGGCGGCGTTTCAGCTGAAAGGCCCGACAATTCACCGCCGACAAAGTCGACCACGAATTTGCGCAGGTTGGCGGCGTTCTCCACCCCGGATACACCACCCTGCCCTGCACGCGTCTCGGCCACATAAGCCAAACTCGAATTCTTGTCGGGATTAAGGTCACCCCACACAAGACGATAACCAAATTCCCGTTCATCCCCAGCTTTTACAGGGGCTTCCGGCACCCAGAAAGCGCCGATATTATCGTCCGCTTCAAAGCGCGCCGGAATTTCGATCAGCCGCACATGGCCCTGGCCCCAATTATTGGTGGGCTCGACGCGCAGCGAAGGGCGACGCTCGTAATGAGCGCCGGCGTCCTGATAGGTCTCGAAGTCGCGGCCGCGCTGATAGAGGCCGTACGCCTTGGGATTGGCTTCCCAGAGATAGGAATTGCCCAGGGTCGTGGAATTGTTGAGCGCGCGCCACATCACTTCCCCATTTTCCCGCTCGATCAGCAGGCCATTGGTGTCGTGCACCTGGGGGCGGTAATCGTCGAAGCTGCCGCGATTGGCATCGCCGAACAGGAACATCGAGGTCAGCGGGGCAACGCCCAGCTCCTTGACATCGCTGCGGAAATTGAGCCGCGCCGTCACCTCCATGATCGTTTCCTGCTGCTCGCCATGCGGCGGGGAGATCACGAAACGATAGGCGCCGGTCACGCTGGGGCCTTCCATGGCCGCATAAAGCGTCATCGGCACATCGGCCGAAGCGGGCTTTTCGACATAGAATTCGGAAAAGACCGGGAACTCTTCTGGCACATCGAGCCAGGAATTCAGCACGATGCCGCGGGCGCTCTGGCCATAGACATTGTTGCGCCCCAATGCGCGGAAATAGCTGGCGCCAAGGAATGTCGCGAGCTCGTCATACTTGTCGGCAATATTGAGCGGATAATTGAGCCGAATGCCGGCGACACCGGGGAACTCGCCCACCGTGGCGACGCGCGCTGCGGTCTCGGCGTCATGATAATCGAAATCGGCGGCCGTGAAGGTCACGAGCTTGGCTTGGCCATCGATCAGTTCGTAGAGCTTGACCGGCTCCTTGAACAACCAGCCCATGTGGAAGGCCTGTACCTGATAACCTAGGTTATCCTTGGCCCACACGCCGTGGTCAGGCCGGAACTGGATGCGCATATGGGCGTCATAATCCAGGCCCTGCAGGCCCTCGGGCAGTTGGAACGTCACCGGCTGGAACGGGCTGGCCGCCAAATCCTTCATGCGGGCGCTGAAGGAGTCGAAATCGAAAGCGAATTGGTCGGGCAGTTCGGCCTGGGCGAAGGCTTTGGTGCTGAGCGCAGTGGTCGACAAGAGGGCGACTGCGCCTATCCCGAAAAGGACATCGCGGCGATTCGGCAGGCTGTTGATGTGACGCTTCAAGTAAACACTACCCGTTCGGTGTTGTATTGCATGGTTTCCGGCTTAATTCGAACGCCGGATAGCCGTAAAAGTTGACGCATGGGCGCCATGCAACTACCGCATGGCTCCCGGTGACCCGCCGCGAACCCTTAACGATCCGTTGACGGCAAGGGTTGCTCGCGTTGTCGTGATATGTCGATAAAGTTTGGGGCAGGTTTAGGGCAGGCCCACCGCGTAGCCGATGGCCGCCAGGCGCATAGGTAACGGTATGCCCCGCGGACCGGGCGTTTGCAGCGTTGAGATTTGTTTAAGAGTTTGGGCTTGGTGGGTGCGGGCGGCGATCACGCTCCCGGCAGGAATCCAAATTGGGCATTGTGCAGCCGCGCATAGGCTCCGCCCCGCGCCAGCAGTTCGGCGTGAGCGCCCTGCTCCACAATGCCCGTCTCATCGAGCACCACGATCCGGTCGGCATGCTGGATGGTCGCCAGCCGGTGCGCAATGACCAGCGTCGTGCGGCCCTTGGACAATTCCGCGAGGGATTGCTGGATGGCGACTTCCGTTGCCGTATCCAACGCCGAAGTGGCCTCGTCCAGAATCAGGATGGGCGGGTTCTTGAGAAAAATCCGCGCGATCGCCACGCGCTGCTTCTGCCCGCCCGAGAGTTTGACGCCGCGTTCGCCCACCACGGTATCGAGCCCATCGGACAACCGTTCGATCACCTTGTCGAAGCGGGCATTGCGCGCCGCCGCCATGATTGCCTCGTCGGAGGCGCCGAGCTGGCCATAGGCGATGTTCTCGCGGATGGTGCCGCCGAACAGGAACACGTCCTGCTGCACAATGCCGATCTGGCTGCGCAACGAGGCCTGCGTCATGTCGCGGATATCCATGCCATCGATGCTGATCGCGCCGCTATCGAGTTCATAGAAGCGCGGCAGCAGCGAGCAGAGCGTCGTCTTGCCCGCGCCCGAGGGACCGACCACGGCTACGGTTTCCCCGGCCTTGATCGTCAGGTTCAACCCGTCGAGCACCTTGCGGCCGTGCTCGTAGGAAAACCCGGCATCGGCAAAGACGATGTCGCCCTTGAGGTTGCGTACCGCTTTGGCATTGGGCCGGTCGGCAATATCCGGCTCGGTATCGATCAGCGTAGTAAAGCGGCGGAAGCCGGCAATGCCCTTGGGATAGCTTTCCAGCACGCCGGTGATCTTGTCGACCGGGCGCATGAACACATTGACCAGCAGCAGGAAGCTGACAAAGCCGCCATTGGTCAGATCGCCCTCTACCACGAGCCAGGCGCCGACCAGCATGACCACAAGCTGCACCAGGCGGGTGCTGAGATAGGTGATGGTGATGCTGGCCGTCATGTAGGCATAGGCCTGCAATTTGGTCTTGCGGTAATTGTTATTGTTGCCGGCAAAGAGATTGGCCTCGTGCGGCTCATTGGCGAAGGCCTTGACCACGCGAATGCCGCCGATCGAGTCCTCAATACGGGTATTGAACTCGCCGACCTGCCGGAACAGGGTGCGCCAGTTCTGCGTCATCTTGGCGCCGTAGCGGCTGACCAGCCAGGTCATGACCGGCACGATCAGCGTGGTGATCAGCGCCAGTTGCCAATTGACCGTGAACATCAAAGCAAAGGCGCCGAGGAAGGTCATGATGGCGATGAAGACATCTTCGGGGCCGTGGTGGGCGACTTCCCCGACATCTTCGAGGTCCTTGGTCACATGGGTGATCAGGTGGCCGGTCTTGTTGTTGTCGAAGAAGCGGAAGCTGAGCTTTTGCAGGTGATCGAACACCTGGCGGCGCATGTCGGTCTCGATGCTGATGCCCAGCATGTGGCCGAAATAATTGACCACGCCCATAAGCACCGCATTGAAAATATAGATGGCCAGCAGCGCGGCTCCGGCAATCAGAATGAAGCCGAATTCGGAGCGGGGCAGCAATTGATCGATGAAATAGGCCACCGCCATGGGGAAGGCCAGCTCGAGCAGGCCCGCGACAATGGCGCAGCCGAAATCCAGCGCGAACAGGCCCTTATAGGGGGCGTAATAGGAAAAAAAGCGAGCCAGCATCGATCAGGTCAATTCAGTCCGGCGGTTCAGCCGTGGCCGACAGGCGCCAGCATGCGCAAGTCGAACGGGTCCGCCTCATCGGCAATGCTGGCATTTGCCGCAATTGCCTGCTGCAGCGCAACTATATCGAGCACATTGCAGGGCTCCCAGCCGCAGGGGCAGCCGTCGGGATCAAGATGGGCATCGGCGACTTCGCGATAAATCGAACCAATAGCGGCAGCCAGGTATTCGAGCGCATCGAGGGGTGACAGACGGGTCGAAGCCAGCGTGCCGGAATAGGATGCCATCAGCGCCGCGCGGATGGCGGTGAAGGTGGCATCGGGCTTTTCGGAATTGTGTGGCATAGGACCCTCGCGAGTTCGACGGCAGCATTTTGCGCTGCCGCCGGTCCTTTAGCCTGTTTTCCGCGATAAAGTCGAGTGCGTTTGTCAGCTTTATGTCGGGCTATGTCGGGCCAGTGCCTTGATCACCTGCTTGGCGGTGACGCGGCCGATCTGGTGGCCGGCGTCGTCCAGCACGCCGACCCATTCATGCTCGGCGAAGAGGGGCAGCACATCTTCGCAGCGGGCGTTCATCGGGACCGAGTATTCGCAGGGCTCGACGTCGCCACGTTGCATGATGGAGCGGACATGGATGGCGCGGGCCTTGTTCACTTCGCGGACGAATTCCTCGATATGGGCGTTGGCGGGCTTGAGGACAATTTCCTCAGGTTTTCCAACCTGTTGCACCGCGCCATCTTTCAAAACGGCGATGCGATTGCCGATTTTGAGGGCTTCGTCGAAGTCGTGGGTGATGAACAGGATAGTCTTGTTGAGGCTCTGTTGCAGCTCGATCAACTGGTCCTGCATGCCCGAGCGGATCAGGGGATCGAGGGCTGAAAAGGCCTCGTCCATCAGGATGATATCGGTGTCCATGGCCAGCGCCCGGGCGAGGCCGACGCGTTGTTGCTGGCCGCCGGAGAGCTGGCGGGTGCGGCTGTTTTCGTAGCCGGAGAGGCCGACGGTGTCGATCCATTTGGCGGCTTTTTCCAGCCGTTCCTCGCGGCCGACGCCGCGCACTTCGAGGCCATAGGCGACGTTGTCGATAACCGAGCGATGCGGCAACAGACCGAATTTCTGGAACACCATCGCCACCTTGGTGCGGCGGTATTTGCGTAGCTCGTCGAGGCTTAATGCTAACACACTGTTACCCTCGACGACGATTTCACCCGCAGTTGGTTCAATCAGGCGGTTCACATGGCGAATGAGGGTGGACTTGCCCGATCCCGACAGGCCCATGACCACGAAAATCTGGCCGCGCTCGATATCAAGCGAGACATTGTCGAGCCCAACAACGTGGTCGGTCTGCGCCTGCACCTCGGCCTTGGACTTGCCCGACTGGAGCAGCGCGAGAGCCGCCTGTGGGTCGCTGCCGAAAATCTTGGTGACGCCGCGCATGGCGATCGCCAGGTCGGTCGTCGTTTCGGTTTGCATGGATGTCATGGCGTTCATTTATCTGGCCTCCGCCAAGCCGATGCGGCCCTGAAGCTGTTTGCCGAAAGACTGGGTGATGCGATCGAAGACGATGGCGAGGGCGACGATGCCCAGGCCGGCGAAGAGGCCGCGGCTGACTTCGAGCCGTCCGATGCCCTGCAGAACCTGATAACCCAGGCCACCAGCGCCGATCATCGAGGCGATGACGACCATGGACAACGCCATCATCGTGGTCTGATTGATGCCGGCGAGAATGGTGGGGAGCGCCAGCGGGATCTGCACGCCGAACAGGCGCTGGGTGGGGTTGGTGCCGAAGGCGCGGCTGGCTTCCATCACCGCCGGATCGACCGAGCGCAGGCCGAGATCGGTCAGCCGCACCAGAGGTGGGGCGGCATAGACGACAGTGGCGATCAGCGCGGGAATCTTGCCGGGGCCAAAGATCATCACCGTGGGGATGAGATAGACGAAGCCGGGCAGCGTCTGCATCAGATCGAGCACCGGGGTGATGAGCTGGCGCACCCGAGCCGAGCGGGACATAGAAACGCCGACCGGAATCGAGATGACAATGGCGGTTATGGTGGCGGCAAGCATCAGGGCCATGGTGGTCATGGCGTCCTTCCACAGCTCCATCACACCAAGGAACAGCAGCGAGAACAGCACGATGAGTGGCAATTTCCAGCTGCGCGAGGCGAGCCAGGCAATGCCGGTGAGGATGGCCACGATCAGCCACCAGGGGGTGGCGATCAGCAGGTCCTCGATGGCCTTGAGCAGCATGAGCAGCGGATAGGCGGCGGCTTCGAAGCCATCGCCCCAATGGCGCACGACCCAATTGAGGCCGTCGTCGATCGCCCGACGCAGGGGCTTGGTATCAATCAATTGCGGAAACAAGGTTTGTCACTTTCTTCTGGCCCGAAAGGGGCAAATTTGTTCAGCACGATCCCAAAGGGCGCCGGAGAGGCACGCTTGGGGATCACGCGGAAAACGGGGTGAGGTGGGTGAGGGAGCGGGCCCCAACCGCGGTGTCATTCCCGCGAAAGCGGGAACCTCTGTTTTTCTTGCCGGGCATCCCGAAACGGAGGTTCCCGCTTTCGCGGGAATGACATTGTGGGGGATGTCGGCTCGGGGCACTTGGAGGGGGCAGCACCCCCACCCTCAATCCCTCCCCACAAGGGGGAGGGAGGCGGATCGGGGCTCTCGAAAGCTCGCCCTTTAGAGGCTTGCCCTCACCTTTTCGGCGACTTCAGCGGGCACCCAGCCGGTCCACACGTCTTCCTTGGTCTTGAGGAAGTTTTCGGCGGTGGCGGCGGCGTCGGCCTGGTTTTCGTCGCCATAGACCAGCAATTCGCTGATTTCGGCGTTGGTCAGGCCAACCTTGGTGAAATAGTCCGCCACATTGGGTGCTTCTTCGCTGAGCCAGGCGGCCGCGCCGACGATTGCGGGCGAGGACGGATAGGCGGTGACGCCGGCCGGCTCGGTGCAATCGGGATCGGTGTTGCAAGCGTAGACTTCGGGCTTGGTCTCGCCCATGTCGAGCGCTACGGCGTCGAATTTACCGAGGATCGCGGTGGGGCCCCAATAGTAGAAGAGGATTGGCTCTTCACGGGTGAAGGCACGGGCAATGGAGGCGTCAAGGGCGCCGCCAGAGCCGGGCGAGAACAGGGTCCAGTTTTCGCTCATGTCATAGGCGTCGAACAGGGCCGTGGTGGCCAATTCACAGCCCCAGCCCGGCGGGCAGGAATAGAGGCGGCCTTTGCTCGTATCCTCTGGATCGGGGAAGACGCCGGGATTGGCAATGGCTGTTTCGGCGCTGACGATTTCGGGGTGGGCTTCCTGGGTGTAGCGGGGAATGAACCACCCCTCGATCGTGCCATCGGTGATGGCTTCGCCCAGCTTGGTCACCGAGCCATCGGCGAGGGCGGCATCCCATTGGTCTTGCACGGTGCTGGTCCACAGTTCGGGCGCCACAGCGGGCGAACCGCGCGTCACCATGGAGCTGGTGGTGGGAACCGTGTCGCCGGTGACGATGGCGACATCGCATCCGAAACCGGCTTCCAGAATTCTAGCGTGAATGTGCGCCAAGGCGGCCGCGGAGGGCCAGGTCATCTCGGCAATATCGATGGTGCGGTCGGTGCCACAGGCAGCTTCGGCGCTATCCTGAGCAATGGCGGGAACACTAATCGCAGACAAAAAGGCAAGTGCGATCGCGGCGGCAATGCCACCGGATTTCAATATCATCAGGTCGTCTCCTGGATTTATGTGATGGCCGGACCATAGGGAGACAGTCTCGATGTGTCAAATCGGACAATACTTGCCAGTTTAAAGAAGAAACGGCGCGTGAGTTCTTTGCAGATCAACTAATGCTGACACATTTGATATTGAATGTTTGCTGGCGCATGTTCTTTCGAACCGCTGGAAGCGACGCTCGATTTGTGTGTTGAAGCAAAAAATAATCTCGTGCCGCGAGATGGCCGCAAATTGGGCGGGTTTGGGCGGCGGTGGGCTCCCCCAGCTTCAACCAACCACGATGTCATTCCGGCGAAGGCCGGAATCCATGCTGAAGGCTATCCCGGCGCTGGATGTGTTTGGGTGGCCACGGACATGGATTCCGGCCTTCGCCGGAATGACGCGGTGGTGGGGATGGTGGGGTGGGGCCACCGAGAGTAGATCAACCACCGCATCTCCCTCGGGCTTGACCCGAGGGTCGTTCGCCGCTTGTGCCGGGCTGAGAGTGGCCCTCGGGTCAAGCCCGAGGGAGATGCGGTGGGTGGGAGGCTAGTGGGGCAAGGCCCCTGCCCCTCAGGCGCCGGTTAGCCGCCAGACGACATCGCCGACGTCGTCGGCAACCAGCAGGCTGCCGTCGGCGCCAAGGGTTACGCCCACGGGGCGGCCGTAGGAGGTTTTTTCGTCGGGGGCGAGGAAGCCGCTGAGCAGCTCGACCGGGTTGCCGGTGGGGCGACCGTCGACGAAGGGAACGAGGATGACCTTGTAGCCGCTGAGGATGCTGCGGTTCCAGGAGCCGTGCTGACCGATGGCCATGCCTTCGGGAATGCCGGGCAATGTGCCGGCCGGGACCCAGCAGAGGCCCAGCGAGGCGGTGTGGCCGCCCAGCGCGTAGTCGGGCGTGAGCGCCTTGGCGACCATGGCCGGGTCCTGCGGCACGCGGTCATCGACGGTCTGACCCCAATAGCAATAGGGCCAGCCATAGAAGCCGCCATCCTTGACCGAGGTCAGGTAATCGGGCGGGGTTTCGTCGCCGATGCCGTCGCGTTCATTGACGACCGTGTGCAGGACGCCGGTGGTCGGCTCGAAGGCCATGCCGACGGCATTGCGCAGGCCCGAGGCGAAGATGCGGCTTTTGCCGGTAACCAGATCCAGCTCGTGGATCGCGGCGCGGTTTTCCTCTTCCGCCATGCCGTTTTCGGCGATGTTGCTCTGCGAGCCGACGCCGATGAAGAGCTTGGTGCCGTCGGGGCTGGCGAGCAGGCTGCGTGTCCAGTGGCCGCCGGGCTTGAGATCGAGCAGTTTGCGGCCGGGGGCGGTGATGCGGGTTTCGCCGTCAACATAGGGGAAGGCCACGACGCCATCGGTGTTGCCGACATAGAACGTGTCGCCGACGAGGGCCATGCCGAAGGGCTGGCTCAGGCCTTCGAGGAAGATTTCGCGGAGTTCCGGCACGCCATCGCCATTGGTGTCACGCAAGAGGGTGATGCGGTTGGCGTTGATTTCGAGTGCGCCGACCCGGCGCATGACGCGATTGCGGAACCAGTCGACCACGCCCTTGACCTGCTGCGGCAGGGAGGCGGATTCGGCGACGAGGACGTCGCCATTGGGCAGGACATAAATCCAGCGAGGATGGACCAGCTTACTGGCAAAGGCGGTGACCGCCAGGCCCTTGGCGACGGTCGGCTTGTGGCCGGGCTGCCAGCCCATGGCCTTGGGCGTTTTCATGACCGGCAGGCTACCCTGCGAAACGGCGGTGGGAATGGTTGGATTGGTACCCATGGCGGCTGGCAGATTGACGCCATTGCGGCTGCGGCCGCGCAGATACCAGACGACGCCAGCGATCAATATGACCAAGACGACAAGGACAAGAAAACTGTTCCCAGTCATAGACGTTTCTCCCAGGGCGGATTGGTGCCCGATTTGTTTTTGATGCGGTGAGCGCGCGTGAGGGATCGCGCCGGGCGGGAATAGCTTTTTGCCACTCCAGGGAGGTTACGTCCACGGGAAATCGGGACCGAATGATGCAGGAACGCCAGTAGACCTCATCCTGAGCTTGTCGAAGGACGAGGTCGTGGCACCCCAGCCTCCACTCGCTCGACCTCGTGGTTCGACAGGCTCACCATGAGGTCTTCTTGGGAGCAGCGCTCACCCAAGCAAAAGCAGGCTATCCCGGTGTGGGATAGCCTGCTTGATCTTGGTGGCGATTGCCGGACTTATTGAGCCGGGGTCGGCTCGCCCAGGGAGAGCATCAGGCGGTTGGCCCAGTTGAAGAAAGCCGAGGTGGAGATGACATCGGCGACTTCGAAGTCATCGAGGCCATTGGCGCGCAATTGGGCGATTTCGGTTTCGCCGAAGCGGGCGGGTGTGTCGGTGAGGGCGACGGCGGCGTGTTTGACGCTGTTCCAGCGCTCGCCCAGGTCAGCGCCCAGGCCGTCATCGAGCAGGCGCTGCACGTCGTCGCGGCGCTTGGAATGGGTGGAGGCGAAGCGCGAATGGACCGAGGCGCAGAAAATGCAGCCATTGTGGCGCGAAGTGGCCGTGGCCGAGAGCTCCCGCTCGGCGCGCGGCAGGCCGCCATTGGGATTGTAGAAAATGTCCTTGTCGGCCTTGGTGCGGGCTTCGAGCACTTCGGGGTCGCGCGCCAGCAGCATGAAATAGGGCGATTTGGACCGCGAGGCATCGACGAGGCCGGCCCAATGACGATCGGTCAGGTCCGCCTCGGTGAGGGGATCGAGCCATGGAATCCAGCCCAGTTCAGCCTGGGTGAAGGCGACGGGCGGCACATTATCCGGGTGAGAAATCGTTGTGGTCATCGTGGGTTCCTCAGGAGTTGGCGCCGGCCGCGAGGGCCTGGGAGAAGGTTGCTTCTGTCGTGGTTTGGCTGGCGGAGGCGGCGAGCGCGGTCAGCCCTTCGACCAGGCGCACCTGGAAGGCGAGATAGGCGACGAGCTGGGAGAGGGTGACAATGCCGTCATTGCTCCAGCCGGCATCGAGCAGGGTTTGCAGGGCCTGCCGGCTCGCGTCGCGCGGGCGGAAGACCAGCAAATGGGCGTGTTCGAAGGCGGCGGATAGCTTGGCGCCGAGGAATTGGCGGCTGTCCGGCGCCGCGGCGTAGTGCAGGCCGGGCTTGTTCTCAGGGGAGAGCGGGCCGGCGGGATAATCGCCATAGGGCCCCTGCACTGCGCCGCGCTCGGTTTCGCTGCCGACGATAACGGCGAGGGCCGGGCCGCCTTCGAGCAGGGTCAGGCGGTGGATATAGTGATCGGTCAGCCCCAATTGGCCGTGCAGGCCCGCCACGAACCCGGCAATGGCGAAGCGCTCGAGCAGGGAGACGGCGCCGGCATCTTGGGGGGAGAACAGCGCGTCATAGGCTTTTTGCACATTGTCGCGCGCGATTTCGCGGTGGCGGCGGATCTGGTCGAGGCGCGAGCCGGCGGTGATGGAGAGCAATTGATCGATCAGGTCGGCATGTTGGGCACCCATGGGGAGCTCCTTTCATGGTGAAGACGGGTTTCAGCCGGCCACGGCAACGCGCGGCAGCTGGGAGGCAAGGGTGCGCCAGCCCAGAGCGGGCGCGACCTGGGTGGCGATGAGTTCGAGCGAGCGCAGGATCAGCTCGTGCGGCGGATCGACGGAGTGGACCTGGAAGGAAATGTCGGTGGCGCGTTCCAGCGTGTCGTCGGCGGCAAGGCTGGTCGCGACGTCGTCCACAGTGCCGACATGGGTGTCGAAGGCGCGGATCAGGTCGGTGAGGCTATCGCCGTTGATGATGTGGCCGATGGCAGCGAATTTTTCAGCGATGCGGCGCAGGCCGATATCGGCCCAGTGCAGCGCGGTTTGCTGGTCATCGGCGACGAAAAGGGTGCGGGAGGCGAGGATGCGGGGTTCGCGGCCGGGCGGGAGGGCGGCGAGATAGGCGTCGATGATGGGGTGCTGGAGTTCGGCCAGGGTCGCGTTGGGTCTGTCCTTGTCGCGGGGCTGGGTGCGCGAGAGCATGAGGCCATCGCCCGCCTCCCCTGCCCTGCGGCCGCCATCGACCGAGAAGGTGGCTTGCCAGATGCGGTCGAGCAGGCCCTTGCCTTCGGGGTAGAGATGATTGCCGCCGCCGACGTCTTCGCCGGCCAGGGCCTTGCGGACGATGGCGAGATTGGCGGCGTGGATGGGGCCGCGCTGGGCGCTGTCGAGGCCGAAGGCGCCGAATGAACTGGGCGTGCCGCCGCTGCCGACGCCCAGTTCGAGGCGGCCATTGCTGAGCAGGTCAAAGACTGCAGCGTCTTCGGCGACGCGGAGGGGCGCTTCGAGCGGCAGGGTGACGATGCCGGTGCCCAGGCGAATGGTGCGGGTTTGCGCGGCGACGTGGGAGAGGAAGACGAAGGGCGCGGGCAGACCACCCTCATCATGGCTGAAATGGTGCTGGGCGACCCAAGCGGCGTCAAAGCCGTGGCGCTCGGCGGCGATGATCTGTTCGGCGGCGAGGCGATAGCGTTCGCCGGGGCTGGCATCGTCGAGGAGGCGGGTGAAAAAGCCGAGGCGTTTGCCATTGTGCCGGGTCATTGGGCTGCTCCTGCATAGTATCGGGCGGGCGTCGAGAGGTGCCGGCCGGGGATGGCGGCGATGAGTTCGCGCGTGTAGTCGGCGCTTGGCTGGGTGAAGACGGTTTCGACTGTTCCGGTTTCGACGGCGCGTCCGGCCTGCATCACGGTGACGGTGTGGGCCACCTGGCGGACCACGGCAAGGTCGTGGGTGACGAACAGATAGGTCAGGCCGAGGCGGTCTTGCAGGGATTGGAGGAGGCGCAGGATTTGGGCCTGGACCGTGACGTCGAGGGCGGAGACGGCTTCGTCGAGCACGAGGACGCGGGGCTCAAGGATGAGGGCGCGGGCGATGGCAACGCGCTGGCGTTGACCGCCGGAGAGGGCTCGGGCGCTGCGGTCCAGGGTGTCGGCGGGGAGGCCGACCTGATCGAGCAGGGCTTTGACGCGATCGAGGCGTTCGGCTTTGCCCACGGGCTCGAAATTGCGCAGCGGCTCGCCGATGATTTCGGACACGCTCTGGCGCGGATCGAGCGAGGCGAAGGGGTTTTGGTAGACCAATTGCACATTGCGCCGGAACTGGCGCAGGGGTTCGCCGGAAAGTGCGGTGATCTCGGTGCCGAGGATCGTGACGCGGCCTGATGTGGGGCGCTGGAAGCCGACCACGGTGCGGGCTGTGGTGGTTTTGCCGGAGCCGGATTCACCGACAATGGCGTGGGTGGTTCCAGCGGCGACGGTGAAGGATAGATCATCGACCGCGCGGAAGAAGTTGCGGGAGCCGACGGGGAAATCCTGGGTCAGGCCGGCGACGGCGATGGCCTCGGGCGCGGCGGCGGGGGCGGTGCGAAATGCTGCGGGCGCGAGGGATGGGGCGTCGGCCAGCAGGCGCTTGGTGTAGTCGCTGCGCGGGGTGCCCAGCACCTGGCGGGCGGGGCCCTGCTCCTGCACCTGGCCTTGTTTGAGCACGATGATCCGGTCGGCCCGGTCGGCGGCGACGCCGAGGTCGTGGGTGACCAGCAGGACCGAAGTGCCGAATTCGGCGCGCAGTTCATCGATGAGATCGAGAATGCGGCGCTGCACGGTGACGTCGAGCGCGCTGGTCGGTTCGTCGGCAATCAGCAGCGCCGGACGCAGGGCGATGGCTATGGCGATCAGCACGCGCTGCTTCATGCCGCCGGAGAGTTCATGCGGATATTGGCCATAGCGCAATTCGGGCTGATCGAGGCCGACGCGGGCCAGCAATTCGATGACGCGCTGGCGGCGCTCCTTGCCGTCGCGCACGCCATGCAGGCGCAGGATTTCGGCAGTCTGGGCGCCGATGGTCAGCACGGGATTGAGCGAGGTGCCGGGGTCTTGCGGGACGAGGCTAACGCTTTTGCCACGAACATGGTCGAGGCGCCGATCGGCCCAATGGGCGATGTCGGTGCCGTTAAGGCGGATGGCGCCGCGCTCGATGCGGCCATTGTCGGGCAAGAGGCCAATCACGGCCTGGGCTGTGGTGGTCTTGCCGGAGCCGGACTCGCCCACGAGCGCGACGACTTCGCCAGCGCCGACCGTGAAGGACACGTCCTGCACGACGCGACGCCAACCGGCGGCGTCGCGATAGGCAATATCGAGGCCGGTAACGTCGAGAATGGGCGGGGCGGCGGCAAAGGCCAAAGAGTTCATGATGTCCTCCGCAGCGATTGGCTGATGCGATTGGCGGCGAGCACGACGAGAATGACGGCGAGACCAGGGAAAGCGGTGAGCCACCAGGCCGAGGTCAGGTATTTGCGGCCTTCGGAAATGAGCAGGCCCCATTCTGGAATGGGCGGCGGCGCGCCATAGCCGAGGAAGCCAAGCGTGGAAATGGCGAGAATGGCGGTGCCGAATTGCAACGCTGCATAGGAGATGATGGTGCCCAGGGAATTGGGCAGGACATGGCGCCACAGCACTGCGGAGAAGCGCCCGCCGCTGCCGAAGGCGGCCTCGACATAATCGGCGCGGCGCACGCGGATGACTTCGGAACGCATCAGGCGGGCAAAGCTGGCGACGGTGGTGACTCCGACAGCGGCGGCGACATTGATGGTGCCGAAGCCCAGAAGGATGATGATCGAGAGTTGCAGCAATAGGCCGGGAATGGAGAGCATGACATCGACCAGGCGCATGATGATGTCATCGACCTTGCCGCCGATGGCGCCGGCGAAGAGGCCCAGCGCGGTGCCGCCGAACAGGCCGACCGCCACCGCAACAATGGCGC
The DNA here is from genome assembly GCF_025452235.1 of Devosia neptuniae. Lineage (NCBI taxonomy): Bacteria > Pseudomonadati > Pseudomonadota > Alphaproteobacteria > Hyphomicrobiales > Devosiaceae > Devosia > Devosia neptuniae. The sequence continues at coordinate 114,861 of NZ_CP104965.1, forward strand.
CGGAAAGGGAATTGACCGAGCCATAGATGATGCGCGCCAGCACATCGCGGCCGATCTCGTCTGTGCCGAGCCAATGGGCGGCGTCGGGCGCCTTCAGCTGGTTGCCGGCAATGCCGATCGTGCCGCTATGGGGGGTGAACAGGCCCGGCGCCACGGCCCAGGCCGCGACGATGGCGATGACCGCCCAGGCCAGAACCAGCGTCAGATCGATATGGCGGAGGCCGCGCAGACTGATGCGGCCCGGCCGGGCGACGAAGAGGTCGAGGCTGCTCATGCTGTCGCTCCGATCGAACGTTTGAGGCGCGGGTCGATCAAGGGGGCGGCGAGATCGACCAGGAGATTGATGACGACGAAGCCGAAGGCGGCCAGGATGACGATGGCCTGCAACACGGCGGTATCCTGATTGCTGACGGCCTGTTCGGTGACGCGGCCAATGCCATTGATGCCGAAGACGGTTTCGGTGACGACGGCGCCGGCCAGCAATTCGCCGAACAGCACGCCGGCAATGGTCAGCACCGGCAGCAATGCATTGCGCAGGACGTGGCGCCACAGCACCCAGAGGCGGCTGGCGCCCTTGGCGCGGGCGACGGCAACAAAGGGCTGGGTCTGCACTTCATCGAGGCTGCGAATGAGGATTTGGGCCAGCGGCGCGGCGATGGGGATGGCCAGCGTTGCCACGGGCAGGAGCAGCGCCTGGAACTCGGACGGGTTGATCACCGGGACCAGCCGGAAGCGGAACGAGAATATCTGGATGAGCATGATGCCCAGCCAGAAGACCGGCACGGAGACCAGCAAAGCCGGCAGCGAAACCAGCAGATTGCGCAGCCAGGCGAAGGGCGCGAGCGTGGCGGCAAAAGCAATGGTGCCGGCAAGCAGGACGGCGAAAACCAGCCCCAGGCTGGCGAGGCGCAAAGTGGGCGGCAGATTGGTGGCGAGCAGGGTATTGACCGGCACGCCGGCCTGAATGGAATAGCCGAAACTGCCCTGCAGGAAATTCCACAGCGTATTACCATATTGCGCCCAGATCGGCGCGTCGGCGCCATAGAGCACGCGAATTTCGGCGATCTGTTCGGCCGAGAGGCCCATTTCGGGGTTCTGGTATTTGATGAGGAGCGCGTCGCCCGGCAGCGCCTGCAACAGCAGGAAAGACGCCGTGAAGGCCAACAGTAAAACCACTGCGGCCTGTCCGATCCGGTTCAGCAGATTTCGCGTCATCAGCCTATCCCTTTGAGGTGAGATGCCGCCCCCGGCGGAGGAGAGCCCGGGGGCGGCGACGCTGGCTAGCGAGGAGCGAGCCAGGTGTTGTAGAAGCTGGGACGCGCCACGGCGTCAAAGCTGATGCCATGCACGTAAGGCGCGCCGGCAAAGACCTGTGGTTCTTCAAAGAACGGGATCACATAGGCCTGATCGAGCAGGTAGGTCTGCGCCTCGCCGGCCAATTCGAGCCGCTTGGCATTGTCGGGCTCGGAGGCGATGGCCAGCAGCAGCTTGTTGAGATCTTCATCGACAAATTGCGCGTTGGGATTGAGCCCACCCTTTTGCAGCAGGGCATCGCGATTGGTCGGGTAGAAATTGGACTTGATCACGTCCGGATCGGCGCGGCCGACCATCGCCGAACGCAGGGGCGTTTTCAGCGGATCGAGCTGGTCGGTGGTGGCGCTGCCGGCGTCGCCCGCCAACACGTTGAGCTTGACGCCGACCTGCGCCCATTGCTGGCTGACCAGTTGGAAGGTGGCGCGGTTCTGCGGCTGGGGCAGCGATTCATAGACGCTGAGCTCAAGCTTGACGCCATCCTTTTCGCGGATGCCATCGGCGCCCACCACCCAGCCAGCTTCGTCGAGCAGCGCCTTGGCCTTTTCGGGATCATAAGCGAGCTTGGCGGCGAGATCGACATAGCCCAAGGCGGTCGAGGCGATGACCGAAGTGGCCTTGGGATAGTGCGAGGAGAACAGCGTCGAGACGATTTCGTCGGTATTGGTGGCGGCGGTCAGCGCCTGGCGGACGCGGATATCGGCGACCAGCGGATTGTCGGGGCGGAACACGGCATTGTTGTTGACGCCGCGCGTTGGCGCCGAATGGATTACATAGCCCTGGGCTTCGACCTGAGGCTCGTCATAGGCCTGAATCTGGCGGATGAAATCGGCCTGGCCGGCGAGCAGCGCGCCGATGCGGACGCTGTCTTCGGGGGTGATGATATATTGGATGGCGTCGAGATAGGCGCGGCCCTGATGCTCGAAGCTCTTGGGGGCCCAGGCATAGTCTTCGCGGGCCTTGAGATTGAGGCTTTGGCCGAGGGTTTCGCTTTCGACCACGAAGGCGCCCGAGCCGACGATCTTGGTGGCGTCGCCCAATTCGTTGAAGGGCAGATCGAGCGTGGCGGGAGACACGAGGCCCGAGCCGATTACTGAGGTGCCCTGCAGGAACCCGGGAGCCGGCGCCTTGAAGACGAATTTTACCATCAGCGGGTCGATAACTTCGCTGTGGTCGTAATTGGTGATGACTTCGGAAACCGGGTAGCCCAGCTCCTTATTGCCCAGGCCGAACGTGTCGAAATTCTTGGCGACGGCGGCAGCGTCGAGCGGGGTGCCGTCGGAGAAGGTGACGCCGGGACGCAGCTTGAAGGTGTATTCGGTGGCGTCGGCATTGATCTCCCAGCTTTCGGCAAGCCAGGGTTCGTTCTTGAGGGTTTCGGGGTTCTGCCAGGTCAGCTTGTCGGTGATCTGGTTGAGAATGCCGCTATTGGGGTAAAAACCGCCCGCCGGCGGGTAAAGATTGGTGTGGGCCTGCTGCTCGAGATAGACCAGCGTGCCGCCCTGCACCGGGGTTTCCTGGGCATGCAGCGCCATGCTCGAGACGCCGACCAACAGCAGGGCCGAAAGAGCTGCGCCAGCAAAACGCCTCGCGCTCGGAAGAGAAATTCGTGACACAGCAGGTTCCTTTCAACCAGTGGAGGGCTCGCCTCCCGCTCTGTCCAAAATGCTATTCCGATCCGGCTCGAACTCAATAATGTCTATTAAATTGGTAGGCTATATTGAGAAGGAAGACGGCAAAGGCGATGCGCCGCTCGGGGCGCTGTTAGAAATTCTTCGTCGTGTGGAAAGAATGAGCCGTCCCCAGGGGTCGGCTTGGGCATGGGAGCCTCGGTCCGCCTCCCTCCCCCTTGAGGGGAGGGATTGAGGATGGGGGTGCTGAGGTTTCAAACCAATATCGAGCGTTGGGAGACCGCAGCACCCCCACCCCTAACCCCTCCCCTCAAGGGGGAGGGGGATAGCATTGGGGCCCTCCAGCCGCTGATCACTTCCAGCGAGGCTTGCCGTCCATCATGCCGCTGGTGGTCGCGGCTTCGATGGCCGCCAGCTCGTCGGGGGAGAAATCGAGCTGTTGCAGGGCTCCCAGATTGTCGTGCAGCTGGGCCAGTGTCCGCACGCCGATCAGGGCGGAGGTCATCTCCTTGCGGCGGAGGACCCAGGCGAGCGCGAGCTGCGGCAGGCTCTGGCCACGGGCCTTGGCGATGGCGGCGAGTTTGCCGACGGCATCGAGCGTTTCCGGGCGGATATTGGCCGCCTTGAGGAACGGATTGTTGCTGGTGCCGCGGGCGCCATCGGTGTCGCCGGTATTGTATTTGCCCGACAGAATGCCTTGTGCGAGGGGCGAAAAGGCGATCATGCCGATGCCCAGTTCACCGCAGGCATCGATGGTGTGGTCGTTCTCGATCCAGCGGTTGAGCATGGAATAGCTGGGCTGGTGCAGGATGCAGGGAACGCCCAGCGACTTGAGGATGGCGTGAGCCTGGCGCGTTTCCTCGACCGGATAGTTGGAAATGCCGACATAGAGCGCCTTGCCTTGGGCCACGATATGGGCGAGCGCGCCCATGGTTTCCTCGAGCGGGGTATTGGGATCGAAGCGGTGGGAATAGAAGATATCGAGGTAGTCGAGGCCCAGGCGTTTCAGGCTCTGGTCGCAGCTGGCGATCAGGTTTTTGCGGCTGCCCCATTCGCCATAGGGGCCTTCCCACATATTGTAGCCGGCCTTGGACGAGACGATGATTTCATCGCGATAGGGGCGGAAATCGCGGGCCATGACGAGGCCGAACAGCTCCTCGGCGGAGCCGGGAGGAGGGCCGTAATTGTTGGCGAGATCGAAATGGGTAATGCCGGCATCGAAGGCGGCGCCCAGGATTTCGAAGGCGGAGGGGTAGTCGCGGGTGCCACCGAAATTCTGCCACAGGCCCAGGCTGATGACAGGGAGCTTGAGCCCCGAGCGGCCGGCATGGCGATATTGCATGGTTTCGTAACGGCCGGAAGCGGCGCTGTAGGTCATGGAATGTCCAGTCAGAAGTGAAGTTCAGCTCAGCGGCGGGCGCCGGTGGCCATGTCGAAAACGTGGATGAGCGCGGGCGCCACCGACGCCGTGAAGTCCATGCCGGGGCTGACATCGATCCCGCCATCGACGATAACGGTCAAGTCCTGCCCGGCCATATCCACCACCAGATGCGTTTGCGCCCCGGTGCGCTCCACCAGGCGGATTTTGCCGTGCAGGGGATTGTTGGCGTCGCCGGGGACGAAGTTTTCCGGGCGCAGGCCGAGGGTTACGCGTTCGCCGGTGGTTACGGCGACGGTGGGATCGAGCTTGAGCACGTCGCCGGAGGGCAGTTTGGCCGCAGAACCATCGACGATGTCGGCGGTGACGAAGTTCATCGAGGGCGAGCCGATGAAGCCGGCGACGAAGAGATTGGCCGGGGTGCGGTAGAGGTCCATCGGTGCGCCGGCCTGTTCGATGCGACCCTTGTTGAGCACGACGACGGTGTCGGCCAGGGTCATGGCTTCGACCTGGTCGTGCGTCACATAGATCGAAGTGCGCTTGATCTTGGCGTGCAGGCCCTTGATCTCGGTACGCATCTGCACACGCAGCTTGGCATCGAGATTGGACAGCGGTTCGTCGAACAGGAACACCGCCGGGTCGCGCACCACGGCGCGGCCCATGGCGACGCGCTGGCGCTGGCCGCCGGAGAGGTGGGCGGGGCGGCGGTTGAGCAGGTCAGTGAGTTCGAGCAGGCGTGCGGCATCGGCGACGCGCCTGTCGCGTTCGGCGGCGGGGACGCCGGCGATCTTGAGGTTGAACGCCATGTTCTGGGCCACGGTCATATGCGGGTAGAGCGCGTAGGACTGGAACACCATGGCGATGTTGCGGTCGCGGGGGCTGAGGTGATCCACCGGCCGGTCGCCGAACAGGATTTCGCCGTCGGTCAACTCTTCAAGGCCGGCGATCATGCGGAGCAAAGTGGATTTGCCGCAACCGGACGGGCCGACCAGGGCGACGAAAGCGCCATCGGCAATGGTGAGGTCCAACCCATGGATAACCGGGACATTGCCGAAGCTCTTTTTGAGGCCGTTCAGCGTGACCGAAGCCATTATGCGGCCCTCGAAGACGGCGCGCCCATCGAGACGATGTCGATCGGCAGGTCGAGACTCCTAACGTAGTCGATCAGTGCCAGCAGCGGCAGTTGGTCGTGGCGGCCAAGGCTGTCATAGACGGAGCGGCAGGTGGTGGCGATGTCGACGCCGGCGTTCTGGCTGACGAAATATTTGGCCGAGGCGGGATATTTCGAATTGATCGAGTGCTCGGCAATGGCCAGCAATTGCTGGATCTTGAGGGCGGTGGCGCGATCCTTGTCGAAATTGATCGATACCCATTGCACCAGCTCGGGGTAGAGATTGGCGGCGTAGCTGGAAAAGCCGTGCCCGCCGGCCTCGAGCGTATCGATCAGCGTGCCCATCTGGGTGTTGAAGAATTTGAGGCCCGAGCCCTTGGTGGCGGCGAGCTTGAGCTTCATCAGATCGAGATTGTGGCAGGTGTCCTTGTGGAACAGCACGCGGCCGGTGCTGGCGGCCCAGCCCAGATCGTCGGGGGCAACACCGCGCTTATAGGGGCGCGGGCATTCGTAAAAGCCCAGTGGAATGTTGCCGGTTTGAGCCAGCACCTGTTCGACGCGGCCACGCCAGACGGCGTTGGTTTCGCCTTCATCGGCAATCAGACAGGGCAGCAGCACCACGGCGGTTACGCCAGTATCGGCAATGGCCTTGACGGCGTCGGCCTGTTCGGACGGCGCCGAGCCCGCCACGGCGGAAGCGATGACCGGCACGCGGCCATCGGCGCGCCTGACCACGCGGGTTGCCAGTTCGACCCGCTCCTCGGGGTTCATCTGGTAGATTTCGCTCGACAGGCAGACGGTGAAAATGCCGGCGACCTTGGCGGTCGCGTAATAGTCGACCAGTGCATCGACGCCCGCCCAATCGATGGAGCGATCGATATTGAAGGGGGTGAGCATGACCGGCCAGGCGCCGTTGGGGATGAGGTCTTTGGAATTGGACATGGCAGTTTTCCTTATGCGTCAGCCCTTGACGGAGCCGGAGATGAGATCGAGCCGCCAATAGCGCTGCAACAGCAGGAACAGGGCGACGAGTGGAAGAATGGAGAGGAAGGCGCCGGTGATGATGAAGGTGTACATCCCCGGCTGTTCGGTGCCGGCATTGAGCATGGTGTAGAGGCCCACGGTCAACGGGAAGAGGCGCTCATCGGACAGCATCAGGAAGGGCAACAGGAAGTTGTTCCAGATGCCGATGAACTGCAGCAGGAAGACGGTGATGAGGCCGGGGATCATCGGGGCGAGGCCAATGGAGAAGAAGATGCGGCCTTCGCTGGCGCCATCGACGCGCCCGGCTTCGAGCAATTCGTCATGCACGACGGCATTGGCGTAGATGCGGCAGAGATAGATGCCGAGCGGGGAGAGGATGGAGGGGATCAGCACGGCCCAATAGGTTCCGGCCAGCCCGATCCTGCTCATCAGCAGATATTGCGGCACGGCCAGCACGACGCCGGGGATCAGCACCGCGCCAAGCAGGAAGGCGAAGACCACATTCTTGCCGGCGAAATTGTATTTGGCGAGGCCATAGCCCGCCGCCGCCGAAACGATGGTGGAGAGCGAGGCGCCACCCACGGCAAAGAGCAGCGAATTGAAGGTCCACAGCCAATACCGCCCGCCGCGATAATTGGAGAGGCCAACGATGTTGTCGATGAAGCCCCCGCTAAAGCCCGGCATGAAGGAGGGCAGCGCGAAGAGCTCGCCGGGATATTTACTGGTGGCGGCCACCAGCCAATAGAGCGGCATGAGGCAATAGAGCGCCCCGATGAACAGGATAATGGTAGGCAGCCAGGCGATGCGGCGGTGATGGCTGCGCGCCCGCTGGCGGGCGGTGGTGATATCCATGGTCATGCCATGCCTCCGGCGCTGCGGCGGCGCGTTATCCAGAACAGGACGACGGACGACACGATGGTGATCAGGGCGATGAGCATGGCCGAGGCCGCCCCGCCATAGACGTTCTGCGCGACGAAGGTGTCGCGGTAGACCAGCATCATCGGCACCCAGGTGGAGGAGAGGGCATCGGTCAGCGGGGCCAGAGTGGTGGGCTCTGAGAAAGTCTGGATGGTGCCGATCAGCGAGAACAGGCCGGTCAGCACCAGTGCCGGCAGCAGCAGCGGCAATTTGATGTCGCGGGCAATCTGCCACTCATTGCAGCCATCGACACGAGCGGCGTCGTAAAGCTCGGAGCCAATGCCGCGCAGGGCGGTGTAGAGGATGACCATGTTGAAGCCGACACCACCCCAGATATTGATATTGGCGATGGACCAGAACACGCTGTCGCGGGTGAAGAAATTGGGTTGCGGCAGGCCCAGATTGGCCGCCAATTCGCGGAACGGGCTGACGCCGGGCAGATACATGAAGCCCCACATCAGCGAGGCGATAACGCCCGGCACGGCGAAGGGCAGGAAGATGGAAATGCGCGAAAACCGCGCCAGCCGCACGCGTGGCGTATCGAGCAGCAGGGCAAACAGCAGCGCCAGGCCCAGCGTGATGGGAATGGTGATGACGCCCAGCCAGAGCATGCGGCCGAAGCCGGCCCAGAGTTCGGGATTGAACGCGGCCGTCACGTAATTGGCGAAGCCGACAAAGGTTTCCTCGCGCCGCCCCAGCCCGCCGCCGGCCACCTTGATGCCCCGCAGACTCTGCAGGATGGAATAGACGAAGGGCGCGACGATCATGGTCAGCGACAGGATGATGGCCGGGCCGACAAACAGCCAGGGTGCCAGCGGATGGACGGCGCGATAGCGCCGCTTGGCATGGGTTTTCGGTGTCGTCATGAATTGAACTTCCGGCAAACCGCCCGGAGGAGCGGAGCGCCGAAGCGCCCCGCCCTTTCCGGGAGGAAAGGTTGGATCAGTGAGCCGCTTCGACCACGTTGTAGCCCTGGTTCTTCATGTCATCGAAGGTGACTTTCTGGACCACGTCGAGCACGTCAGCGAAGCTGGACTTGTTCTGCACGGCCTCGCCCATGGCGTTGACATAGGCGTCGAACGCAATGCCGCGATTGGGGCCCCAGGAAACGGTTGGGGTTGCCGCATCGATCTCGCCAGCCAATTGGTAGAAGTTCTTTTCATCGGGGATGAAGGCAGGCGCTTCCTGCAGCTGGGGCAGCTTGCGGGCTTCAAGATTGGCCGGCCAGATGTTCATCAGGCGAACATAGGCAGCCAGCGCCTCTTCATTATTGGTGATCCAGATGGCGAATTTCTTGGCCTCTTCGGGATGCTTGGTCAGCGCGGAGACGGCCGTGGCGCTGCCGCCGGTGACGCCGCCGGAATATTGGGCGCCGACGCCTTCGCTCCAGCGCGGCAGGGGAATGGCGGCCCAATCACCCAGCGTATCGGGCGCCAGGTTCTGGATCAGCGGCGGCGCCCAGACGGCGCTGATAATGCCGATAATGCTGCCATTGGCGATGGCGGCACCCCATTCGGGGCTGAAAGCCTGCATGCCGGATACGGCATCGCTAGTGACCAGATCCTGCCAGAAGGAGGCGACTTTCTTGGCTTCGGGGCCGTTGATATCCACGGTCCACTGATCGCCCTCGAGCGACCACCATTTAGCGCCGACCTGGTGGGTGAGAGCGGCCATGGTGCCGGCATCGCCGGTGGAGAACTGGGTGAGATACTTAGTCGGGTCGGCGGCGCGCACGGCCTTGGCTGCTGCGCCGAATTCTTCCCAGGTCTTGGGCGGCTCGATATTGAGCTCGGCCAGCAGGTCCTTGCGGTAGAAGAAATACATGGGCGAAGTGCCCTGCGGGGTGGCCCAGGTGGTGCCATCGAAGGTGACGAGATTCCAGGCGACCGGGGCGATCTGATCTTTCAGCGGCGCCATTTCGGGCGTGATGTCGGCCACCAGCCCATTGACGATCAGCGCCGGCAGATCGCCATAGGTGACATTGGTCACATCGGGCGGATTGCCCGCGGTGTGGGCGGCCGACAGCTTCTGGACGATTTCATTGGCGCCGGCGGCACGGCTGACCGTGACGTGAATGTCCGGGTTCTGCTCGTTCCAGATGGCGATGACTTCGTCGATATGGGGCGCCCAGTTCCAATAGGTCAGCTCGACCTTGTCCTGGGACAGGGCCGGAGTGGCGAGCAGCACAGCGCCAAAGCTGGCGGCAAGCAGGTTTCGCGCGGCGCGGACGCCGGTTGGAAGTGTCATGTATCTCTCCTCCGAAGCAGCCACCATGGAGCGGCTCTCGTATCGTATTCGGTGCAGACCGGAACGGCGCAGGCATCTGGCGCGGCGAGGTTATCCCCCTGCCCGGCTCAGCTTTTTGTTTGCGCTCGTTTCAGGCTGTCCCTAACCTAGAGCAGCAGAATGAAGCCGTCTCTTTGGATGGGAATAAGCAATTGTGGAATGGTAAGACGCAGCAGAAAAGGGCGTGGACGCAGCTCACTCATGAGCTGGAACGGGTGCCTACGAGCCTGGTTGCCGCCGCCAACACCTCCTGCGATATGCCGTTTCCGCATTGGCATGCACAGGTCGAAATCAACTTCATCTATTCGGGCGCGATGACCTATCGCATGGCCAGCCACACGGTGGATCTGGTGGGGGGCGATCTCTGCATTTTCTGGGGCGGGCAGCCGCATCAGGCCATCCATTTCGAGCCGGGGACCGAGCTTATCGCCATCCACCTGCCGCTGGTGCATTTCTTCCGCCTGCGGCTGGCGGCGGACCTGATGCATCGGCTGACGCGAGGCGCCACGGTGGTAACGCGGCAAGAGGGACATGCCGATGAGGAGACGTTCCGCCGGCTGACGCTCTACATGCGCGGCGACGATCCGATGCGGCGCGAGCATGCGATCGACGAATTGCTGATGCGGATCAACCGCATCAATTTCGAGCCCTATCGGGTGGTCGATGCGGAGGGTGGCGGGGCCAGCGCGGGGGAACCGCTCGATCCGCATTCCTTCCGCAATGTCATCGATATCTGCGCCTATATTACCGAGAATTTCCGCGACGATATCGGCTCGGCCGATGTGGCTTCGTTCGTCGAAATCCATCCCAAATACGCGATGAGCGTGTTCAAGAAATCCACCGGGATGACGCTGAACGAATATATCACCCTGCTGCGCCTGAGCTATGCGCAGTCGCTGCTGATGGAGGATGATCTCACCATCCTCGACGTGGCGATGGAGAGCGGATTTGGTTCGCTCAGCGCCTTCAGCCAATCGTTCCGCAAGGTCACCGGCCAATCCGCGTCGGACTTCCGGCGCGAGCGGACGCTGGGGAGTTCGCTGGTCGCCTAGCTGAAAAAGCCGAAGATCAGCGGGGCGAGGAAGGCTGTGGCCAGGCCGTTTAGGGCCATGGCGAGGCCGGCAAAGGTGCCGGCGACGGAATTGACCTGGAAAGCCCTTGCGGTGCCGATGCCGTGGGAGGTCAGGCCGGCGGCGAAGCCTCTTGCGGCGTAGTCTTTGATCTTTAGGGCGTTCATCAGCGGGGTGACGATTACGGCGCCCAATATGCCGGTGGCGATGACGAGGACGGCGGTGAGCGCTGGTTCGCCCCCGATCTGGCCGGCAATACCCACCGCAATGCCCGCAGTGACCGATTTGGGGACCAGCGCCAGGACAATGGCGGGGGCGGCGCCGAGCAGGATGGCGATGCCGGTGGCGGAGAGCATGGCGAAGGGGGCGCCGATGGCGAGGGAGGCGAGGATCGGCAGGGCTTTGGCTTTGACCAATTGGCGGCTGCGATAGAGTGGCACGGCCAGCGCAACGGTTGCGGGGCCCAGGATGAAGTGGATGAATTGGGCGCCGTCGAAATAGGTGTCGTAGGTGGTGCCGGTCAGGCGCAGGACCAGGACGACCACGACGATGGTGATCAGCACCGGATTGACCACGGGGTGGTAGCCGCTGCGCTTGGCGACCCATTGGGCGGCGAGGAAGGTGCCGATGGTGAGGGTGAGCCAGAGCAAGGGACTAGCGGCGAGATAGACCCAGAGGTCGAAGTTTGGATTGGTCATGGCTGGGTCTCCTTGGCCGGCAGCAGGCGGCTGACGAAGCGGAAGACGGCAACGGTGACGATCAGGGTCAGCACGGTCGAGACGACAAGTGCCGCGACGAGGGCCAGGCCATTGTCGAAGACCAATTGGTAATTCTGGGAAATGCCGACGCCGGCGGGGATGAAGACCAGGCCCAGATTGGCGAGGAGGCCATCGGCGGATTTGGCGACCGGGCCGGTTTCGGCGGATGCGGCGCCCTGGCGCCAGCCCTGGATGGCGAGCAGGGCGAGGAGCAGGACGATGCCGATGACTGGGCCCGGAATGGGCAGGCCCATGCCGCGCGCGATGATTTCGCCGGCGAGTTGGCAGGCCAGCAGGATGAATAGTCCGAAGAGCATGGGCGACTCCCTTTCAGGTGCCGAAAGCTAGCACGGAGGCCCGGGCTTGGAGAGCTACTGCAGCAGGTTCTTGGCGAAGGTGCCGCGGGACATGATGGCGGACATGTGGGCGCCGTCGCCTTGGAGCAGCCCGATATCGCTGAGGGGGTTGCCGTTGATGACCAGCAGATCGGCGGAGGCGCCGGGGGCGATGATGCCGGCTTCGCCTTCGAGGCGGCAGAGTTTTGCGCCGATAATGGTGGCGGAGCGGATGATTTCGGCCGGGGTGAGCACCTTGGCGAGGATTTCGAATTCCATGCCGTGATATTTTCGGAGCTGGCCCAACAGGTCGGAGCCGAAGGCCATGGGCAGGCCGGCGTCGCGCATGACTTCAAGCGAGCGCAGGCCGCCGCTGCGGACCACCTCGATCTTGGCGAATTCGGCGGCGCCGAGGCCCAGGGCTTCGCCTTCCAGCGCCAGCGCGTCATAGGCCACCAATGTGGGCACGGCGATGCAGCCTTTTTCGGCGGCGAGCTTGGCGGTTTCGGGTTCGATCAGGTTGCAATGTTCGAGCGAATGCACGCCCAGCTCAACGCAGCGGCGGATGGCCTTGTCGGTATAGACATGGGCCGAGACATAGAGCCCGGCATTGTCGGCTTCTTCCACCATGGCGAGGATTTCCTCGCGGGAATATTGGATGGAATGGATGGGGTCATTGGGGGAAGAGACGCCGCCATTGGCCATGACCTTGATGAAACTGGCCCCCTCCTTGATCATGGTGCGGCAGGCGGCGCGGACATTGTCGATGCCGTCGACGATGAGGCCCATCGAGCCCAGCCGGTCCGAGAAAATGCCGGGCCGGTCATCGGTGCGGGGGCGGAGATCGGCGTGGCCGCCAGTGATGGTCAGGCCCTTGCCGCAGATGACGAGGCGCGGTCCGGGGATCAGGCCCTCATTGACCGCGCGGACTAGGCCGTAATCGGCGCCGCCCAGATCGCGCAGGGTGGTGAAGCCGCGGCGCAGGGCTTCGTTCATCACGCGGGCCGCGCGGAGGGCGGCGAGCGAAGATGGGGCAGTCATATTGGCCCAAAGGTCGAGCGTTTCGGCCACGACATGGACGTGGCAATCGATCAGGCCAGGCATGATGGTGCGGCCGCCCAGGGGGATTTCCACGGTGTTGGCGGGGGTGGTGAGGCCCGTGCCGACGGCGGCGATGCGGTCGCCGGTCACCAGCACGTCGAGGCCGTCGCGCAGCACGCCCTGCTCCGCATCAAGGACGCGGCCGCCGGTGAAGAGATAGTTCTGGGTCATGGTCGGTCCTGTTAGCGGTGGTGGCAGGCGACGAAACGGCCTTCGTCGCGGGCAGTCAATTCGGGATCGACTGTCTTGCACACATCCGTCGCCAGCGGGCAGCGGGTGTGGAAGGCGCAGCCGGAGGGTTTGCGGGTGGCGCTAGGGATATCGTCATTGGTGGCGCTGAATTGGTGGCGCTTGCGCGGATCGTGCGAGGGCGCCGAGCGCATCAATAGCTCGGTATAGGGATGGGTCGGGTTGGCGAAGATTTTGGTTTTGGGTGCGATCTCGACAATGCGGCCCAGATACATGACCGCGACGCGGTGGGAGATGTATTCTACCACGCCCAGATCGTGCGAGACGGCCAGGTAGGACACGCCCAGATCGCGCTGCAAATCGCTCAAGAGGTTGAGGATTTGCGCCTGGACCGAGACGTCGAGCGCCGAGACGGGTTCGTCGCAGACGATGACATCGGGATTGAGCGCGAGGGCGCGAGCAATGCCGATGCGCTGGCGCTGGCCGCCGGAGAATTGGTGGGCGAAATTGTCGGCCTGATCGGGGCGCAGGCCGACGCGCTGCATCAGTTCGGCAACGCGGTCGGTGCGTTCGGCCTTGGTGCCGACATTGTGGATATCGAGCGGAGCACGGATGATGTCGCGGACGCGCTGGCGCGGATTGAGGGACGAGAACGGGTCCTGAAACACGATCTGCATGCGGCGGCGATAGGATTTGAGCGCGGCGCGATCGAAGCTGCGGATTTCCTGGCCGTCGAAATTGACCTGCCCGCCGGTCGGTTTGACGAGGCCCATCAGGGCAAGTCCGGTGGTGGATTTGCCGCAGCCGCTTTCGCCCACAAGGCTGAGCGTTTCGCCGCGCGCCAGGGTGAAGCTGACGCCATCGACGGCTTTGACCGCGCCGACCTGGCGCTGCAAGACGCCGGCCCTGATGGGGAAATGGACTTGCAGATTATCGACGCTGAGCAAGGGGGTTTGATCAGGCTGCATCGTCGTGCTCCCAGCAGGCGGCCCAGTGACCGGGGCGTTTTTCTTCGAATGGCGGGCGCTCGGTGAGGCAGCGCGCCGAGGCATTGGGGCAGCGCGGGGCAAAGGCGCAGCCCTTGGGCAGGTCCCAAAGGGGCGGCACCGTGCCGGAAATATCGGCCAGGCGGTCGCCGGCTTCGCTGGAGGCGCCGGCACGCGGCACGGCGCCCATCAACCCAATTGTGTAGGGGTGGAAGGGGCGGTCGAAGAGATCGTAGATGCTGGCTTCTTCGACCTTGCGGCCGGCATACATGACGATGACCCGGTCGGCGACTTCGGACACCACGCCCAGATCGTGGGTGATGAGGATTTGCGCGGTGCCGAGGCGCTTTTGCAGGTCCGAGATCAGACCCAGAATTTGCGCCTGAATGGTCACGTCGAGCGCGGTGGTCGGTTCGTCGGCAATGATGATCTTGGGGTCGCAGGACAGGGCCAAAGCGATCATGGCGCGCTGGCGCATGCCGCCGGACAGCTCATGCGGATATTGGCCCGCCCGGCGTTCGGGATCGGGCATCTGCACCAGTTGCAGGGCTTCGATGGCGCGGGCGCGGGCCTGTTTGTGGCTGCATTTGCGGTGCTGGCGCACCGCTTCGGCAATCTGCTCGCCGATCTTGAGCACGGGATTGAGCGCGGTCAGCGGCTCCTGGAAGATCATGGCGATCTGCTCGCCGCGGAAATCCTCGACCTGGCGCTGGGTCATGGCGAGGAAATCCTTGCCATCGATCAAAATCTTGCCGGAAGCGACCTGGGCCGCCTCCGGCAATAGCCGCAGCAGCGAGAGGGCAGTCATCGACTTGCCGCAGCCACTTTCCCCCACGATGCACAGGGTTTCCCCTGCCCGCACCGAAAGGTTCATGTCGGAAACGACAGCGAATGATCCATTGGCGCCACGGATCTCGATGTCGAGATCGGTGACTTGGAGGACCGGCGCCGGGGAAGCGTGTGGGAGGACACTCATCGTTGTCGTTTCCTTCTTGTGAGCATCGCAGAAGCACCGCGATGCCGAACTTTGATCAGTCGGTGGCGCCTTCGAGATTGCCCACCATGAAGCCGTAATCGCCACTCTGGACGAGGTTGCGCGTGAGGTGCTGCATGATCATCACGCCGTTGGCGAACGGGGTGGGGATCTCTTCGAGCACTTCGAAATTATAGGGGCTGACGACGCGGCCCAGCAGCTGGCCGGCCTTGATGACCTCGCCATTGGCGGGGCAAAGGGGCTCGAGCCAACCGCCCTGGCTGGGGCGGATGCCGGCCAGTTCGGTGACGACGATCTGCTTGGGATTTTCCCATGGCGTGCCGGGAATGACGCCCTTGGTACGCAGCATGTTGAGCACGCCATCGACGGTACGCTTGATATAGGGCGTCTGATCGAGAATACCGCCGCCCAGCTCGATGACCGAGACCGGGATATTGCGCTTGTCGAGGGTGACCGATTTGGTGGTGCCGCCGAAGACGGTGCCCTGCTTGTTCTCGACCGGGCGGTAGAGCAGCTTGGAGCCGAAGGCGCGGGAAAGCTGCTCGTCGTTCCAGATATAGACATAGTCGACGGTGGGGCGATCGGTGCCGCTATGCAGGTCGATATGCATGTCGATGACGTTGAAATAATGCTCGGTCAGGGCATGGGCGAGCTGCTGGCTATAGGTGCCCTTGGGGCTGCCGGGGAATTGGCGATTGAGATCGACCTTGTCGATGGTGGCAAAGCGCTCATTGACCGCGAAAGCCGACGGGTTGGCAACCGGCAGCAGCAGGATACGGCCCTTGAGGGGGGTGTCCTTGAGGATGCGGTAGAGTTCGAGAATTGCCTGTGAGCCGGTATTCTCATTGCCATGGATCGAGGCCGAGATGCCGATGGTGGGGCCATCTTCTTCGCCCACCAATTCGTGCACGAACAATACGGCATCGCTGCCATCGGCATTGGTGGTGAACTTGGGACGAAGCTGGTTGATGGACTTTACCATTCGATTATTCCTTTAGTTACTTAGACTTGCAGCTATTTGGCTTTGGCCCCGCCACGCGACAGCTGGCGAGGATCGAGAACGTCCCTGAGCCCATCGCCCAGGAGGTTGAAACCGAGCACGGTGACCATGATGGTCGCGCCCGAAATGATGGAGAGCCACGGCGCGTCACGCATGAATTTGGTGCCGTAGGAGAGCGTCCAGCCCCAGGTGGGGGTGGGCGGCGGCAGACCGAAGCCGAGAAAGCTCAGGGCGGATTCCGAGATGATGGCGGTGCCCAGGCCGAGCGAGGCGAGCACGATGATCGGGCCCAGCGCATTGGGCAGCACTTCCTTGAAGATGATGCGGATGGGGCTAGCCCCGAGCGCGCGGGCGGCCTGCACGTAGTTTTGTTCGCGCAGCACCAGTGTGGTCGAGCGGACAACGCGGGCATATTCGGTCCAAGCCACGACAATGATGGCAAAGGAAACGTTGAGCACGCCCGGCCCGAGCACCGCGACGATGGCCAGCGCCAGCACGATGGCGGGGAAGCCGAGGAAGATATCGGTGATGCGCATCAGGAGCTGATCGACCCAGCCGCCGAAATAACCGGCGACAAGGCCGACCACGGTGCCGATAGCGGCCGAGCAGACCACCGAGATGATGGCAATGGTCAGCGAAATGCGGGCGCCGAACACCATGCGCGACCACAGATCGCGGCCGAAATTATCGGTGCCGAGCAGGTGCTGCGCCGTGGGCAGGGCAAAGCGGTTGCGCATATCCATCTGTTCGACGCCATGGGTGGCCACATAGGGCGCGAAAATGGCGCAGAGGATAATGGCGAGGGAAATCGCGGCCCCGACCATGAGCGAGGTATTCTGGAAGGCTTTTGGCAAACGCATGGAGGTCACCCGAGGCGGATGCGCGGATCAACCGCGGCATAGAGGAGATCGACCACCAGATTGACCAGCGCGAAGACGATGGCGAAGGTCAGCACGATGCCCTGAATGAGCGGCAGGTCGCGCTGCGAAATGGCCGCGATGGTGAGCTGGCCCAAGCCCGGCCAGGCAAAGATGGATTCGGTCAGCACCGCGCCGCCAAGCAGCGCACCGAAGCGCAGGCCGATGACGCTGAGCACGGGCAGCAGGGCATTGCGCAGGGCGTGGCGGACGACCACCCTGCCCCGGCGCAGGCCCTTGGCATAGGCGGTGCGCACGAAATCCTCGCGCAGCACTTCGAGCATGGAGGCGCGCACCAGCCGGGAGATGATGGCGGCCGAATTGGCGGCCAGAGCCAGTGCCGGCAGGGCGATGTGGCTGATCGAGTCCCAGAGGACCTGCGGGCGGCCGGTGAGCGCGGCAAACAGGGCTTCATGCAGCGGCACGCCGCGGCCGATGGCAGGGAGCCAGCCCAGTTGCACAGCAAACAGCAGCATGAGCAGCAGGCCCAGCCAATAGACCGGCATGGAGACGCCGAGCTGGGCGAAGAGCATGGTGGCCGTATCGATGAACGAGCCCTGGCGGATGGCGGCCAGCACACCCAGCGTCAGCCCGATCAGCGTGGCGAGGACCAGCGACACGACGGCCAGTTCGATGGTGGCGCCGAGCCGGCCGGCGATGATCTCGGCCACGGGTTGGTTCTGGAAGATCGAGGTACCCATATCGCCGTGCAGGAGCGCAGCGAAATAGTCCCAGAGGCGGATATACCAGGGATCGTTGAGGCCTAGCGCATTGCGCAGATTGAGAATGGCTTCAGGCGTCGCGTCTTGTCCGAGGAGGACGGCCGCCGGGTCGCCTGGGATGAGCAGCAGCAGGCCGAATGTCACCACGACCAGGCCGATGGCCATGGGGATGAGCAGCAATAGCCGGCGGACGATATAGGCGATCATGAGGTCGAGCCGATCACGACGTCGTCGATCTTGCGGGGGTAATGGGTCATGCTATCGGGACCTTCGGCGGTGATCAGCACGGTGTCGGCAATGCGGTAGCCGGCAAAGCCGGGCACGAAGATTGCCGGCTCGCTCGAGGTGATCATGCCGGGCTCGAGAATGGTCTCGTCGCCCGCTTCCACCCATGGCGCTTCATGGAACATCACGCCCATGCCATGGCCGACGCGGTGCAGCAGATAATCGGACATGCCGCTGTCGCGGATGAAGGCGAGGGCGAGGTTATCGGCGGAGGCACAGGTGTACTACGAAGCCCAGCGCATGGCAACTGCCGCGCTGATCGCCGGCCACACCTGTGTTCTCCGCCGATACCCTCGCCTTCATCCGCGACAGCGGCATGTCCGATACCGTACCGCGTCGGGCCATGGCTGGCGATGTTCCACGAAGCGCCACAGGAGCGGCGACGAGAACTGGCTGAGCCCGGCATGATCACCGAGAGCCGGCAACGCCGTGCTCGGCTTTGCCGGCTATCGCATTGCCGACAATACTGCGCTGACGCTCGCCGAAGGTCTCGATAATAACGACCCATATCCCCGCAGGATCGACGACGTCGTGATCGGCTCGACATGATCGCCCAGGGCGCAACTGCCGGCGTTGCCGCTCATTTCATGGCCATCGGTGAAGATCTGGCCGCCTGCTCGCTCATCCCAGGCGACCCGGCGGCCGTTCTTCGGACAAGACGCGACGCCTGAAGTTGAGCCCACCTGGGCGGTCGCGCCAGGGTTCAACGATGGAGATAGTCTGCGCCCTTCTGGGACTATATCGCCGTGCAGGAGCGCAGCGAAATAGTCCCAGAGGCGGATATACCAGGGATCGTTGAGGCCTAGCGCATTGCGCAGATTGAGAATGGCTTCAGGCGTCGCGTCTTGTCCGAGGAGGACGGCCGCCGGGTCGCCTGGGATGAGCAGCAGCAGGCCGAATGTCACCACGACCAGGCCGATGGCCATGGGGATGAGCAGCAATAGCCGGCGGACGATATAGGCGATCATGAGGTCGAGCCGATCACGACGTCGTCGATCTTGCGGGGGTAATGGGTCATGCTATCGGGACCTTCGGCGGTGATCAGCACGGTGTCGGCAATGCGGTAGCCGGCAAAGCCGGGCACGAAGATTGCCGGCTCGCTCGAGGTGATCATGCCGGGCTCGAGAATGGTCTCGTCGCCCGCTTCCACCCATGGCGCTTCATGGAACATCACGCCCATGCCATGGCCGACGCGGTGCAGCAGATAATCGGACATGCCGCTGTCGCGGATGAAGGCGAGGGCGAGGTTATCGGCGGAGGCACAGGTGTGGCCGGCGATCAGCGCGGCAGTTGCCATGCGCTGGGCTTCGTAGGCCACGGCATAATGATCAAGCTGGATCTTGCTGGGTTCGCCGATGAACAGGGTGCGTTCGCTTTCGGCGGCACGGCCACCGACGCGGCAGCCGAGCGAGAGAATGATGCTTTCGCCCCGCTTGACCGGATTGCCGGTGGGCATGCCATGGGGAAAGGCCGAGCGGGCGCCGGAATAGACCAGGCCACTGGCCAGGCCCTGCACCAGCATCAGATCGGCATGCTCTTCATGCATGATCTTCATGGCGTGGCGCGAGACGAAGGATTCGATTTCGATCTCGCTGGGCAGCGTGCCGCCCGATGCCATGGCCTCGGCAATGAGACCGACACCGGCCACCACCATCTCATCAGAAATCCGCGCCGCCTCGCGGTGCAGCACGATTTCCTCGGGATATTTGATCAGCCGCATCTGCTGGACGATATTGGCCGGCACGACGCGGCTGGCATTGGGGAACGCCGCCTCGATCTGGCTGACGCGGGCGAGCGAAATGGCGTGGCTATAGGCGACGACGCCGGTCATGTCGGGGAAGGCGCGGCCGAGCACGTCGAAGGGCCGGTCAATGCCGGGGAATTCGAAATAGACGATGGGTTCGGCGGCGATATTCTGGTGCGCCGCGTGGCTCTCTTCGAGCTTGGGCAGCAGCAGCCAGGCGCCGTCATGGCTGATGGCGAAGACCACTGGGCGCTCGGTGGTGTAGTGCGAGAAGCCGGTGGTGTAGATCACGTCGTCGTTGGAATCGAGCAGCAGCAGGTCGATGCCCGCAGCGGCCATGCGCTTGCGGATATCGGCGTGAACCTTGGCATAATAGTCGTGTCCGAGGACCTGGTGGAACGCCATCTATCGTCTCATGAACTTTGGAAAAAAGCCGGCCGACATCGGGCAGATGCCGGCCGCAGTCGTCAGGAAATCAATCGGTGAAGCCGATAAGGCCGCGCAGATTGCCGCGCGGAGTGGCCTGCACGGTCACCGGAATGTCCTTGGAATAGAACATCTGGTAGCCCTGGGCCGAGACGATGTAATAGGGCAGATCCTGCGCCAGGATCGTGGCGGCGGCCTGGTAATCCTTGACGCGTTCGGCCTGATCAAGGGTCGAGCGGCCGTCCTGCAGGAGAGTATCGACTTCGGGATTGGAATAGCCGCCCCAATTGGTCGAGCCGCCCGTGGTGAGCTGGGCGAACATCAGGCGATCGGGATCGACGATGTTGAGCCAGCCCAGCAGCGCGATCTGGTGCAGGCTCTTCTGGACGTAATTGGTCGAGAAGGATGGCCAATCGGAAATCTGTGCGGTCGCCTTGACGCCGGCCGATTCAAAGATGGCCTGCATGTATTCCACGGTCTGCACGCGATTGGGGTCTTCGCTGTGGGTCGCCAGCGTCACGGCCAGATCCTTGCCGTCCTTGTCGAGAACGCCATCGCCATTGCTGTCGGTCCAGCCCAGTTCGTTGAACAGGGCAACGGCGCCTTCAACATTGAAAGTGGGCTGGGAAATGGTATCGGAATAGGCCCAGGACGAGGGCAGGATGATCGAGTGCGCGACCTGATCGACGCCCTGGTAGATGTCGTTGACGATGGTTTCCTGATCCACCAGCATCGCGAATGCCTGGCGCATCTTGGGGTCGGCCAGCAGCGGGTCCTTGGTGTTGAAGTTGAGGTAGTTCACGCCAAGGCCGGCGGTGATGACATTGCCGAAGCGGTCGTCGGCCTTGAGGCGCTCGATATCCTGCGGGGAGAGCGGGGACTGGATCACGTCGAGATCGCCGGCTTCAAAAGCCTGGGCGCGGGCGGAGTTGTCGCCGATGATCTTGATGGTCACGTTTTCGATTTCGGGCGCGCCGCGCCAGTAATTGGCATTGGCCTCGAGTGTGATTTCGCTGCCGCGGTTCCACGACACGAGCTTCATCGGGCCGGCGCCAACCGGATTGAGCGCCAGATCGGCGCCGCCTTCGACCAGCGCCTTGGGCACGATGCCGACGTCGAGATAGCTCAGTAGCGGGGCATAGGGGGCGCTGAGGGTGAACTTGACGGTGAGCGGATCGACGGCCTCGACGGTAGTGATCGGAGTGTAGAGTGCGCGGGCGGGGGCGTTGAAATCGGGATCGATCAGGGTGGTGTAGGTGAAGACCACGTCATCGGCGGTCAGCGGGCTGCCGTCGGAGAATTTCAGGTCCGGGCGGAGCTTGAAGATGAAGGTCTGCGGATCGGGATTTTCCCAGCTTTCGGCCAGGTCCGGCACCGGTTCCAGCGCCGGGGTGATGTGGACGAGGCCCGCATAGATCAGGTCGGCCGTGCGCGAGGCGGTGGTGTCGCGGGTGAGGCGCGGATCGAGCGTGCCGGCATCGACATCGGTGCCGACGACGACGGTCTGGGCATCCTGTGCCATGGCCATATGGGCCGGCATGAAGCTGAGCGCCACGATGGCGCTGGTGGTCAAAAGAAAGCGTTTCATTCCCTGTTTTCCCTTTGCATGAAGTCTTTTGAAGGCGGTGTCAGGCTGGTGTCATTCCCTCGACGACAGCAGCCTCATGCCCCACTTCCCTGGCGATCCGCCGCTGCCGGAGTTCGGCAAGATGCGGCGCGAGCGTGTTTTCCAGCGCCCCCGGATCGGGCGCGTGGCGATATTCGAAACAGCGCACATTGGGCCGCACCAGATCGGCCACATGGTCGGCGCCCGAGGCGTAAATCACCGCGTCGCAGCCGGCGATGACCTCCTTGAGATCAGGCGAGGACGACCAGGTGACGCGGATGTCGGAGACGTGCGGGGCAAATTCGCGCACGCTGGGCCGCATGATGGCGATGTATTCCTGGAAGTGGGTCACGGCGGCGACCCGCGTGCGCGGATCGAGCCCGGCCAGGTTTTGCCGCGTGTGCTGGGACGGGATGAAGCGCAGGGCCAGCACATGCTCGATGCCGGCGAGGCTGCGCACTTCGGCCTCGCGATGGGGGAAGGTGATCACCAGATCGGCGCGGTGGCAGGCGTCGCGCTCGGCGCCGGGCTGGCGCAGGCTTTCGAGCGTCACCAGCTGCATGCTGTCATTGGCGCTGAGTGCGGGGCGGATCTGCTCGACATAGTCGCGGCCCGGCCCTTCGAAAATGCAGACGAACACCATGGAGAGCCCAACCGAAGGGCGGCGCAGCTGGGCCTGGGCATTGATCATGGAGACCAGTTCCAGGGTGGAGACGCCAAGCGCCTCGGCCCGGCCGACAATGGCCTCGATATCACCGCGCAGGGCATTGATGGGCTGGGTGTCATCCACCGCCAGACGCGGATCGCGCACGGTGAAGGCGCCCAGACCCTGGCGCATCTCGATGAGGCCCGCATCGCGCAGCTGTTGATAGACCTGGCTGACCGTCATGGGCGCAATACCCAGCTCGGCGGCGAGCTGGCGCACCGATGGTAGCTTGGTGCCATAGGCCATGTCGCCAAAGGCCAGCGTGTAGCTCAGCAGGCCATGCAGCTGCGTGCCCACGGGAACGGGCAGCGACTTATCAATGCTGGATGCGTCTATGGGGAACATGTGTGCTACCAATTCAGTACACGCTCACCGTAACATCGGATTTTCAGAGCGCAATAGGTTCTGGGAGTTTTTTGTACACAGTTTGCATTCGCCGCAAATCTGTGCAGAAATATTCCTTGCAAGCGCTTCACTATCCGCGAATAGGCTGATGCGGCTGACAAATCACGCGAAAACGCGGCCGGCGAGTGAATGATCGGCCTTGGGAAGGTGTACTAATGGACTATATCAACCTCGGTCGGACCGGCCTTAAAATCTCGCGACTGGCTCTGGGTTGCATGACGTTCGGATCGTCCAATTGGGCGCCGTGGGTGCTCGACGAGGAGGCTTCGCGCCCGATCATCGAGCAGGCCGTGGCGCTGGGGATCAACTTTTTCGACCTGGCGGATATGTATTCGCAGGGCGCGAGCGAGGAGGTGGTGGGCCGGGTGCTCGCCGCTATTCCGCGCCATAAGCTGGTGCTGGCGACCAAGCTCTATAACCCGATGAGCCAAGACCCCAATGATCGCGGGCTATCGCGCAAGCATATTTTCGAAGCGGTGGATGGCAGCCTCAAGCGGCTTGGAACCGACTATATCGATCTCTACCAGCTGCACCGCTTCGATTATGACACGCCGCTGGAAGAGACGCTGGATGCGCTGAACGACGTGGTGCGGGCCGGCAAGGTGCGCTATCTGGGCGCATCCTCGATGCATGCCTGGCAGTTCATGAAGGCGCTGGGAATGCAGCGCGCCAATGGCTGGGCGCCGTTCGTGTCGATGCAGCCGCATTACAATCTGATTTACCGGGAAGAAGAGCGCGAAATGCTGCCGCTGTGCCGGTCCGAGGGGATTGGCGTGATCCCCTGGAGCCCCCTGGCGCGTGGGCGTTTGGCGGGCCGGAGCGGGGACGCTTCGACGCGGGCGCAGACCGACAAGACGGCTGGTGCGCTCTATGATCGGTCCAAGGAACAGGACGATGCGGTGGTTGCTGCCGTGCGGCAGGTGGCCGAGCGGCATGGCCGGCCGCCGGCGCAGATTGCTTATGCCTGGGTGGCTACTCGGCCGGGGATTTCGGCGCCGATCGTGGGGATTTCCAAGCTCCACCAGTTTGATGATGCAGTGGCGGCGCTTGAGGTCAAGCTCAGCGACGAGGATGTCGCCTTGATGGAAGCCCCCTATCAGCCCAAGCCCGTTGCCGGGCATCAGTGAGGATCAGATCATGAAACTTGGCAAAGATTTAGCCGAACTCATCGCTGGCATTGATCAACTCTATCGCAGCAACGCCGCGCAGCGACGGATTTCTGGATCGGGAGGGACTGATCCCGGTTGCGGTGGCGGAGGTCGAGCCGCGTGTGCTGCGGGATTATGATGAGGCGACGGCGGAACTGCTGGCCTTGCGCGGGCGGTTGGGAGCTGAGGCGGAGTCGGCGCTACGGCGGGATTATCTCGAGGAGATGATCGACTCGCTGCTGGCGCTGGTGACGACGTTTGCGGAGCAGGAGATTTCCTTCGCCGATCGCGTGCGGCGGCAAATCCGGGTCGATACACAATTGGTTGGCGATGATGTGCTGGATGGCTATCGCGCTATCATTCGGGCAAAACTGGATGAAATGGGCTTTGCTGGCGGCGCGCTGGCGGACGATCTGGCGCGATGGGAAGAGCAGGTTCGGGTACCGGTGGATGCGGTGCTGGAGACCATGCGGGCGCTGACCCTGGAAGCCCGCGAGCGCGTTACCGCGACGATGTATCCGATGGCGGATCAGTGGATGGAGCCGGTCGGCGTGAGCGCCGTGCCGTTCTCGGCCTATTGCGATTATCCGGCCCGCAAGGTGCTGATGAATCTCGATTTCCCCTATACCCGATTTGCCCTCAAGCACTTGGCGACGCATGAAGTGTTCCCGGGCCATCTGGTGCATCTGGCGCTGCGGGAGCGCTATGTGGCGGAAGGCCTTATGCCGCTCGATGCGGCTCAAGTGGTGACCTCCTCGGCCAGTAGCGCGCTGTTCGAGGGCATTGCCGATAATGGCATGTTCTTCCTCGACTGGATCGAGGGCCCGGAGGATGAGCTGGGCGTGGCGCTACAGCGTTTGCGCGGCGCCTTGCGCTGCAATGCGGCCTGGATGATGCATAGCCAAGGCAAGACACTGGACGAGATCGTTCCGGTGATTGCTGAGGGCGGGTTCCAGGACCCGGTGACGGCGCGATCGCGGCTGGCGTTTCTCGGACATAATTTGCGGGCGCCGTTCGTCTACGCCTATTGGTGTGGCGATGTGGCCGTGCATGAGGTCTGGAAGACAGTACCGAAGGAGCGGCGGGCGGAATTCTGGGACTATCTCTACGGCAATATGCACACGCCCAAGACGCTCGCCGCGCATTGGAAATAGCTACAGCGTCGCCAGCGCCCGGTTGGTCAGGGCCGGGCCATAGGCGTCGCGAATGGCAAGCTTGGCTTCGAGCGCGACGATGACGCTGTCGCAGAAATTGGTGTCGTACATGTCGGAGAGGTTGTTGAGACCGCCCGGCGAGAAGACATTGATCTCCAAAATCTTGTCGCCGACGATATCGAGGCCGACCAGGAACATGCCGTCCGCGACCAGCTTGGGGCGGACGGTTTCGGCAATGGCGAGCATGGTATCGGTCATGGCGACGGGCTCGGGGCCGCCCCCGACATGCACATTGGAGCGGATTTCGCCCTTGGCGGGCACCCGGCGGAAGGCGGCATATTTGCCGTCGCGGACCAGCGGGCGGCCGTTCATCAGGAAGAAGCGGACATCGCCTTCGGCGGCCTCGGGGATGAAATCCTGGGCGATCAGATAGCCCTCCCCGCTGACGGCTTCGAAAATCTGGTTGAGATTGGCATCCTTGGGCGAAGCGATCTTGAACACGTTCTTGCCACCCGAGCCCTGCAGCGGCTTGACGATGGCGCCCTGTTTCTGCCCGTCGATGAAGGCGCGAATTTCCTCGATGCTTTTGGAAATCAGGGTGGCGGGGCGCACCGAGGCCGGGAAATCCTGGAAATAGAGCTTGTTCTGCGCCATGCCCAGGCCATCGGGATCGTTGAGGACGATCACTCCGCGCGCCGCTGCCATGCGGCCGAAAATGGTGCCGACATTGGCGGCCCAGGGCCGGTCGGCGGCATCTTGGGAGGGGTCGTTGCGCAGCATCAGGATATCGATGTCGCTGACATCAATGGTCTCGATGACAGTCTTGTCGCCCTGCAGGTCCTTGTGCAGGGTTTCGGCTTTTTTGTAGCTGGCCGAAGGCAGGGTGAGCGCGCGGACCATCAGTCGATCGTCGGGTCGCAATACGAAATCGCCGGGGGTGACATAGCAGATGTCATGGCCGCGATTGAGCGCGACGAGCGCCAGCACGGTCGTGGTGTAATTGGCGGATTCGCCGGCGATGGAATTGACGAAAAAAGCGATACGCATGCGCGCTCCTAGCTGGCGATCAGATCGATGGGGGCGAGCCCGGACCGGGCTTTGGCAAGACGTTCCTCGGCGCCCTTGATGGACAGGAATTCGGGAATGAGAAGCGGCGCCTTGAGCAGGCCGCGGGCGTTGAGTTCCTGCATGACGGCGAAGTGGGGGGCGGCGATCTTGCCCATCCAGAACGGATCGAGCGCACCGCCGCTTTCGAGATGCTTGAGAATTTCGAGCAGGCCGCGCAGATAGATGGCGTCCTTGGCGAGCCCGCCGCCGCGATGGACGCGCAGGGCGAGGTTGAATGCCGCCTGCGGGGCAAAGCCGAGCTCCTTGGTGAGGAGGCGGAAATTGTCCTGGAACGATGCGCCATCGAGCATGGCCGCGCAGGCCACGACCCGTGCCGCGATCAGCCGCAGGCGCGCGGTGGTCATGCCGCCTGCCAGATATTCGGCCAGCACGGCCAGCCCCTCCTGCGCGCCCTCGTAACCGGCAAGACCGGAGCGAAACAGCCGCAGGCCCTGGGCGGAGCCATTGTAATAGGTCAGCAGATGTACGCCGACCTCGTGGCTCAGCAATGCCTCGACCCGCTGGCGCGCCATGCTGGTGCTGCGCGAAATCAGCAGGCGCCCATTGGTGACCATGAGCCCGGCGGGCAGGTCGTCGCGTAGCTCGATGGTGGCGGTGAAGGCGTCGGATTGGCCGGCATAGGCGGCAATCATGGCCTGCGCCTTGCGCTCGACAAAGGCGTGGTCGGCCGTGTCCGGCTCGTTCTGCTTGCGGCCGGTCTTGCTTGTGGCCGCGAGAATGTCCTCGGCCGCAGCCAGTAATTGCGGCTCGACCGAGCCATAGAGCGCGCGGCCGAATTCGATGAAACGCTGGCTCTCGCGCGCAGCCAGCATGGAGAGTTGCAGGTCCAGCTCTTGCTGCTTTTCGCGGTAGAGGCCGGTGAGTACCGGGTCTTCGAAATGGTCGAGCGAAATGGAGAACAGCGCCTTTTTCTGCACATCGGTGGCGATGGTCAGCGGCCGATAGAGGAAGTTCGGCGCCCGGTGGTAGCTGCCGTCCTTGAATTGCTGCCAGGCGGCATCGGCATTGATGGGGGTGACGGCGAGCAGGAAATCGAAGGATTGCGCCACCTCGTCCATGGCCCGATCGGCGCGGCTGACGGCATCGATGAACACCCGGCGGCCCAAAGCGCGATGGCTGGGCAGCGCCAGTCTGGTGGTCGCAGCAGCGAAATTGGCGGCCGCCTGCAGGCCCGCGTCGAACAGGTTGGCAACGACGCGCTCCCGCAGCGCCGGATAGAAAGTGCGCGAGCCCGGCACGCGATAGATGGGCGCGAAACGCACCGTCAGCACCGGAAACATCGGCAGGCGGCGGGCGAGGCTGGCGTGAATGTCCTGGGCGAGGTTGTGCTTGACCACGCGGGGCACGCGGAACTTGTTGGTCACCGCCTCGACCGAGCCGGCAAAGGCGGAGAGCGCCGCCTGTGCCACGGCATCGTCCGGGGCGGACAGGCCCAGCTCGAACGGCGGCAGATAGGGGGAATCCTTGGCGAGCTGATCCTGCGCCAATTCCCCGATATCGAGCAGCAGGAAGGCGCCAAAACGCGCCTGCATATATGCGCCCACCGGACGCAGCACCGCCACCGCTTCGGCAAGATTGCGCGCGACGAGGTATGCGGCATTGGCCATGGCCACGTCGCGGGCCGCCGGTTGACTGCGCCGCGCCAGATGCACGCAGAGAAACGGCATGGGCCGGTCGATATGCAGCCGGCTGCCATTGCCCAGATCCATGCGAATGGGCGTGCCGGCGTCCAGCGCCTGGCTGATCCTGTCCGGCAGGCTCGCGGGTTTGGGGCTCATCGTTCCGCCCGCAAGGCGGTTTCGAGTATGGGCACGGCCGAGGCAATGACGGCACGCATGGCGTCGAGCGCTTCCAGATCCGGCTCGCCGGTCCATTCGTCCATGAAGAATTTCTTGAATTCCACGGCAATGGCGCAGCCGGTCTGCGGGAAATGCTCGTGCACGAAGCGGGTCTGCTCGCCGCGGCCCTCGAACGCCACATTCTCGCGCACATCCATGAAGCGGCCGCGGAAGCGCAGGCTGCCCACAGTGGCGATAAACGGGTCGAGAATATGCGCCCAGCGCTCGCGATCCATGGAGAACGTGCCGATATTGATATCGGGCGCCTGTTCCGGATCGGTCGGCGGCTCGTTGGGACCAGCGCGGCGATGATTGTAGCTATGAATATCGAGCAGCACGAATTGGCCATGCTCGGCCTCGATACCGGCCAGGGTCTGCGCCAGCACGGCATAATAGGCGTCATGGATGCGCAGCGACCGCGCGATGATGGCAGGCGATGGCGGCTCCTGCCACACCTGCAGGTCCCAGGATTGCTCGGGCTTGAGATAGACCGAAGCGTCGCGGGCGCGGTTGAGGTCGATTTCAAAGCGGGAGCGGTGGACGACGATGCGGTTGGGCACGTCGAGAATGGCATAGGCGGTGAATGGGTCCTCCTCGCGCAGGCGACCGGCATCATCGAGCGCCATGCGATCGAGCGCTTCGGCGCGGATATGGTGGCCATTGTGAATGGCTGTGCCGACAATGGGCGAGATGCCGCGCTCCAGCGACCACAGGGCAGTGGGGGGCGGGGAGAGTTGGATCTGCTCGAGATTGACTGCTGACTCAGTCATGGTTTCCATCCAGCCGGATGGGATTTTTATTGCAGCGGCCCCGACCCGGCCGTGTTTTGCTTGCGCTGTTCACGCAGAGACAACGTGGCCGGGGTGGCAGAGTTCCAGACCCCCACGGTGTCATTCCCGCGAAAGCGGGAACCTCCGTTTACCGGCCTCTACAAGCAAACAGAGGTTCCCGCTTTCGCGGGAATGACATTGTGGTTGTTTCGCCACCTCGGGGTGGTGACGTTGCGGGCGCAAAAATGACGGTTGCGCTGCTAGCGAAACCTCAAGCGTTGCGGGCGGTCCAGACCAGTATCTGGCTCATGACATCGGCCAGGGCGCCATCGAGCGCGGCAATAGCGGCGACGGCGGGGGTGACCACGCCGGGACGGGTGGCGGTGAAGACCTGGCTGGCGAAAATGGCGCCACGCTGCTCGTCGACCAGCTTGGCGTTGATGGTGACGGTGGCCAGCCCTCCCTTGCCGACATCGATCTCGAAGGCGCGCAATTCGGTGGCGAGGGTCACGTCGACGCGCAGTTGATCGTCGGGGCGGCCGATATTGGGGAAGTTGCTGGCTTCGAAGGTCTGCAGCAGGCGGGTCTGCACCAGCCGGGGCAACGTGTCGGAGAGCTGCGCATCGGGCACGTAGCTGAGCACATTGCCAGCATCGCGCACCACAATGCGCTGGGAATCATAGGTCTGCACCGTCTTGGGCAGGGTGATGACCACGACGCGCGAGCTGCGGCGGCGGGTGTTCAGCCCGTCGACACTGCCCAGATCATAGGTGATCGGGGCGCGAACGCCAAAGCAGCCGGCCAGGCCCAGGGCCAGTATGGAGGCCCCACCGGCCATGAATGAACGACGCGCCAGGCTCATCGGGGGACCTTATTGCTTGGTATAGTCACGAACTGTTTCTCCCCCAAAGATGAGTCCCTGCGGATTGTTTTCAAGGTTCCGCACGACCCGGTCAAGCCGCTGCAGCGTGCCGCGGGCATCCACGGCAAGCGCTGTATACTCGGACAACCCGCGCGAGGTGAAATCGTTCAATCCCGAGGCGATGCGCGTTGTGCTGGCATTGAGCTGGTCGGCCAGGGCACGCACGGATTGAGCGGCCTGGGCCAGATCGTTGAACAGGCCCTGCCCTTCCACGCTCGAGACCGAGGAATCGACCTGGGCGAGGATGGAATCGACCTTTTCGACCGAGCGCGTCAACTGGTCGGTCACCGAAGTCACATTGGCCACGATGGTGTCGACATTGTCCGTATTCTTGCCGAGCGTGGCAGCGAACTTGTCCACATTGTCCATGACGCGGCCGACAATGGTGGGGTCGATTTCGGCGGCAACCTGATCGATCACCGCGACGGCGCTATGCAGGCCCTCGGTCAGTTCGGTCAGATTGTCCGACAGCACCGACGTAGTGGCGAAGAATTTGTCGATCTGGTCGGAATTGCGCGCCAGGCTATCGGAGAAGACGGTGACATCGGCCACCACCTTGGCGACATCCTCGGGCGGCACGGCATCGACCAGGGCGCTGACCTTGGTGGACAGCGCGCCGATCTGCTCGGCCATGGGGCCGATCTGCCGGCCGGCTTCGGAAATGCTGGCCAGGGCCTGCTCGACGCCCTCGGAATTGGCCGCGAGGGCCGAGCTGAAGCTCTCGATATTGGCGAGGGTCGTATTGATCTTGTCGTCATTGGCATCGAGCAGGGAATTGATGCGGCTGACGGCGGTGGAGGCGCCATTGACCGTCGAGGACAGGCCATCGATGATCGACTGGAAATCGGACACCTGGGCGTAAAGCGTGGGTACGGTGCGGCCCGGCCCCACTGGCGGATCGCCGGCCGCCGCCGTGCCGCCGCTCAACTGGACGGAGCCGCCACCGGTCAGGCCCTGAAAGCCGGTCATGACCTTGGTATCGGCGCGCACGGGCACTGTGGCGTCCACATCGATACGGGCAACGACGCGGTTGGAATCCTCGGGATCGAGCTGGACCGTGTTGACCTGGCCGATGCGGATACCGTTGAAGGTGACGTCGGTGCCGCGGGCGATGCCGCTGACGGTGCCGGTGAAGACAATGTCATAGGGCTTGAGCGCCACATTGGCGGTGGGGGCTGCGAACCAGTAGACGAAGGCAAAGAGCGCGGCGAAAACCGCCGCTGCCAATACCCCGACCAATGCATAATTTGCGTTGTTTTCCATAGGGCTAACCTTCAAGGCCGTGGGCGCGCGGCCCGTGGAAATAATCGCGAAGCCAGGGATCCGTGCTCGCCCGCATTTCTGCCATGGTCCCCGCCAGCAGCAGTTTGCCATTGGCCAATGCCACGATACGGTCACAGGCGGTGGCCAGGCTGTCCAGATCGTGGGTTACCATAAGCACTGTCAAATCAAGCGTATCACGCAGTGTGACAATAAGTTCATCGAACTTGCCCGCCCCAATAGGGTCGAGCCCGGCAGTGGGTTCATCGAGAAACAGAATTTGCGGATCGAGCGCCAGGGCCCGCGCCAGCGCAGCGCGCTTGATCATGCCGCCGGACAATTCGGAGGGATAAAGCTGGGCCGCCTTGGCGGGCAGTCCGACCAGGTCGAGCTTGAGCCGGGCGATGTCGCTGCGCAGAGCCGGGGACAAATGCAGGTGCTCGCGCATCGGAAATTCGATGTTTTCCAGCACACTCAACGAGGAAAACAGCGCGCCCTGCTGGAACAGGATGCCCCATTTTTTCTGGGTGGCGACGCGTTCCTCGCGGTCGAGCTCGGCATAATTGCGGCCCAGGATCCGGATATCGCCCGTGCTGGGCAGCAGCCGTACTATGGCGCGCATGGTGACGGATTTGCCCGAGCCGGATGGCCCGATCAGCCCCAGGATTTCCCCGCGCTGCGCCTCGAAATTCATGCCATTGATGATCTGGCGGCCATCGATCTCGACCTTGAGATCATGCACGCTGAGCACGGGTGGGTTTTCGGTGTTCTCGGCCATCCGCTACACCCCGATCGCCGCGAAGAACACGGCAAACAGGCCATCGGCGACGATGACGATGAAGATCGACTTGACCACCGACGAGGTGGTGCGGCGGCCCAGGGATTCCGAAGACCCTTCAACCTTGAGGCCTTCGATCGAGGCGATCAGGCCCACCAGGAACGCCATGACTGGCGCCTTGATCATGCCCACGACCACGCTCTTGATACTCATGGCGTCCTGCAGGCGGCCGATAAAGGTATCGAACGGGATATCGCCATAGACCCTGGCGACGATGGCCGCCCCGACCAGGCCCGACATGGCGCCGACAAAGGCCAGCAAAGGCAGGCCGACGACGAGCGCGACGATGCGCGGCAGCAGGAGCGCCTGATAGGGATCGACGCCCATGACCTGGAGGGCATCGAATTCCTCGCGCATGCGCATGGCGCCGACTTCAGCCGTGATGGCCGATCCCGAACGACCGGCCACCATGATGGCGGCGAGCAGCACGCCAATTTCGCGGAACATCAGGATGGCAGCCAGATCGACCACCAGGATCACCGCGCCGAAATTGCGCAATTGCAGGATGGTCTGCTGGGTGATGATGGCGCCGACAACCAGCGAGATCAGCGCCACGATGGGAATGGCGCGCAGCACGATCTGCTCGAACTGATTGACGAAGCTGGGAAACCGCAGCGGCGCCTGCAAGCTCATGGTGCGGGCAAAGGCAGTGATGATGCGGCCCTGCACGACATTGGCGTTGAAGATATCCTGCCCGGCCCCGATGATGGCCCGGCCGAGCTGGTCGAACGGCATCACCAGGAAATTGGGATGCCTGGGCGGCTCGACCTGCTCCAGCGGGGTATCGGCAATGCGATCGAGCAGGCGGCGATGCTGTTCGGTGCCGCCGGCGAATTCGACCCGGGCATCGCCCAGGCGGTGACGGAAATTGGTCAACAGCCAGGCGCCGACCGTATCGAGCCGGCTGATGCCGTCGAGATCGACGCGAATGCCCGCCGCCTCGGAACCGGGCAGCGCCAGATCGGCCAGTTCACGTTCCAATGATTGAGCGGTGGCTGAGGTCCAGTCCCCGGAACAGCGGATCAGTGATCCACTCGCAGCGCTGGTTTCAATACTGGTCTGCCGTTCCATTATGCCTTTACCGACGCACCAGAAACGGCTGCCTTGCTAATTATATGTCGCAAAACCGTTATTTCGCTAGTCTTGAAGGGGAAAGCGCAACGCCTTTTGCCTCAAGTGACGCAGAACTGCCACGTTTAGCTTGCGCCAAGATGACAGGAAATATTTACGCGCGGCCGGCGTGGCGAGTGGCCAAGGCCGGCGCTCGAAAATTCAGCAATATCTGGATCATAGACGGGCAAAAGACCCGATTATCCTTGGCGGCGCGCGGTCCTGTCGCTAACATGTTAGCGTAGTTTTATGCGGGAGGAATGCGTGCTGCAGTCTTGGCGGTGGTTTGGACCCAATGATCCGGTGACGCTCGATCAGGTGCGGCAGGCGGGGGCGAGTGGCATCGTCACGGCGCTGCATCACATTTACGATGGCCGCGCCTGGACCCCTGCCGATATTGCCGAACGCAAGGGCGTGATCGAAGCGGCAGGCCTGGTCTGGTCGGTTTGCGAATCGATCCCGGTGCATACCTCGATCAAGCTGCGCCGTGGCCCCTATCGCGACTTCATCGACAATTGGAAGGTGAGCCTGGCCAATCTGGGCCGCGCCGGGGTGCCGGTGGTCTGCTACAATTTCATGCCGGTGGTGGACTGGACCCGCACCGATCTGCGTTATGCCATGCCGACGACGGGGCTGGCGCTGCGGTTCGATATGGTGGAATTCGTCGCCTATGACGCCTTTGTGCTCAAGCGCGCCGGTGCAGAGGGCGATTATGCGCCTGAACTGCTCGCCGCAGCGCGGAGCAAGCTGGCCGGCATGAGCGAAAGCGCCATTGCGACGCTCGAAACCAATATCATTGCCGGCCTGCCGGGCGGCGAGGACAGCTATGACCGCGAGGGCATTCGCCGGCGGATTGCCGAATTCGACGATGTCAGCGCCAATGACATGCGCGCAAACCTGGTGGAATTCCTGCGCGAAGTCGTGCCGGTGGCGGAAGAAGAAGGCGTGCGTCTGGGCATTCATCCCGACGATCCGCCATTCTCGCTGTTCGGGCTGCCGCGGGTGGTGTCGACGGCTGAGGATATGCGCTCAGTTTTGGGCGCGGTGGATAGCGTTGCCAATGGCCTGTCATTCTGCGCCGGGTCGCTGGGCTCTCGCGCGGATAATAACGTGGTGGGCATGGCGCGCGAATTCGCCCACCGGATCAATTTCGTGCATCTGCGCAATGTCAGCGTTGAGCCGGATCGCTCGTTCAACGAGGCCGAGCATCTGGGCGGCGACGTCAATATGGTCGACATGATCGCCATTCTGCGCGCCGAAGAACGGCGGCGGGCGGCAAGCGGGCGGACCGACAGCGTCATTCCGATGCGGCCCGACCACGGGCACTTGCTGGCCGACGACATCCACAAGAAAACCAATCCCGGCTATTCGCTGATCGGCCGGCTCAAGGGACTGGCGGAACTGCGGGGGATTATTACGGCGGTGGATCAGTTGCAGGGGTGAGGGGCAATTGCGCCCCTATCTGTTCCCTCCCCTGAGGGGCAGTGTTCACTCCGGACGCATTCAAGAATGCGGTGTCATCCCGGCGCAGGCCGGGATCCATGCTGAAGGCCATCCGGACACCCAATGCGCGGCGAGAACACAGCATGGATTCCGGCCTGCGCCGGAATGACACCGTGGTTGGTATGAGTCCCGGGCAAACACTCCCCCTTGAGGGGAGAAGGCGGATCGGGGCTCCTCGTCCGAAGACTACACCCCCTCCACCAATGCCCGTCTCTGCCGGATCGCGGCTGCTGCCGCCTTGGGATCGGGCGGTAGCACGGCGTTTTTGAGGGCTATGGAATAGGGATGGGTGGGATTGTCCAGCACCGCCCTCGCGCCGCCGCTTTCGATGACCACGCCTTTTTGCATGATGATGACGCGGTCGGAGATGTAATAGGCGGTCGCCAGATCGTGCGTGATGTAGATGATCGAGACCTTGAGCTCGTCGCGCAGGCTGCGGAAGAGGTTGACGATGGACATGCGCAGGCTCGCGTCGACCATCGAGACCGGCTCGTCGGCGACGATCAGCTTGGGGGACGGTATCAGCGCGCGGGCGACGGCGACGCGCTGGAGTTGGCCGCCGGAGAGTTCGTGGGAGAAACGGCCTTTGAGTTCGGCGAGGGACAGGCCGACGCGTTGCAGGGCTTCGTCGGCTTTGATCTCTTGTTGGGCTCGCGTGTCGGCGCCGGTGAAACGGCGGGCGGTGGCGTAGAGATAGGTATCGACATGGGTGAGCGGGTTGAACGCCTCGAAGGGGTTCTGGAAGACCGGCTGCACCCGCGTCATGAAGGCCTCGCGCTGGGCGCGGGTGCGGATGGTGCCGATATCAGTGCCGTCGAAAACGAGGCGCCCGCCATCGGGCACTTCATTGCCCAGGATCATCTTGGCCATGGTGGATTTGCCGCTGCCGGATTCCCCCACAATGGCAAAGATTTCCGGCGTGTCGCTGGCCAACGAGAAGCTGACGTCGTTGACGGCGGTGATGGACTGGCGGGAGAACAGGCCGCCCACGCCATAGCGCTTGGTGACGTGATCGAGTTCGAGCAGGTTCTGGCTCATTGCACCGATATCTCCCCGGCCCGGAAACAGGCGACACGGCCGCCAGTGGCGCTGGGCAGCATTTGCGGCACCTCTTTTGAGCAGCGCTCGATGGCGATGGGGCAGCGCGGATGGAAGCGGCAGCCCGATGGTGGATTGGCAAGGCTTGGCGGCTTGCCGGCAAGGCTCTTGCGGGTCGAGACATCGCCGATGCGCGGCAGACTGGCGATCAGGTGCGCCGTGTAGGGGTGTTGCGGCTTGTCGAACAGGGCCTGGGTGGGGCCCTCCTCCGCGAGCCGGCCCGCATACATGATGGCGAGGCGATCGGTGATGGCGGCGTGGACCGACATGTCGTGGGTGACAAAGACCACCGATGATCCGAGCCGCCCCTGCACTTCCTTGATCAGGCCGAGCACGTCTTGCTGCACCAGCACGTCGAGCGCGGTGGTGGGTTCGTCGGCGATGATGAATTCGGGTTCGCAGACGGTGGCGAGGGCAATGGTGACGCGCTGGCGCATGCCGCCGGAGAGCTGGTGGGGGAAGGCTTCGAGCACGCTGGCGTCGAGCCCCAGCCGATCGAGGTGGCTTTCGACGCGGTGGCGGAAGGCGCTGGGGTCGAGCCCCATATGGCGATAGGCGAAATTGTTGAAGGCGTGCTTGATGCGGCGGACCGGGTTCAGCACGCTCATCGAGCCCTGCATGATGTAACTCAGATGCTGCCAGCGCGCGGCCTGCATCTTGGCCGGCTCACCATAGACATCGATATGCTTGCCGCCGAAATCGAATTTGACTGATCCTTCGACCACGCGCATGGGCGGGCGGATGGCGCCGGCCAGGGTCTTGATCAGCGATGTCTTGCCGGAGGAGGATTCCCCGGCAATGCCATAAACCTCGTTGCGGCGCACGGTGAGATCGATGCCATCGACGGCGCGGACCTCGCGGCGCACGCCGAAATGTTCGTTGATGTAATAGGCCTTGAGGTCCTTGATGGTGAGGACGTCGACGGGAGTGGTTGTGGCGGGGCGGTCAGCAAGGAGGGTTTCGGTCATCATGGCTCAGGCTCCCATGCGCGCGAGGCGGCTGCGGGGGTCGATATATTCGTTGACGGACATGGCGAGCAGGAACAGGCCGAGGAACAGGATGACCACGAAGATCATCGGCACGGCGATCCACCACCAGATGCCGGCGACCATGGCCGAGTGAGCATTGGCCCAATAGATCATGCCGCCAATAGTGGGGCGGTTGATGTCGGAAAAGCCCAGGATGGACAGCGTGACCTCGAGGCCGATGGCCCAGATGAGGTTGTTCATGGTGGTGAAGAAGACGATGGGCATGACATAGGGCAGATGTTCGCGGAACAGGATCTGGCCGGTGCGCATGCCGGAAAACGCAGCGTGGCGGGTGAATTCGCGGGTGCGCAGGGAGAGCGCGACCGAGCGGATCAGGCGGCTGTCATGGGTCCAGCCCAGCAGCGCGGCCGTCAGCGCCAAGACCGGCCAGGTCATCTGGTCGCGCAGCACGAAGACCAGTAGCAGCAGGATGGGGATATTGGGCAGCGCGCCCAACGTGTCGTTGAAGGCCATGATGATCTGGTCGGTCTTGCCGCCGATGTAACCGGAGACCAGGCCCACCACGATGGCGATGACGCGGCTGATGGCCGCGACGACGATGCCGAACATCAGCGTGTTGCGCATCGAGATGGAGAGCTGCCAGAAAATCTCCTGTCCGCGCGAATTGGTGCCCAGCCAATACTCGGCCGAGGGGGGCATGTCGGGGATCACCACATAGATGTCGTTTTCGCCATAGGGGGCAAAGAACGAGCAGGCGATCAACGCGAGGATGATCAGGATCAGCAGGGTTCCCAAGAGGAACTCGCGATTGTAGCGCAGCAGGTCGAACAGGACTTTGAACATGAGCGCTATCCCAGTTTCACGCGGGGGTCGATCAGGGGGTAGAGAATGTCGATGAGAAACACGGCGGCGGCCACGGCGATGATGGAAATGGTGGTCACCCCCAGCACCAGGCTGTAGTCGCCGGCATAGATGCCCGCGACCATCAGCTTGCCGATGCCGGGATAGTTGAAGATGAATTCGACGATGACGGCGCCGCCGAACACATTGCCCAGGCTGAGCGCCAGGCCCGTGATCTGAGGCAGCATGGCGTTGCGGGCGACATATTGGGAAAAGATGGTGCGCGAAGGCACGCCGCCCAATTCGGCATAGACCACATAATCATCGGTCACGATGTTGGAGACCAGCGAGCGCATGGCGATGAACCAGCCGCCCATGCCGACCAATACCAGCGTCAGCGCCGGCAAGGTGCCATGGGTGATGACGGACTGCACATAGGTCCAGGTCATGGCCGGATCGAGATTGAGCTGGGCGCCGCCGCTGATGGGCAGGATAGGCCAGAGAAAGCCGAAGACGATAACCAGGGTCAGGCCGGTAATGTAAGTGGGGATGGGCTGCATGGCCATGACCAGCACGCCGACCACTTTCATGGCACGGTTATTGCGGAAATAGCCGGCAATGGCGCCAAGCGTGTTGCCGACGACCCAGGAGATGATGGTGGCCAGCGTCAGCAGGCCTACCGTCCAGGGCAGAGCGCGGCCGATAATGGTCATTACCGGGGTGGGAAAGGCCGAGAGCGAGGGCCCGAAATCGCCGCGGATCACCCGGCCCCAGAAGGTCAGGTATTGATCGAGCAGCGAGCCATCGGTGCCGTACAGCTCGCGCAGCGATTGGCGCAGGATTTCCACGGTGCGCGGATCGGTCGAGCCGAAATTGGTCAGCAGCGACACGGTCTGCTCGATCGGATCGACCGGGGAGAAATGGGCGATCAGAAAGGCCAGGGTGACGCCGGTAAAGACGACGAAGATGAACTGTCCGAAACGCTTGGCGACGTAAGTGAGATAGCCGTTCATATGTGTCCCATCCGGCATGTTGGGTCGGTGTGATGCTTAGAGGGAGAGCATGCGGCGCTTCTGCACCCCTCACCCTGGCCCTCTCCCCTGAGGGGCGAGGGAATGGTTTTGTGGCTTGCCGTCATCTCTTCGAGAGCCCGATCTGCCTCCCTCCCCCTTGAGGGGAGGGATTGAGGGTGGGGGTTCTGAAGTCTGAACCGGCATAGAGTTCTTGGAGGGCGCAGAACCCCCACCCTAGCCCTCCCCTCAAGGGGGAGGGGATTGGATTGGGGCTCTCTAGGTACGGTTCCTCCCCTGCCCTTACTTGGGCGCGTTCGGGTTGGCCTTGAGGCTGACGATCATGTAGCGCAGGTTCGACCAGTTGGGGCCCGAGGCCGCGTAGGGATTGGCGGCGGAGGGGTAATTGGTCCAATAGGTCGTGTCGAACGGAGCGAACTTGTTGTAGGCCATCAGCGGGATCATCGGCATTTCCTCGACGGCGAGCTTGAGGAAATCGAGCCCGATATCGACGATTTCCGGGGAGTCGAAGGCGATCGAGCGGTTCCTGTCGATAAGGGCATCAAGACGTGGATCTTCCCAGCGCTGGGTATTGCGCGGCGGCTGGGGTTCGCCCAGGGGCCGGATGAAATCCGAGCGGTAACTATCGAGGAAGAAGCTGAGATCGGGGTGACCGCCCCAGGTTTCCACCGTCCAGTTGATGGCGGTTTCAAAGTCACCGGTACCCAGGCGCTGGCCATTGGTGGGGCCGGCGACATCGACAGTGGCCTTGATGCCGGCCTGACTCCATTGCTGGGCGATAGCCGTGCCGGCACGAGCCAGGGTCGGGATGGCGTCGCCTTCGACCTGCACGCGCACTTCAAACGGGGTGCCATCGGGCTTGAGCCATTGATTGCCGTTCTTGGTGAAGCCGGCTTTCTGCAGCAATTCGGTTGCCGCCTGCACGTCCTGCTTCCACCAGCCAAAGCCGAACATGCGCTGCAACTGGGCTTCGTCGGTCGGAATATCGGGCCATTGGCCACGCACCATATTGGCGAGCTGACCGGCAAGGCTGGGGTCATAGGGCTTGATGGAGCGGGTGCCGGTGTTCAGCTCGAAATTGGTGAGCCAATCCTGCATGGGCACGAAATAATCGTCGGGCGCCGAACCGGTCGGCGGCACAGCGAGTGCGGACAGGTTTGCCGCACCGCGATAGGAGCCGAGCGCCACGGCGCGGATATCGATCAGCAGTGCCAGCGCCCAGCGGACGTCCTTGTTGTCGAACGGGGCCTTCTTGAGATTGAAGATCACCGAAGGCAGCGTC
The DNA here is from genome assembly GCF_025452235.1 of Devosia neptuniae. Classification (NCBI taxonomy): domain Bacteria; kingdom Pseudomonadati; phylum Pseudomonadota; class Alphaproteobacteria; order Hyphomicrobiales; family Devosiaceae; genus Devosia; species Devosia neptuniae. Next base: position 154,635 of record NZ_CP104965.1, read on the forward strand.
GGATCAGGATGGGCATAGGGGAAGCCGGGCAGCCAGGCGGCGGCGCTGGGATTGTCCTTCATGATCGAGAACATGCCTTCGGGGGCGATGTCGTTGATCACATCCAGGTTGTGATTGCGCTGGGCGATGACGCGGGCTTCGGGATTGCCTGAGGCGGCATAGACCACATATTTGACCTCGGGCTGGCCCCAATCCATGCCGATGGAGGTGCGCTGCCAATCGTCGCGCAGCTTCCAGATCGCCCAATTGCCGGCCTTGTCATAATTGTGCAGCACATAGGCGCTGAGCGAAATCGGCGGATTATTGTTGAAGGCCAGCGGGTCCTCGACCTTTTCGAACACATGCTTGGGCATGATCCAGGCCGCATTCCAGCGCACGGTGAACAGCGCGTGGAAGCGTGAATTGGGCTCCTTGAGCTTGAAGATCACCGTATTGCGGTCCGGCTGCTCCATGCTGGCGACATTGATGGAGAATGGCGCGCTCCAGCCCATGCCGGGATGATCGATCTGGGTCTGGACGGTATAGACCAGGTCATCGGCGGTGAATTCGACGCCGTCGCTCCAGAAAATGCCTTCGCGCAGCTTCACCGTCATTTCGGTGAAGTCCTCATTATAGCTGGGGGGCTCAGAGGCCAGCGCATTCTGCCAGGCATCCGGCCCGCCTTCGGGATTGATGAACCACAGCGTGTCGGTGGTCAGCTGCTGCAGGCCGTTGACGTTGGAGCCGCCGCCGGGCGCCCAGATATTGAACCAATCGGCATTCTGCGCGGTCGGTCCCTGCACGATCAGCGCCTCGTTGCGGGGAATGCCGGCGATGAAATCCTGCGCCAATGCCGGCAGCGCCAGCATGGACGCGACCGCCGCAATGGCGATTTTCTTGAACAAGCTCATAGGTATCCTCCCTAAGCGCGTTTGACGCGATGAATTCCCGTGATCGTCGAGGCCCAGCCTCATCGCTCCGTCCGTCCGCGCCGCATCCCGAAAGACGCTGAACCTCTCCTCGCGGATTTCGTCGTTGCGGCATCTTTATCGACAATTTTTGCACGCACCACAACCGCTAGTTTCAATAATTCGATATTTTGCGCGGATTTTTGCATGGCGGCATATGGATTGGCGATAATCCGCACATCTTATTATTGACAAAGCGGCTGACTGACTTAGGTTGCCTGATATCACCACCTGCCCCAGCGCAGCCCTGCGCGCCCGCCTCCTGAGGAAGACAGATGAGCCAGAATATCGATGTGAAGACGAGCGTTCGCGCCGACCGCCCGACGGGGGCATACAAGCCGCTATGGGCCTGGTTCGGCTATGACGAGCCCAATTACACCTATAGCGAGCATGGCAAGAAGCTGCTGGCCGAGCTGACGGAACTGAGCCCGGTTTCGCCGCATATCCGCACGCATAATCTACTGACCTCGGGCGATGGCGTAGCGGCGCTCAAATGGGGCTCGACCAATGCCTATACCGAAGATGCCAATGGCAATCCGGTTTATGACTGGACCATCATGGACCAGATTTTCGACGCCTATGCCGAGGCGGGCAATACACCGCTGGTGCAGATCGGGTTCACCCCCGAGGCGCTGTCGGACGATACGGGCCCCTATCAGCACAGTTGGGAGCCGGCGAACAAATACGCCACCATCCTGACCGGTTGGGCCGCGCCGCCGAATGATCTGAAGAAGTGGGGTGCGCTGATCGAAGCCTGGGCGCAGCACCTGGCGGATCGCTATGGCAAGGAAAAGGTCAGCACCTGGCCCTGGGAAGTGTGGAACGAGCCGGACGGGCATTACTGGACCGGCACCATCCCCGAATTTTGCGCCATGTATGATGTGAGTGCGCGGGCGGTGAAGAAGGTGCTGCCCGATGCACGGGTCGGCGGGCCGCACACTTGCGGGGCATTTTCCAATCCCAAGGCGCAGACCTTCCTGCGCGCCTTCCTCAAGCATGTGGTGGACAATAATTCCCCCATCGACTTCATCGCCTTCCACGCCAAGGGCAATCCGGTGATCTGGCAGGATCATGTGCGCATGGGGCTGCATAAGCATTTGCGCGATATCGAGGCCAATCTGGCCATCATCAATGAGTTTCCGTCGCTGACGCATTTGCCGGTGATCATTGGCGAGTCCGATCCTGAGGGCTGCGCCGCCTGTTCAGCCCGGGTGCATCCGCAGAACGGCTATCGCAATGGTCCGCTCTATGGCGTCTATGTGGTCGAAAGCATGCTGCGCACCTATGAGCTCAGCCGGCGCGCCAATATCGAGATCGAAGGCGCGGTGACCTGGGCGTTCATGTTCGATGACCAGCCCTGGTTCGATGGCTTCCGGGATCTGGCCACCAATGGTGTCGACAAGGCGGTGCTGAATGGCTTCCGCATGCTGGGCATGCTGGGCGGGGAATGGCTGGAAACCGCCAGCACCCATCGGCGCGACATTGCCGAAATCATGCAGCATGGCGTGCGCGACGAGCCGGACGTCAATATCGTCGCCACCCGCGACGACAAGGGCGTGAGCGTGCTGGTCTGGCATTATCATGATGATGACACGGCCGGGCCGGATGCCGAAGTGTCGATTGCCATTGAGGGTTGGGGCCAAAAACCGGCGAGCCTCAAGCATTATCGGATGGATGAGAGCCATTCCAATGCGTTTGGCGTTTGGAAGGCGATGGGCAAGCCGGAGAACCCGCAAGGGGCCGATTACGCCAAGCTCGAGGCGGCCGGGAAGCTGGCCCAGATCGAGGACAAGGCTAGTCTTGCTGTCGTGGATGGCAAGATTGAACTCCGCACTACTCTGCCGCGGCAAGGCGTCTCCCTGCTTCGCCTCGACTGGTAATGCGGCAAGAGCGCGCCCTTCCTCCCGGGCGCGCTCGCTTTTGTTTGGGGGGTGAGGATATGCCGGAGAGCCGCGATCCACCTCCCTCCCCCTTGAGGGGAGGGATTGAGGGTGGGGGTGCTGTGCTATCAGCGGGCAAAGAGTTTGGTGGGGCCGCAGCACCCCCACCCTAGCCCTCCCCTCAAGGGGGAGGGGATTGGATCGCGGCCCTCGGTCTGCGGGGCAGTATCCCCTACCCCACCCGATCCAGATACCGCGCCTTGCTCGGCTGCAGGTGATCCACGCACAATTGCGCCAGCACCCAATTATCCGTCCCCTTGAGCATGTCGATCATCAACCGATGATGCTCATGCGACACGCGCAGCGACGCGGTATTGGCCATGGAATTGGCCCGTACCGGCAGGCTGAGGCGCATATAGAGTTCGATGGATTGGACCAGATGCGCATTGCCGCAGGCGCCGAACAGCGTCAGGTGGAAACGGTCATTGGTTTCGTGCACGCCGCGCAGGAAGCCGGCCTCGATATGGCGGCCGTGTTCTTCGTGGATGGCGTTGAGCTCGGCGATGAGGCTATCGGGCGCTGGCAGCGGAATCCACAGCGCGGCCTGGCGCTGCAGCAATTCGCGGACGGCGTAGATTTCCTTGACCTGTTGGGCGGTCAGCGAGCGCACGGTGGCGCCGCGATTGCGCTCGCGCACCACGATGCCCATGGATTCGAGCTGCACCAGCGCCTGGCGGGCGAAATGGCGGGTGACGGCGAAGCGCGCCAGCAGCATGTCCTCGGTGAGCCGCGTGCCCGGCGCGAGGCGGCCGAAGATGATGTCCTCCTCCAGCGCCCGGGCGATGGAGAGATCGTCATGCTCGTCGGTGGCGACGTGTTCGGTCAAGCTATCCAAAGGCTGCTCCTGGATTACCGCGCTACTCTATCGCGGTTCTTGCGTCGGGTCGAATTGTGCAAGCGCATAGATGGCTTCGACGAGGCGCAGGGTTTCCATATTGTCGGCCGGCGCGGTTTCGAAGGGCTTTCCGCTATCGAGGCAATCGAGGAAATGGGCGATCGCGGCGTCATAGGAGCCTTGATAGACTAGGTCGGCGTCGAATTGCTCGGCCTGTGGCCGCTCGCCAAAAGCGGTGAGCTGGTTGCCGTCGAGTTCAATCGTGCCACGTGCGCCGAAAATGCGCAGATGATCGCGCGGTGCAGGCGGCGCGCCGTGGACGGCAAGATTCCCCATTACCTGAACCAGTACGCCATCGCTACGGCGGCGCAGGGTGATTGCCGCGACATCCTCGGCCACGATATCGGCATTGCTGCGCTCGAGCCGGGCGGCAACGACATCCATCTCGCCGAGCAGGAAACGCAGCGTGTCGAGGTGATGGATCAACACCTCCATGACGAGGAGGCGCTGCTGATTGCGGAAGAAGGGCTGGCGCACCAAAGCGGGCCGCTGGCCATCGGGGCCGGCGATCATGCCGCTGGAGAGGAATTCAAGGCTGACCTGGCGGATATCGCCCACCACGCCGGCGTCGAGCCATTCCCGCAAGCGGCGATACCACGCACGGAAGCGCCAGTTCTCGTGCACCATGAGCGTAGTATTGGCGACATCAGCCACCAAGGCCTTGGCCGCGGCGAAATCAGTCGCCAGCGGCTTCTGGCAGATGATCGCCACCCCAGCCCGCGCGGCGAGCCGGACCAGTTCGGCATGGGCCTCGCGGGGCGCGCAGATATCGACAATGTCGAGATGTTCACGCGCCAGCATGGTGGCCACGTCAGCATAGATGGCGGGGATGTCAAAGGCCCTTGCCCGCGCCTGGGCGGCCGCCTCGGAAGGGTCGGCTATAGCGACGATTTCAGCCTGGGCGCTGCGTTTCTGCCAAGCCGGCAGGTGATAGGCGCTGACCCATCCGGCACCGATTACCCCCACTCTCCGCTTCTGCATATAGCCGTGTCCCTGTGCTGATTTATCAATAATAGTGAAAGGCACAAGCAGAAGGAAGCGAGAAATTTCGGCTTTCTGGCGCGATTATCGATTTAGCGCGGCGCTTCTTTATTGACAATCACTGCGGAGCCACTAGCTTACAGGCCATGCGGCGAACCAGTAGCCGGAACGGGAGTATCGCGTGTCAAACGGCCTTCGTCGGAAATTGACCAGCTATGGCGACCAGGGCTTTTCCCTGTTTTTGCGCAAGGCGTTCATCAAGGCCATGGGCTATTCCGATGACGCGCTGGACCGCCCCATCGTGGGCATTGCCAATACCTATTCCGACTACAATCCGTGCCACGGCAATGTGCCGCAATTGATCGAGGCGGCCAAGCGTGGGGTGATGCTGGGCGGCGCGCTGCCCATGGTGTTTCCGACCATTTCGATCCACGAAAGCTTTGCCTCGCCGACCTCGATGTATCTGCGCAATCTGATGGCGATGGAAACCGAGGAGATGATCCGCGCCCAGCCGATGGACAGCGTCATCCTGATCGGGGGCTGCGACAAGACGCTGCCGGCGCAGATCATGGCTGCCGCCAGCAGCGAAATTCCCGCCGTCTTCCTGCCGACCGGGCCGATGGCGACCGGGCACCATAAGGGTGAGCGGCTGGGCGCCTGCACCGATTGCCGCCGCTTCTGGGGGCGGTTCCGGGCCGGGGAGATCGACGAGGCCGAAATCAGCGAAGTCAATAATCGCCTGGTGAGTTCGGTGGGGACCTGCACGGTGATGGGCACGGCCAGCACCATGGCCAACCTGACCGAGGTGATGGGGCTGTGCCTGCCGCGCGCCGGATCGGCACCGGCGACCGAAGCAGAGCGGGTGCGCCTGTCGGAGGCCACCGGGAGCCTTGCAGCAAAGCTCGCCACCGAAGGCGGGCCGACGGTCAAGGAGCTGTTGACGCCGGCGGCGATCCGCAATGGGCTGGTGGCCCTGCAGGCCATGGGTGGTTCGACCAATGCGGTGGTGCATCTGGCCGCCATTTGCGGGCGGCTGGGCATTCCGCTGGATATGGCGCTGCTGGACGAGTTGGGGCAGCGGGTACCGCTGCTGGTCGATCTGCAGCCGTCGGGGCAGCATTATATGGAGCAGTTCCATAAAGCTGGCGGCGTGCCCGCATTGCTCAAGGAAATCCGGGGCGAGCTCGATCTGAGCGCGCCGACAATCCATGGCGCCAGCATTGGCGACGTGATCGATGCCGTGGTGGACGAACCGGGGCAGACCATTATCCGCACTATGGCCGCGCCACTGAAGCCGATCGGCACGCTGGCCGTGCTCAAGGGCAACCTGGCGCCGCGCGGGGCGATCATCAAGCAATCAGCTGCCTCGAAGACGTTGATGCAGCACACGGGCCGCGCCGTGGTGTTCGAGAGTGTCGAGGACCTGTCCAACCGGATCGACAGCGACGAGCTGGACGTGGCGGCCGATGACGTGCTGGTGCTGCGCAATGCCGGGCCCAAGGGCGCGCCGGGCATGCCGGAGGCGGGGTATTTGCCTATTCCGCGCAAGCTCGCGCGGCAGGGCGTGAAGGACATGGTGCGGATTTCCGACGCCCGAATGAGCGGCACGGCCTTCGGCACGGTGATCCTGCATATTTCGCCAGAAGCCGCCGCTGGTGGGCCGCTGGCCATCGTGCAGACGGGAGACAGCATCACGCTGGACGTGCCCGGACGCTCGCTCAATCTCGATATCCCGGCCGCCGAATTCGAGCGGCGCATGGCGGCACTGCCGCCCCCGGCGGAGACAGCACGGCGCGGCTATGACCGGCTCTATCATGAGCATGTCATGCAGGCCGATGAGGGCGCCGATTTTGATTTCCTGCAGGCCAATTCGTGAGCCAGAGTGAAGCGCCGCTCTGCCTGCCGCCCAAGCCATTGGGTGCCCTGCCCCGCCTGCCCGATGGCGCCTGCGACAGCCATTTCCATGTCTTCGAGGCCGGCGCGCCGCTGGCCTCGCCACGCAGCTATACGCCGCAAATCCTGACCATTGCCGATTGGCAGCTTTATGCCGAGGCGGCAGGGATTGCCCGCGGCGTGCTGGTGCAGCCCAGTGTCTACGGCCTCGACAATAGCGTCATGCTGCGCGCGATTGCCAGCGACCCGCAGCGCCTGCGCGGCATTGCTGTGGTGGCGCCGGATATTTCCGCCGAGGCGTTGCGCGAACTGGACGCAGCCGGCGTGCGCGGCATTCGCATCAATACCCGCAACAAGGCCGGGGTGGCGCTGGACGCGGTGGGCGAATTGCTCGGCAAGGTCGCCGCGTTGGGCTGGTCGGTGCAATTTCAGGTGCGGGCGGAGCAATTGGCTGATGTAGCAGCACTGGAGCATGGCGAAACGCCACTGGTACTTGATCATCTGGGCTTCATCCGCTTTGGCGAGGCCGATACCGGCACGCGGCTGGATGCGCTGCGGCATCTGCTCGACCGGCCCAACATCTACACCAAGATTTCGGCCCCCTACCGGCTGACGGCCAGCGCAGACTATACCGATGTGGGCGCTGCCATTACCGCGCTAGCGGCATCGCATCCCCATCGCCTGCTCTGGGGCAGCGATTGGCCGCATACCGAATTGTGGGACAAGATGCCTGAGGACGGGGATTTGCTTTCCGCCTACGAAACATGGCTTCCTGATGCGCAAGTGCGGCGGCAGATTTTCGTCGATACGCCCACTTCGCTGTTTTTCGGTCGCTGACCGCAAGGAGATTTGACGCATGAAGCTCGGACTGGAAGGCAAACGCGCACTAGTATTGGGCGCCAGCAAGGGGCTGGGCGCGGCGATTGCGCTGGGCCTCGTCAATGAAGGCGCGCAGGTGATCGGCGCGGCGCGCAGCGTGGAGCTGGTCAGCGCGCTGGACGGTCAGGTCGACAAGAGCCTCAATGGTTCGATCACCGGCCGCAAGCTCGATCTGGCGGATGGGCAATCCGTTTCTGAGCTAAGCGAAGCGCTGATCGCTGAGGGTGGCGTCGATATCATCATCAACAATTCGGGCGGGCCGGCGCCGGGCGAGGCCGCCAGCGTGCCGCTTTCGGCCTGGAATGCCGGCTTCCAATCCATGGTGGCCAATATCATCACGCTCAATCAGGCGCTGCTGCCGGCCATGACCGCGCGCGGCTGGGGGCGCATCGTGACCCTCACATCGTCGGGCGTCGAAGCGCCCATCGCCCGGCTGGCGATTTCCAACGCGCTGCGGCAGGCGCTGGTGGGGTGGTCCAAGACGCTGGCGAGCGAAGTCGCTCCGTCCGGGATCACCGTCAATGTGGTGGTGCAGGGCCGCATCCATACCGACCGCGTCGATGAACTCGACGCGGTTGCGGCAAAACGGCAAAATATGGAGATCGACGCGGTGCGCCGGGCTTCCATCGCGACCATTCCAGCGGGCCGTTATGGGCGCCCGGAGGAACTGGCCGATGCGGTGGTGTTTCTGGTCAGTGAGCGGGCCAGTTATATCACCGGCTCACGCATCAGGATCGATGGCGGGATGATCCGCTCGATCTAGCAGAGGGCTCGGGGGCAGATGGCGAAACCGCCGGGCCGCCCCCAGTGCCTCAAGGCTTAGCTGCTGCTCGACAGCGTTTCGGGGGTGCCGAATTCACCGCGACCATAGGATTCGCCGGTGCCGGTACCGGTGTTCAGCGACTGGCCGTTCGGGCGAACTGGCTGGAAAGTGTCCTTGTCGAAGAACTGCGTCGTCGTGGTGCCATCAGCGGCAGTGACGGTGGCGCGGATCGCCTGGCCCCAGGCTTCAAGACCGGTGGCTTCGATGCCGCGTTCGGCAAGGGTGCGCTCGATGTTGAACTTGGAATGACCGAACAGATCATCATTGGTGGTGAGGCTGGCGGCATTGGCCATGCCCGGCAGGGCGAAGGCAGCAGCGGCGGTAGCAAGAATAGCAAAAGCAAAGGTTTTCATTTGAGGTCTTCCTTTCGAAGGTGACGTCAAACTAGGACTGCAAGATTGCCCCAAGCTTGCGGCCCGCAGAAAAGTGAAATTTTTTTACCGAAACCAAGCCATTGATTATAAAATGCTATTTCTGACATGAACGCGTTGTAATGAATGCGCCCCGCAAGGCTTTGCACATTGCTGCCATAATCGAATCCGGCAGGCGGGCCGAAGCGGGCCTGCCGGAAATGGCGATCAGGCGGTGGCCGGTTTTTCGGCTTCCGCCTCACCATGATGGGCCGGCTTGCCGGGCATCAGGCGCTTGACGAAGCGTGACAGGCTTTCGGTATAGGTCAGGATCACCGGCACCACGACCAGGGTCAACAGCGTCGAGCTGATCAGCCCGCCGATCACCGCATGGGCCATGGGCGCGTTCTGCCCGCTGCCTTCATGCAGGCTGAGCGCCAGCGGCAGCATGCCGAACACCATGGCCAACGTGGTCATGATGATGGGCCGGAAGCGGGTGACGCCGGCCTCCACCAGGGCATCGTAGAGATTGAGCCCGTCCTTGACCTTGTGGTTGGCATTGTCGACCAAGAGGATGGCGTTTTTTACCACCAGGCCCATCAGCATGATGAAGCCGATCATGCTCATCATATTGAGCGTCGAGCCGCCGATCAGCAGGCCGAGGATAACGCCGACCAGCGAGAGGGGCAGCGACATCATGATGGCGATCGGCTGCAGGAAGCTGCCGAACTGGCTGGCCAGTACCAGATAGATGAAGACCACCGCGAGCAGCAGCGCGGCGCCGGCCGAAGCTGCCGTATCGCCCAATTGCTCGGCATCGCCGCCCATGGAGATGCGATAGCCGGGCGGCAATTCCATCTCGTCCATGGCCTGCTGGATGGCCGGCATGACATCGCCAATGGTGACGCCGGAAATATTCGCGTCCACGGTGATCTGGCGGGTCAGGTCCCGGCGCTGGATTTCGCCCGGTCCGGTCGACATTGCGACATCGGCGACATCACCCAGCCGCACCACTGACGTATCGGTGCGCGCGATGGGCAGGCTATACAGCGCCTCGACCTGGTCACGTTCCTGCGGCGGCAGGCGGACGATGAGCTTATAAGTCTCCTCCTCCGGCGAGGTCCATTCGCTGACCTCTTCGCCGCTCAGCATGGGCTGCAGGATGGCGCCAATCTGCTGCATGGAGACGCCGACTTCGCTGGCGAGGTCCTGGTTGACGCGAATGCCGACCACCGGCTGCGCCGCCTCAAGCGAGCTTTCGATATCGGCAAGGCCGTTGATATTGGCCAGCTTGGCCGTGAACTCATCCGCCAGGCGGCCCAAGGTGGCAAAGCTGTCGCCGTAGAGCGTAACCTGCACCGGCTTGGTCACCCCGCCGCCCAAGCCGCTGGCAACGCCGACCACGGTGGTGATGCCGGGCACCTGGGCCAGCACGTCGCGAGCCGGGCCGGTCATTTCATGGGGCATGCGGTCGCGTTGGCCGGGCGGTACCATGGAAACCAGGATGCTGGCCGAGTTTTCGCCCGACGCGCTCTGGCCGGCATTGATGGTGGCGTAGGTGCGTTCCACCTCGGGCATTTGTCGCAATAGCGCCTCGATCTGGCGCACCTTGTCGCCTGTATAGGCCAGCGAGGAGCCCTGCGGAGTTTCCACTTCAACGGTGAATTCACTGTTGTCGCTGGGCGGCACGAATTCCACACCAACCATGGGCAGCAGCAGGAAGCTCGAGAAGAACAGCGCCACCGCCGTGCCCAGCGTCGCGATGCGATGGCGCAGGCTCCAGCGCAACACGCTGCGATAGCGTTCGCTGAGCCAGCCGAAAAACTCATCGAACTTGGCGACCAGCCGGCCGATCGGACCGCGCTTGGCATTGGGCTCGGAGGCCGGATCATACCAGACGCTGCTCATCATCGGGTCGAGCGTGAAGGCGACGAATAGCGAAATCAGCACGGCCACCGAAACGGTGACGCCGAATTGCAGGAAGAAGCGGCCGATCATGCCTTCCATGAAGGCCACGGGCAGGAATACCGCGACGATGGACAGCGTCGAGGCCAGCACCGCCAGCCCGATCTCATTGGTGCCATCGACCGCAGCCTGGAAGTGGCCCTTGCCCATATGCAGGTGGCGCATGATATTTTCACGCACCACGATGGCATCGTCGATCAGGATACCCACCGAAAGCGACAGCGCCATCAGCGTCATCATATTGAGCGTGAAGCCCAGCATATAGAGCACGATCATGGTGCCGATGATCGAAATGGGCAGGGTCAGTCCCGTGATGACGGTCGAGCGCCACGAATTGAGGAACAGGAAGACGATCAGGACGGCCAGCACCGCGCCTTCGATGATCATGTTCTGCACGGTGTGGAAGGATTGCTCCACCTCGACGGAATTGTCGCGCACCACATCGATGTGAACGCCGGCCGGCAGCTCGCTCTGTTCGAGCCGTTCCAGCGTCTGGTGGATGGCGTGGGCCACGCCCACCGTATTGGCGCCCTGCACCTTGAGAATATCGATGGACAGTGCCCGCTCGCCATTGATGAAGGCCAGGCTTTCATCGTCGCTGGGGCCGGAGCTGATGGTGGCGACCTCGCCCAGCCGCACGGGCTGGCCGCCGGTGCGCGCCACGATGATGTCAGCGAAATCGTCGATGTTCTGGATTTTACCCTCGATCTGGATCGAGCGGGCCACCGAGCCTTCGGTGATGCTGCCGGCCGGCAGATCGCGATTGTTCTGGGCGATGGCGGTCATGACATCGCTCATGGAGACGCCGAAAGCATCGAGCCGGTCGGGATCGACCTGCACGTCGATTTGCGTCGGCACGCCACCGACCAGTGTCACGCTGCCCACGCCCTGCACATTGCGCAGGCGATCCACCACGACATCGTTGGCCAGATCGGTCAGTTCGCTGGGCGAAAGCGTGTCGGAGCGAATGGCCAGCGAGACGATCGGCATGGCGGCCGGATCGAAGCGCAGGATTTGCGGCTTGTCGGCATTTTGCGGCAGGTCGGCCTCGATGGACGACATCTTGTCGCGCACTTCCTGCAGCGCTTCGACCGAGTTCACCTCCATGTCGAACATGATGACGACCAGCGCCTGGTTCTGCCGCGCCGTCGAGGTCAGCGAGTCGATGCCGCTGATCGTGTTCACCGAATCCTCGATGGGCTTGATGATGTCGTTTTCGACCGATTCAGCCGACGCGCCCGGATAGGAAACGACCACCGCGACGACCGGCAGGTCGACATCGGGCAATTGCTCGATGGGCAGGCGCTGATAGGAATAGAGGCCGAACACCATCAGCGCCACCATGACCATGGTGGCAAAGACGGGGTGATTGACGCTGATACGGGTGAGGAACATCGATCAGTTCTCCACCACGCGAACCTGCATGCCGGCCCGCAGGTCATCCAGCCGCCCGGACACTAAAGTGTCGCCGACGTCGAGGCCCGAGGTCAGCTCGGTGACGCGGGCGGCGCGCCAGTTGCGCGACGCCTCGACCGGTTGGCGCACCAGGTCGCCATCGACGATTTTGAGCACGAATGCCCCCGCATCATCCTCGCGGATGGCCGCTGGCGGCACGGCGAGGGTGTTTTCGGCTTCGGCGGTAACGATCTGGCCGGTGGCGAACATGCCGCCGCGCAATTCACCGCCGGGATTGTCGACGGTGACCAGCACGGGAACCGTGCGCGTACCGGCAGTGGCGACCGGGCTGATGCCGGCGACGTTGCCGCTGAACTGACGCCCGGGCAAGCCTTCGACGGTCAGCGTGACATGCTGGCCGGGCTGCAAGGTCGGGCTGGCGCTGACCGGCACATAGGCGGTCATTTCCATCACCGACAGATCAACGATCTGCATGAGATTGGCGCCGGGCGAAGTCACCTGCCCCGGCTCGACCGCCCGCGAGGCCACCACACCATCGAAGGGCGCGACGATCGTGGCATTGCGCAGGGCGATTTCGGCGGCAGCAACCTGGGCTTCCAGCGCCCGCAAATTGGAGCGCAGTGCATCGACATTGGCGCGCTCGCTGTCGAGATTGGCTGAGGCGACCAGACCGCGATCGTTGAGACGTTCGCTGCGGGTCACCTGCGCTTCGGCCTGGGCGAGCTGGGCGCGGGTGGCTTCGGCGGTGCTGCGCTGCTGTTGCAACTGAATGCCCAGCGTTTCGATATCGACCTGCACCAGCACGTCGCCCGCCTGCACCCGGTCGCCGACGCGGAAGTGCACGTCATCGACGGTGCCGCTGACCTGGGAGGAGAGGTTTATGGTACGGCGCGGGGCGAGCGAGCCGGTGGCCTTGAGCGTTTCGGTGATCGTTTGCGGCTGCAATGTCGTGACATCGCGGCTGAGGATGAGCTTGACCGGATCGGGTGTTTCGACGGCGGCCACCGGGGTCGCCGCTTCGGGCGCGGTCAATTGCGGCACCAGAATAAACGCGCCGCCGGCAGCAACGATCAACACGCCAAGCCCCCAGAACCAGGGGAATTTGCGCGGCGCGAGGCCAGCATCGAGCAGCGCCTGGCGCTTGCGCTCGCGTCGGGTCAGCGCCCATTCGGGTTTGATAGCGTCGGGGCGTTCCACATGCTTGTCCACGGCATAGCTCCGGCCTAGAGGAAAGGGAATAGGGTGTTGCCGGCCCGCCCACGCAGAACATGTTCGGCACAAAACCGATGGCAAGGCACAGCAACGTGCCGGTTGTGTGCTGGCAAGCTTGCGTCAACATTGCGCGCGTGAAATGCATGTGCGGACGGCAAAATGTGCGGCCTGGCGCTGTAAGGTTGCGGCAAGGCTTATCGCGGACAATCCAGAGTATTAATGCCCGAGGAGGCAGGTCTGCATGCGACTATTGCTGGTAGAAGATGAGCCCGATATGGCGGCTCTACTGCGCAGCGCGCTGGAAAAACATGATTTCGTAACCGATATCGCGCCCTCGATCGAAGTCGCCATTGAGGCGATCGAAACCATCAGCCATGACCTGGTGGTGCTGGATCGCCAATTGGGCGATGGCGACGGCGCCTCGCTGATCGCCTATCTGCGCAAGCGCCGCCCCAATGTGCCCATCGTCATTCTCTCCGCCCGCGGCTCAGCCAATGACCGGGTGGAAGGGCTCAATCTGGGCGCCGACGATTATCTGCCCAAGCCTTTCGTGGTCAGCGAATTGGTGGCGCGGTTGCGCGCCGTGCTGCGCCGGCCCAGCCAGGTGACCTCCAAGCCGCTGAGCATGGGCAATCTGGCATTTGACCTGAACCAGGGCGAGGTGTTTGTTGCTGGTGAACGGCTCGACCTGCCGCGGCGCGAATATCTGGTGCTCGAAAGCCTGATGCGCCGGGCGGGCCGCACGGTTCGGCGCAACCTGCTCGAAGAAGAAGTCTATGGCTCGGACGATGAAATCCAGTCCAATTCCCTCGAGGCCCACATCTCGCGGCTGCGTCGCAAGCTGGCGGATGCCGGTGCCTCGGTCATCATCCACCCCGTGCGCGGGGTGGGCTATTTGTTGAAACTGACGTGAAACGACTTAGCCGCAATTCCCTCGCCCACAAGCTGACCCGCCAGATGATCCGCGTGCAGTTGCTGACGCTCGTGCTGTTTTTTGGCCTCGGGGTTTTTCCCACGGTCGTTGCCCCGGTCATCGACTATCTGGGCGATGCCCAACCGCTCGACCCCCGGGCGACGGCGGCATTTGCGCATAGCCTGGTGGATGTGGAGGGCGAGCAGATCAATTACGTGGCTTCGCCCGATCTCGACGCCCTGCGCAGGGACTATCCCAATCTGTGGTTTTACGTGCGCAATCAGTCCGGCGCCTGGGCCGCTCTCGGCGACGTGCCCAAAATGTACCAGGAGCTGGAAGACAATCTCTGGCTGTTGGAAGCGGTCGAGGTGCGCACCACCGATCCCAGCTATGGCTCGCTCCTCGTGCGCACCGAGCAATCGCCGGTCGGCACCGTTCGCGTGATGACCGGCGGCGGACCCACCGTTGGTGTGGCTGCCATCATCAAGAAGGTTTCGGGCCTTTTGGCGCTCGCCATGGTTGCGCTATTGGGCCTTGCCAGCGCCATCACCATTCCCATTATCGTGCGCCGCGAGATGCGCAGTCTCAAGGGCGCGGCCGACGAGGCCGAACTGATCGACATCGATGCCCGCGGCACCAGGCTGTCCACCGAAAGCCTGCCCGACGAGGTGCAGCCGCTGGTCAAAGCGGTCAATGACGGGCTGGCGCGGCTCGACGATTCCTACGCCAAGCGCGAACGGTTCCTCGCCGATTCCGCCCATGAATTGCGCACCCCCATCGCCATCCTGCAGACCCGCATCGAAATGGCCGAGCCCTTCCCCGAAAAGGGTCAATTGCTGGTCGATGCGGCACGGCTGGCCAGCATGGCCGGGCAATTGCTCGATCTGCAGCGCATGGATCTGGGCAGCACCAATTTCGAACCCACCGAGCTGGGCGACATGGCCAGCAATGTGGTGGGCGATCTGGCCCCGCTGGCCATTGCTGCGGGCTACGAACTCTCGCTCAATGCACCGGACGATCCGGTCATGGTGCAGGGCGACAGCAGCAGCCTGAGCCGGGCGCTGACCAATATCATCCAGAACGCCATTGCCTATGGCGGCAAGCATGGCGAGATCATCGTCGAAGTGGGCCGCGACGGCACGATTGCGGTCAGCGACGAGGGCCCCGGTATTCCCGCCAGCGAGCGCGACCGGGTGTTCGAGCCCTTCTATCGCGTCAAGCCATCCTCGCACGGCGCGGGGCTGGGCCTCAACCTGGTGGAAGCCATTGTGCGGCGCCACCACGGCTATATCACCATTGCCGACGCGCCCTCGGGCGGGGCCAGCGTCATCGTCACACTGCCACTGTTGCGGGCCGCTGCAACAAAAAAGGAATTGGAGCCGGCACTGTAAGGCCCACGCAATCTTGGGGGATCAATCTGGCGTCAGTACAGCGGACAAGCGCCTCATGCCGAGGCGGACCAAACCGCCCGCTGCGCAGCGATTTCTCAGGAGTATAACCCAAGTGTCCCTTCGCACCCTTACCCTCGCCGCCCTGCTGAGCGGCACTGCCGTCGTCGCATCGGTTTCCGCCACCCAGGCTGCCGATCTTTATACCCCGGCGCCCGCCCAGATCGCCTATCCCGACGCGGGCCTGGCCGTCGCCAGCGACACCTGGGCCGGCTTTTACGCTGGTGCCCATGCCGGCGTGGTCAGCGCCGACGATTTCGACAACAGCAACTTCTCGGGCGGCGTCCAGGCCGGCTATCTGCAGCAGTTCGACCAGTTCGTGGTCGGCGGCGAAGTCTCGGGCACGCTCAGCGACGAGCTGCGCTACGAACTCACCCCCGATGCCGGCCTGACGCAGAACTGGTCGCTGGCCGCCAAGGGCCGCGCCGGCGTGGCGCTGGGCAGCACCCTGATCTACGGCACAGCCGGCGTTTCGCTGGCTGAGCTGGAGCCCTTGGGCACCACCACTTCGGGCAAGGACACCTACGCCGGCGCCGTGTTCGGCGCAGGCGTCGAGCAGGATCTGGGCAACAATATCAGCGTGCGCGCCGAATATCTGCAGACCCGCTATTTCGACGTGGACAGCGCCGTTGCCGGCGTGGGCCGCACCGACGATCTGACCAATCATGCCGTCACTCTCGGCGTGAACTACCGCTTCTAAAATAACGGCCGCGCTGCATTGCGGCCGCTCCTCGTGCATTGACCTCCATCGGCACGACACGGAAAATCGGGGCTTCGGCTCCGATTTTTTCGTTTTTCACACCCCAATCGCCCGAACTGGATTACAAGAGCCGCCTTTGGGGCAAACCGCCCGGGCGGCAGGAGACTATTATGAGCGCGATGGACGGCGCGGCGAGCATGGAGCAAGCCCCCATTCGTTCCGAACTCTGGCGCGGCATCAAGGGCTGCATTCCGGTTCTGCTCGGCATCATCCCCTATGCGCTGGTGCTGGGCGCGCAGGCCGCGCAAAAGGGCCTGAGCGTCATCGAAGTGCCGCTGATGACCGGGCTGAACTTTGCCGGCGGCTCGGAATTTGCCGCCATCCAGCTCTGGACCTCGCCGCCCCATATCGTGCTGATCGTGGCCATCACCTTCCTGGTCAATAGCCGGCATTTGCTGATGGGCGCGGCCATCGCGCCCTTCCTGCGTCACCTGCCCAAGCGCAAGGTCCTGCCGGCTTTATTCGCCATGACCGACGAAAGCTGGGCACTCGGCCTGGCCGATGCCAAGGAGCGGGCCGAACGCGGCCTGCAGCCGGCATTCAGCCTGCCCTATTACCTGGGCACGGCACTGGTTTTCTATGTCGCCTGGGTGGCGTTCACCACCTTGGGCGCCGCACTCGGCCCAGTGCTGGGCGACGTGGAAGCCTATGGCTTCGACATGGCGTTTCCGGCCGTGTTCCTGGTGCTGATGGCCGGCATGTGGAAGGGCTTTGCCGCAGCCCGGCCCTGGCTGGTGAGTCTGGTCGTCGCCGCGGTGACGTATCTCGTCGTGCCCGGTGCCTGGTATGTGGCCGCCGGCGCCGTGTCCGGCCTGATCGCGGCCTATGTGCTGGCGGGAGACGAGGCATGATCGATCCCTTGACCGTTCTCACCATCGTGCTGATGGCCTCGGCCACCTATTGCACGCGGATCATCGGCTATCTGGTGCTGCGCAATCGCACGCTCAGCCCCCGCGCCACCGCCCTCATGGAAGCGGCGCCCGGTTGCGTGCTGATTTCGGTGATCGCGCCGCATTTCGTGGCCGATAATCCCGCCGATCTGATCGCCATTGCCATCACCCTGCTCGCCGCCACGCGCCTTTCCATGCTGCCAACGGTGATTGTTGCCGTCGCCGCCACGGGGCTGTTGCGGCATTTTATTGGCTAGAAAATTTCCGTCACAAACCGGCTTGCCATTGCCGCCGCAAGCTGATTGATTGCGCCCATCCACAGGGGTGCTCCGTATAGCCGGGGCTGAGACGCGGGCGGCAAGCCTGCAAACCCTAGTAGCTGATCTGGGTAATACCAGCGGAGCGAGGCGGGGCTATGTATTCTGGCGCACAAATTTCCATTTATCCTATGGCCGACGATTTCGTCGGCGTCATTCTCGGCGCGCTGAGCGCGCTCGATCCCTATCGGGATCGGCTGCAGGTGCAGACTGACGACATCTCCACCCTGTTGGTCGGTGCGCCCGAAGTGCTGTTTCCGGCCATGCGCGATCTGTTCGTCGCGGCAGCGAAAAGCGGCAAGCATTGCGTGCTGCATGCCACCATTTCCCGCGGCTGCCCGGGCGAGCCCGATGATGCTGTCTGCTACACCACCGAATATGGCGGGCCCGTCCTGCCGCTGGACCAGCGCAAGCAGATGGCGCTGGATTCCGTGCAAGCGGCCCCCGTGACCGACATGCCGAGCGCGGCGCAATTTTCGCTCTATGTGATGGATACGAACGATCACATGGACGAAATCTACGGCTGTATCGACTTTCTCAAGCAGTCCGGCACTTTCGATCGCGCCAAGAATTTCTGCACTAAATTGGGTGGCGACGCCGGTGCGGTTTTCGCCACGGTACAGGCAGCGCTCTGCCGGTTCGGCCCGCCCGAGGGACACGTCACGATTGATCTGACAGTCTCGGCAAATAGCCCGACACCGCGCTAGCTCACGCCCAGTAGACCTCATGGTGAGCCTGTCGAACCACGAGGTCGTGCCCGCCATGGTGCCACGACCTCGTCCTTCGACAAGCTCAGGGTGAGGTCTGTTGGGATATCGCGCCCCATCCGGAAATCCCCCATGCCCACATCGCGCACAATCGCGTCCAGCCTCGGCAGAATCGCCCCGGCCCTGCTGTCGGTCGGCACGCTGATCCTCGCTTGGGAACTCTATGCCCGCCTCTCCGGCATTTCCCCCACCACCCTGCCGGCGCCGTCGCGCGTGGTTGCCCAGGCGATACAAAACTGGCCGGCGCTGTTCGAGAACACGCTGCCCACCATCAGCGCGACCCTGTTGGGTTTTGCCTGCTCGCTGGCTGCGGCCTTCATCTTCTCGGTGCTGATCGACTTTTTCAAACCGCTACGGCGGGCGCTGTTTCCGGTCTTCATCATCAGCCAGACGCTGCCGCTGGTCGCCATCGCCCCGCTGATCGTGCTGTGGTTCGGCTTCGGCCTGACGCCCAAGATCATGCTGGTGGCTCTGGTCACCTTCTTTCCCATGCTGGTGGCGCTGGTGCAGGGCTATGCGGCGACCGAGGAGGATATCGAGTCCCTGCTGGCCTCGATGGGCGCCTCCCCGCTGCGCATCTTCCTCCTCGCGCGGTTGCCCTCATCCCTGCCCTATTTCTTCGCCGGCCTGCGCATTTCCATCACCTACGCCGTGGTCGGCGCGATCTTTGCCGAATATGCCGGGGCGGCGAAGGGGCTGGGCATCTACATCCTCAACGCCAAGAACAATTTCCGCCCCGATCTGGTGCTGGCCGCCGTGCTGGTCAGCGCCACGCTGACCCTGGTGCTGTTCGGCACCACAATCCTGATCCAGCGGCTGGTCATGCCCTGGGAAAAGCTGGCCGCGGAGCGCAAGCCATGAGCGCGGCAAGGCTGGAATTGCGCCATCTGCACAAGCGCTTTGGCGACCTCGATGTGCTGGCCGATATTTCGCTATCGGTGCAGCCCGGCGAATTCGTCTCCATTCTCGGCCCCTCCGGCGCCGGAAAATCCACCATTTTCAAGCTGCTGACCGGCGGCTTGCGACCCGATGGCGGCGAGATTTTCTTCGACGGGGTGGCGCTGGCCGAGGAGACGCAACCCTTCGCCTTCATGCCGCAACGCGATGCGCTGATGCCCTGGCGGCGGATCATCGACAATACGACGCTGGGCCTTGAAGTGCAGGGCATGGCCCGCCAGCAGGCGCGCGAACGCGTCGCGCCCCTGTTCGCCGAATTCGGGCTCGATGGCTTCGAGCAGCATTACCCGGCGCAATTGTCCGGCGGCATGCGCCAGCGCGCGGCCCTGTTGCGCACCGTGGTGCAGGATCGCGCCATGCTGCTGCTCGACGAGCCGTTCGGCGCGCTCGATGCCCTCACCCGCAGCGGCATGCAGCGGTGGCTCGAAACCATGTGGGAGCACCACAATTGGACCGCCCTGTTGATCACCCATGATGTGCGCGAGGCGGTGTTCCTGTCCGACCGCATCTATGTGCTGACTGAGCGCCCCGCCCGGGTGCTGCGCGAAATCACCGTGCCCCTGCCCCGCCCGCGCCGCGACCTGGCTTCGCCCCAAGCCAGCGCCATCGAGGCCGACCTTCTCGAAACCCTGCTCAATCCCCCATCGGAGACGTGACCATGCTATCCCGCCGCAGTTTTTTCGCCGCCATGCTTGCTACAAGCCTGCTCAGCACACCCGCTTTCGCCCAAGCGCAAAAAGTCACCATGGCGCTCGACTGGACCCCCAACACCAATCACATCGGCCTCTATGTGGCCAAGGCCAAAGGCTTCTACACCGAGGCCGGGCTGGACGTGGATATCCTGCCCTATAGCGACACCTCGGCCGGTGCGCTGGTCGCCAATCACGTCGCCGATTTCGGTATTTTCGGCACCATATCGCTGATGAGCCAGCGCACCGCCGGCGCCGATCTGGTCGCCACCTATGCCGTGGTGCAGACCGAGACTGGCCGGGTGGTGTTCAACGATGATCGCACCGATATCCAGAGCCCCAAGGACCTCGACGGCCTCACCTATGGCGGCTTTGGCAGCGACTGGGAAAACGCGCTGATCGGCACCATCATCCGCCATGATGGCGGCAAGGGCGAATTTGAAACGGTGACCCTGGGCACCTCCGCCTATGAGGCGCTGGCCAATGGCGCGGTCGATTTCACGCTCGAAGTCTATACCTGGGAAGGGGTCAAGGCCGAGCTCGACAATGTGGCACAACGCGCCTTCCGCTATGCCGATTTCGGCGTGCCGGACGAGCACACCACCTTTATCGGCTCCAGCCAAGCCTATCTCGATGCCAATCCCGAAACCGCCGCAGCTTTCATGGCTGCAACCCAGCGCGGCTACGCTTTCGCCGTCGAACACCCTGACGAGGCAACCGACATCCTGCTGGCGGCCAATGAAGGCATGCTCGACCGCACCCTGATCCGCGCTTCGCTCCAGGCCCTGATCGACGGCCACTATCTGCAAACCGCAGATGGCGTGATCGGCACGATCGACCCGGCCAAGATGGACGCCATCGGGGATTATCTGTTCAAAGCCGGCATCCTGCGCGATGCGGATGGGGCGGTGGTCGCCGAACGGCCCGACTTCGCGCCGTACTACAGCAACGCCTACTTGCCGGAGTAAGCACCACACAAAAAAGGGGGCGCTTTCGCGCCCCCGCTGCCTTGATCCCAAAGCCCCTTAGAACGGGCTCTTGTCGTCCAGGAATTCGTCGGCATTTTCCGAAGTGATGACGGTGGAGTCGAGGATATAGCGCCCCGACACCTGCACGCCGCTGACCAGGTGCGACGTGGTCAGCTCGATCGCCGTGGCGATCATGGCCGGGCTATAGCTCACATCGATCGGGGTCAGCTTGTCGCCGGCCTTCACGCGCTGCAGGATCTGCTGCATGCCGGCGCCGCCCACCACGAACATTTCATTTTCGCGGCCGGCCTGCTTGATCGCCTCGATGGCGCCCAGGGAGATGTCGTCGTCCTGGGTCCACACGCCCTTGATATCAGGGAAGCGGGTCAGGAAGTCCTGCATCACCTTGAAGCCGTCATCGCGGTTCCAATTGGCGAATTCGTCGTCCAGCACCTTGATCTGGGTGCCTTCGATGCCGCCCATGAAGCCGTCGAAGCGCTGCTGATCGATCGGGATCGGCAGGCCGCGCAGGATAACGATATTGCCGCCCTCGGGCAGTGCTTCCTTGAAATAGGCCGCGGCATTGGCGCCCAGGCCCGGATTGTC
This sequence comes from Devosia neptuniae, assembly GCF_025452235.1. Taxonomy (NCBI): domain Bacteria; kingdom Pseudomonadati; phylum Pseudomonadota; class Alphaproteobacteria; order Hyphomicrobiales; family Devosiaceae; genus Devosia; species Devosia neptuniae. The sequence continues at coordinate 176,251 of NZ_CP104965.1, forward strand.
ACCGGCGACGTAGAGGTTTTCCACGCCAGTGATCGAGAGCTGGCGATCGACGACGGTGACGAACTTGCCGGCGTCCTTGACCTGCTTGATGGCCGAAGTCATCGCATCCGGATCGCCCGGCAGGATGACCAGCGCATCGATATTGCGGGTCGAGACCATGTCTTCGATGTCGGCGATCTGCTTGGGCGCATCGGCCGCCGAAGCAAAGACGAATTCGACATCGGGATAAGTGGTCTTGAGGCGATCGATCGCCTGCTGCGCGAAGTAGTTGACGCCGCCGGTCCAGCCATGGTCGGCCGCCGGAACGGAGACGCCGATGGTCACCTTGTCCTGGGCAATGGCGACGCCGCCAATGCTGGTTGCGACGACAGCCGCAGCCAAAAAGGATTTAGCCAGTTTCATTTCAGTCCTCCCTAAATGCCCTTGCTGGGCGATGTAAACTTGAACTTCTAAGTCGTGCGCCGACCCCGCTGCAGCAGCACGGCGAGAATGATGATGACGCCTTGGAACGCCCCATTGAGATACGGGCTGATCAGGCTTTGCAGATTGAGGATATTGCCGATGAGCCCCAGGATCACCACGCCCACCACCGTGCCCCAGACGCGGCCATAGCCGCCCTTGAGGGTGGTGCCGCCGATGATCACGCCGGCAATGGCTTCGAGTTCCCACAGCACGCCGGTGGTGCTCGAGGCCGAGCCGAGGCGCGGCACATAGAGCAGCACGGCAACGCCCACCAGAATGCCCTGCAGAATATAGGTCAGCAGCCGGACATTATCGACATTGATCGAGGAATAGCGGGCCACCTGCTCATTGGAGCCGATGGCGGCGCAATAGCGGCCGAACTTGGTGCGGCGCATGACGATTTCGCCGGCAATCGCCACGAGGGCAAAGACGATGATGGGATAGGGCACGCCCAGCAGGCCATCGTAATAGACCGGGCGATAGACGTCGGCGACGTTGAAGTTCAGCGACAGCGTGCCGCCATTGGCGAGGAACGTCACCAGCGAGCGGAAAATGCCCATCGTGCCCAGCGTCACGATAAAGGCTTCGATGCGCCCCCGCGTGATCATGATGCCGTTGAACACGCCGGCCACCCCGCCCAGCAGGATGCCCGCTGCCATGCCGGCCAGCACCACGCTCCAGCCAATGCCCAGCGAGGGGATCAGCCAGTTCATCACCATGATCATGACCCCGGCGATCACCGCCGCCATCGAGCCGACCGACAGGTCAAGCCCTCCAGCCGTGATGACGAAAGTCGCGCCAATGGCGATGATGCCGATAAAGGACGAGCGCGCCAGAACGTTGGTCAAATTGCTGTAGCTGAGGAAATTCTCGTTCAGCGAAATGCCCAGCAGCACCAGCAGCGCCAGCGCCAGCAAGGGACCCACGGTCTTGAGATCGAGGCGGAAACCGCGTGCGGACCTGGCCGCTATTTCAGGCGCTGATGTGCTCATCACGTCCACTCTGTTTGATGCCCGCGGCGTACCGCATGATTTCGCCTTCGGTGATTTCGGCGCCTTCCAGCGTGCCCGCGAGGCGCCCTTCGCGCATGACGACAACGCGATGGCTCAGCCCGATCACTTCCTGCAGTTCCGAGGAAATGACGATGATCGATTTCCCCTCGGCCGCCAGCGCCGCGATGATGTGGTAAATCTGCTGCTTGGTGCCCACATCGATGCCGCGCGTCGGCTCATCCATGATGATGATGTCCGGCTCGCTTTCCATGGTCTTGCCCAGCATCAGCTTTTGCTGGTTGCCGCCCGAAAGCTGGCCCACCCGCACCGAGGCATCACGCGCCCGGATGTCGAAGCGCCGCACCGCCCGCTCCAGCGCCCGCGCCTCGCTGGCGCTGTCGAGAAAGCCGGCTTTCAAATGCTTGCCCAGGGTCAAAAGCGTCAGGTTCGGCTGCAGCCCCATATTGAGCAGCAGGCCCTTGCCCTTGCGATCCTTGGTCATGTAGGCGAGGCCCGCATCGACCGATTGGGCCACCTGGCCGAAATTGACCGGCTGGCCGTTGAGCGCGATATCGCCCTCGCTTTTATGCGTCAGCCCCACAACGGCCTCGGCCACCGCCGTACGGCCCGAGCCAATCAGTCCGGCAAAGCCCAGGATTTCGCCCTTGCGCAGGTCAAAGGAAATGTCTTTGACGCCCGGCGCCTTGAGCCCGCGCACCGACAGCACCACCGGCGCATCGACATCGGGCTCGTGCTTGGGCGGATAAAGGTTGGAAAGTTCGCGGCCCACCATCATCTGGGCGATGGAATCGGGGGTGAGCGCCTCGGTGCCGACCGTGGCGATCAATTGCCCGTCGCGCAACACGGTAACGCGTTGCGCCAGTTCCATGATTTCGTCGAGCTTGTGCGAGATGAAAATCACCGCCACGCCGCGCGCCGTCAGCCGCCGGATCTGCTCGAACAGGGTCTGGGTTTCGCCCACCGACAGCACGGCCGTGGGCTCGTCCATGATCAGCACCCGCGCATCGCGGCTGATGGCCTTGGCGATTTCCACCATCTGCTTGTCGGCCACTGAAAGGGTGTTGATGCGCGCATCGGGATCGACATGCACATGCAGCATTTCCATCACCGCGACAGCGCGGCGGCGCATCTCGGCGACGTCGAGGAAACCGAATTTCTTGAGTTCACGGCCGAGGAAGATCGAATCGGCCACCGTCAGGTGCTCGGCCAGGTTCAATTCCTGGTGGATGAGTACGATGCCCATAGCCTCAGCCTGGCCGTTGGGCGGTAGGATGACGGTCTGCCCGTCATAGCTGATCGTGCCCGAAGTGGGCTGTTCGATGCCCGACAGAATCTTGATGAGGGTGGATTTGCCCGCGCCGTTTTCGCCGATAATGGCGTGCACTTCGCCGGGCTTGATATCGAAATCAATGCTGAACAGGACGGGGATTTCGCCAAAGGATTTGGAAATCCGGTGCGCTGACAGGATGGCTGGCGCTGGCGTGCCTTCGGCACTGGTCATCTCGTAAATCCCCCTGCTGAACGTGGAGGGTTCAATCCCGCTCTTCGTCCATGAGCAGTGATGTAAAGGTTTTCATGATTGATGTAAAGGTTTACACAATGGCAAAACTGTATAAGCGTTGCGGGATGGATATGGCGTAATCCGCGCCTTCTGCTAAAGGCAGCAAGCGGGTCGCCGAGCCGGATCGCGCGGGGCGGAGCGCCAATTGCAGCATCACAAGCTGGCCACGATAGAAGACGTTGCGGCAATCGCCGGCGTATCCATCGCTACGGTCAGCCGGGCCATTAACGATCCGGGCAAGGTCGCCGACGAAACGCGGCGCCGCGTCACCCAGGCCGTCGCCCAGACAGGCTATACGACCAATGCCATGGCGCGCTCGCTGCGCATGCGCCGCTCCAAGATGATCCTGATTCTGGCGCCCGATGTGGGTGACCCGAACTTTTCCAATATTCTGGTGGGGCTGGAAACCGAGGCCAGCAAGCGCGGCTATGGCGTGCTGATCGGCAATACCCAGAACGATCCGGCGCGCGAGACCGATTATCTGCGTTTCATCAGTTCCAACCAGGCTGATGGACTGATCCTGTTCACCGGGCACCTGCCCTATGGCTTTGGCAATGAGGGCGGCGAGTCGCGCCTGCCGCCCATGGTGGCGGTCAATGAGCCGGTCTCCAATAGCGATGTGCCCTTTGTGGGCGTGGACAATTTCGAGGGCTCGCGCGTTGCCGCCGAGCATCTGATTTCCCAGGGGCACCGCCGCATTGCCTTTATCGGGCGCTCGACCAGCAAGGCGGTCAATATCCTGCGCGAAAAGGGTTATCGCGCTGCGCTTGAGGGCCATGGCATCACCATCGACCCCCGCCTGATCCTGGACGGCGACGGCACCACCGAAAGCGGCCGCGCCGCCGCCGAGCATATGTTCGTGCGCGACGTGCTGCCCACCGCATTTTTATGCGTCAACGACGTCACCGCGCTCGGCGTCATCATCGCCCTGACCGCCCGGCGCTACGAACTGCCCCGCCAGTTCTCGGTGATGGGCTTTGACGACATCACCTTTGCCAGCTTCGTGTCGCCGTCACTGACCACGATGAAGCAGCCGCGATTGAAGATCGGCGAGGAAGCCATGGACCTGCTCTTGGCGCTGCTCGAAGGCAAAAGCGTCGAGCGCAAGCAGGTATTGCTGCGCAGCGAATTGATCGTGCGCAATTCTGTTGGGCAGGTTGGGCGATAGGGTAAGACCGCTGAATAGGCTGAGAGACCTCATGGTGAGCTTGTCGAACCACGAGGTCGCGCGAGTGGAGGCTTCGGTGGCACGACCTCGTCCTTCGACAGGCTCAGGAGGAGGCCTACTTATGCTGCGGCGTAGATGGACACGCGCCGGGCTCAATCTACATTCAGCTTGGCAGACGGAGAGTCGATCCAGCCCCCTCCCCTCGAGGGGGAGTGTTCACTCGGAACTCCCCCACCCACGGGGTCATTCCGGCGCAGGCCGGAATCCAGGTCCGTGGCTCACCCGGCCATCCAGCGCCGGGATGGCCTTCAGCATGGATTCCGGCCTGCGCCGGAATGACACCGTGAGTACTTTCAACATTCAGCACCCCCCGTCCATGGAGTGCGCGACCCTTGCGTCAGCCAATCAACAAAGCCGAGGTAACCTCAAGGCTTCGGTCCTCGCGGACCTGCTCCGGCTCCCCTGCCCGCTCGCCCAACACCTGATCACGCTCGCGGATCAGCGCCTCGATTTCCGGCTGATATTGGGTGACGATGGCCGTCAGCCAGCGATTGACCAGATAGGACGGCTTGGCCAATTGCATGTCGAAGCGGGGCAAGAGCGCAATCGTCGCCTCGGCTGGCAGCCAGGCGTCCCCGACCACCCATTGGTTGACCGTGAACAGCCGATGCAGCTTGCCGAAGGCATCGACGCCGATGGCGATCAGGTGATGCACCGGGCCATTGGCGCCGTCCGGCCGGACGAAGCAGTGGTAGTGGCCGTGCTCGGTGCCGTCGGCAGCGGGGAGATGGCAATGGTAGTACCATTGCCCGCCGCTTTCGGGATCGAACACATCGCCGGGCGGGTAATGCGCCCAGGCTTCGACGGACGCCGCATCGCGCAGGGTTTCGCGCAACACGTTTTCACCGGATTTGGCCAGCAGCCGCTCGCAAAAGGCAGCTTCCTGCGCGGCGCGTTCGCGTTGCTCGTCCATCCTCGCTCTCCGCTATTGCGCCCCGGCGGCGCAGGGATTGACTGCAGCACAGGGGGCGGCAGCCGCGCAAGGCGCTGCGGCGGCACAGGGCGCGGCAACCGGCGCCGGAGCACCCGCCGCACAGGGATTGCCCACGGCTGCCGGGGCCCCGGCAGCACAGGGATTGGCCAGGGCAGCTGGTGCACCCGCAGCGCAGGGATTGCCAGCGGCGCATGGATTGGCCGGCGCTGCAGCAGCACAGGGATTAGCGGCCGGAGCCGCAGCGGCGCAGGGGTTCCCGGCCGCACAAGGATTGCCCGCGGCACATGGATTTGCCGCAGCACTGGCGGCCGGAACTGGTGCCGGCGCGCGATTGCTCGACGCCACATGGTCGGCGGCAACGGCGGCGGTGGCGACCAGGGCAGCGGCGCCAAACAGCAGAGTATTACGAGCGCTCATTTGGCTTTGAATCCGTCCAGACCGAAGAGGGGCCGCAGGGCGATACCGCCGAAGCTGCCCACGAAAGCGGCGGCAAACCATAGCCAACCATGCACGCTGCCCGAGGCGATGCCGCTGAACAGCGCGCCGATATTGCAGCCAAAGGAGAGCCGCGCGCCATAACCCATCAGCACGCCACCAATGGCCGCGGCCAGCAGCGACAGGAACGGAAGAGCCGCCTTGGGGGCGAATTTGCCGGCAAGGCCGGCAGCCAGCGCGGCGCCGAGGATCAGCCCGAAATCCATCACCGAGGTGCTGTCCTGGAGCACGCTGGAGCGCAGGGCTTCGGCTTGCGCCGGCCAGGTCCAGAATTCCCAGGTGGCGACCGGCACACCGACGGCCTGCGCGATCTTGGCACCCCAGAGGCCAAAGCCATAGGTGATCGACCAGGGGTGACCCGCCACCAGCAGCGTCAGCACATTGAGCCCGGCCAGTGCCAATCCAGCGCCGATCAGCGGCCAGGGCCCACGCAACAGCCGCGACCAGCCGCGATTGGCCGGAGCCTTGATGGCTTCCAGGCTGCCATGCGCCCGGCGCTCGATCAGCACCGTGATCAGCGCCACCGCGCCCAGGCCGAGCACCGTCACCAGCAGCGCCAGCGGCACGCCAAGGCTGGTGCCCAGGCTGATGGCCGGCAGCGATGGCTGGGTGAGCCAGAACGGCAAATGGGCCGTGCCCAGCAGAGCGCCGACGATAAAGAACGCCAGCGTCACCAGCATACGCGCGCTGCCGCCGCCCACGGTGAACAAGGTGCCCGAGCCGCAGCCGCCACCCAATTGCATGCCCAGCCCGAACAAAGCCGCGCCGAACAACACCGAAACGCCCACCGGCGCGGTGGCTCCGGCCAGCGGCTGCCCGAATGGATTGCCCAAAGTGAGCAATGGAATGAAAGCCAGCGCCGCGACGCCGATCATCAGCATCTGCGCGCGCATGGCGTGGCCGCGCTTTTCCACTACCAGCCGGCGCCAGCCGCCGGTGAAGCCGAACGAGGCGTGATAGAGGGTGAGGCCGAGCAGGCTCCCGATCAGGAATAAAGCCGCCTGCCGCAGATCGACCAGCTGCCAGATGGCGAGCGTGCCGATGGCGAGGGCGAGACTGGCGAACCACACCGGGCCGCGATCGAAGGGAATGGCTGGACGGATCGAGCCCGCTGTTGCGTCTGTCATGAAAGCACCGAAAAATAGTCTTGCCCGGACCATGGCCCGGGCAAGTAAAAAAATCTGCTAGAAAATACTAGTTGGTGACGACGGGGCGGCTCGGATCGGCGGTCCATTCGGACATCGAGCCATCATAGAGCCGCACGTTCTTGAGCCCTTCGACTTCGGACAGGCCGAACCAGGCAATCGAGGCCAGGTGGCCGGTATTGCAGAAGGCGATGAAGTCGGACTTGTCGGCAACGCCGGCGGCCTCAGCCAATTGCTTGATGGTCTCGGGGCTCGCAAACGATGCGTTCTGGGCGTCGTAGAACTTGTCGAAATTGATGTTCACGGCGGTCGGGATATGGCCCAGCGTCTGCACGGTATTGGTCTTTTCCTGGCCGATGAACTGGGCGACGGTGCGCGCGTCGATCAGGTTGGCATCGCTTTCGATGGCGGCGGTCACTTCCTCGACGCCAGCCAGCAGCTCGGGCCGGAACTCGGCCTTGAAGTCGCCTGCTACGGGGGTGACCGCATCGGTTGAGACTTCGCCATTGGCCTTGGTCCAGGCGGCATAGCCACCATCGAGAATGGTCACGGCATCATGGCCGAGCACCTTGAAGGTCCAATAGACGCGGGTGGCACCGCCGAATTCGGAGGCAGAGGAGCCGGCCGGGATGATCACCACCTGGCTGTCGTCATTGACGCCGAGCGCCGCGATGGTGGCCTCGATCTGCTCGGTGGGCGGCAGCATGCCGGGGACGTTGTTGACCGGCACACGCCAGCCGGCTTCCGAATAGCGGGCCGCGACAGCGCCGGGGACGTGGCCGGCGGCATAGGGATCGACGGTTTCAGCAACGTCGCGGATATCGAGGACGACCAGGCTCTCATTGCCCAGATGCTCGGTGAGCCAGGCAGCGTCGACCAGCGGCTTGTCGGTCAGGCGCTCGGCCTGGGCGGCGCCGGTCAGCAGCAGCGCGGCAGCCATGGCGGCGCCAGCAAGGTTGATACGCATTCGAGGTTCCTTTGAAGTTCGATCGATGAATTTGGCACTATAGTGCCACGTCTTCCCGCCCAATGCGGCCCCGCGCCAATCCAAAGCAGGAAGCCCCGTTAAAAAATCTATCTAACAGGTCGGGTATAGATCGAAGGATTGTTCTCCCGGCGCGCTGGGCAGCGTCGGCCCAGGCGGCGATACTGAGGTCCATCAGATGCTTAGAGAATTCCCCATGCGCCGTTTCGCCCGCCTGCTCATCGCCGCCCTGCTGGCCCTCGCACCCATTGCCAGCCTCGCCCAGGACGCCCCTGCCCCGGCGACTGAACAAGCAGCGCGCGCCACCGTGCTGGATTTCGAGAGCGAGACCCAGCTCAATAGGCTGGCGGCGGCGGGCAAGACCGTGGTGTTCTTCTACGCCGCCTGGTGTCCCAATTGCCGCGCCACCGTGGCCGAGCTCAACGCGCGCTGGGCCGAGGTCAACCCCGACCTGACGCTGGTGATTGCCGATTACGACAAGGAATCCGCGCTCAAGGGCAAGTTCGGCGTGACCTATCAAGACACCTTCGTGCTGCTCGACACAGAGGGCAATTCGGTCAAGTCGTGGAACAGCGGCGGCGTCGACGGCCTCAACGCCAATAGCCAAAGCTGATGCTCCTCACTATCGGCTTTGCCTTCATGGCCGGGGTGATCACGGTGCTGTCGCCCTGCGTACTGCCGCTGCTGCCGGTCATTCTGGGCAGCGCCACGCAGGAGGGCAAGGCCCGGCCAATCGGGCTGATCATCGGCTTTGTCGGCACCTTCACCGCCGCGACTTTGGCATTGAGCTTTCTGGTGCGCGCGCTGGGCGTGCCGCCCGATCTCAACCGCGTCCTCGCCGGCGCCGTGCTGATCCTGCTCGGGCTGGTCCTCGCCATCCCGCGATTGCATCTGGGCTTCGAACGCCTGGCCGGCAACCTGGCCAGCCGCGCTCCGGCGGGTGGTCCATCCTCCGGCTTTGGCGGCGGGCTGGCGGTGGGTGCGGGCCTCGGCCTCGCCTGGAGCCCCTGTGTCGGCCCGATCATGGCGTCGGTCATCACCCTGGCGCTCAACCAGCAGGTCAATGCGGGCGCTATCGCGGTAACGCTGGCCTTTTCGCTGGGCACGGCCCTGCCCATGGCGGCGATCATGCTGGGCGGGCGGCAATTGGTGCGCCGGCTGGGCTGGTTTCAGGCCAATGCCGGCCGCATCCAGCAAGTGCTCGGCATCATTCTCGTGCTGACGGGCCTTGCCATCTTCCTGGGCTGGGACCGCCAGATCCAGATCCTGCTGCTGACCTGGTTTCCCGATTGGGAACTGGCGCTGACCGGTTGGGAGCCCCGGCCAGCGCTCTGAGCCAAATGGGCCGCCTCTTGGGGGCGGCGGCCCGTCCGGCTTACTGTGCGTCCGTCTTGGAAACGCCATCCACGCGGGTCATCGACGAGGGATGGCCGGAATAGCCCTGCACGCGCGCGCTGACCACGATGGGCTCGAAGCGCTCGAACATGGGCAGCACGGCCGGCTTCTGCTCGATAAAGACTTCCTGGATCTGCTTGATCAACGCCAGGCGCTTGTCGTCATCTCGTTCGCTATTGGCCTCGACCCGCAAGGCGTTGAGCTCGGGAATGTCCCAGGCCGACCGCCACACGAAATTGCCGGCATTGTTGGCTTCCAGCGAATTGTCCGGATTGGAGGCGAAATTATCCAGCGACCCCAAAGCCGTCGGCATGAACGAGCCGGTCTGGGGGATCAGCAGGTCGAAATCACGTGCCCGGTGCGCGGCGACGATATCGGCGCCATTGCCCTGCTGGATGCTGACGGTGATGCCGATTTCGGCAAGGCTGGCCTGGATGGCGGTGGCCATGTCGACGCGCGGCGTCTGGGAAATGGTCTTGAGTGTCAGTGAGAACCCATCGGGATACCCGGCTTCCGCCAGCAACGCCTTGGCCTTTTCGGGCTGCAGCGACCAATCGGGATTGGGGATGGCACCCAGCCAGTCTTCCGGCACCGGCACATTGCGCACGCGGCCATAGGGCCCCAGGATGGTATCGGCAATGCCCTTATAGTCGATGCCATAGGCGATGGCTTCGCGCACCAGCGGATTGCTCAGCGGCTCCTTGCCGGCATTCATCGCCAGCACGTAGTAGCCACCGGTCTTGACCTGGTCGATGACAAAGCCGGCCTTGTTTTCAAAGGTGCGCACATCCGAGGCGGTCAGGGCATTGGCCACGTCGATATCGCCGCGCTCGAGCATCAGGCGCGCGGCCTGGCTTTCGGGCACGTGGCGCATCAGCACGCGGCGGATGGCGGGTGCCTCGCCCCAGAACTGGTCATTGACTTCGAGCATGACGATGTCATTCGGCGTCCAGCGGCGCAGCACATAGGGGCCTGAACCGGCCGTATTGGTGCGCAGCCATTCATTGCCATAGTCGTCATTGCTCACGTGCTTTTGCACTTCGACGCTGTCGACGACGCTGGAAACACCCACGGCCAGCCGATAGAGCAGCGCCTCGGGGATCACCGCATCGGTGAGTTCCATGCGGAAGGTCTTGTCATCCACAGCCGAAACCATGGATTCGATATTGTCGGCCGAATAGCCGGCGGTCTTGAAATTGGTGGCGGCGGATTGGTCCAGCTTCATCAGCCGCACCAGCGAGAACACCACGTCATTGGCCGTCACCGGATTGCCCGAGGCGAATTTGGCGTCGCGCAGGTGGAAGGTGATGCCGGTATCGTCGATATCCCAGCTTTCGGCCAGCTGCGGCTTGATGGCATTGCCGTCATTCTGGTCCGAGAAGACCAGCCGGTCATAGGTATTGGCCAGGATTTCCTGAGTTTTGACCTCGGTGCCCTGCTGGGGGTCGAGCGACAGGACCTGGGCCAGCGAGGTGCCGATGACCAATTGGTCATTGGGCGTCGCGGCGAAAGCCGCAGGCGCCGTGGCGATCATGGCGGCCAGCGCCACGCCCGCCACCAGGCGGGAACAAAAATGCTTCATTGAACTTCCTCCGTTTGATACGGCACAACATAATATGTCGGTTGTATCTCGTATTATGATTATGGCTTTTGCAGGAAATGGCAAGAGGGCTGTGCTAAAAGGTCGTGCGAGCGACGGGGAAGTCGAGGATGGATAGAACGGCAACAAGGCGGCGGCCACGGATGGCGCAGACGCTGGTAGATACACTGCGCCAGCAGATCGAGGCGGGGGCATTGCCCGTGGGCGCACAATTGCCCACCGAGCCGCAATTGGAAGCGCAATTCTCGGTGAGCCGCACCGTGGTGCGCGAGGCGATCACCGAATTGCGGGCGGCCGGGCTCGTCACCCCCATCCAGGGCAAGGGCATGTTCGTCACCGACAGCTCCCAAACCCCGGCCATCGTGCTGACCCCGCGCGAGATCCAGAGCATCCCGCAAACGCTGGAAATGCTGGAGTTTCGTGTCGCAGTCGAAACCGAAGCGGCCGCCATTGCCGCCCATCGCCGCTCCGCGCAGCAAGAAGAAGCTATCCGCTCCGCCAATCACGATATGGCCAACCAGATCGAGGCCGGCGGCGACACGATCGACGCAGATTTTGCCTTCCATTTGGCCATTGCCGAGGCCACCAACAATTTCTATTTCGCCGATACGCTCACCCGCTTCGGCAAGCGCTCGATTCCACGCGGGCAATTCCCCACCCTGCCCGACGCCAATGACGAGAGCTATTTGCAGGGTGTTTTGGCCGAGCATGAGCGAATCCTTGAGGCTATTGCCGACCAGGAGCCCGAGGCGGCGCGCGCCGCCATGCGGGATCATTTGCTGGGCAGCCAGAAGCGGTATCGCCGTCTCAAGCGCTGAGATCGCTGGACAGATCGCCAATTCATAGTATGTCATACTTTTGATTGTGACCCCGCCACAGCGGCTAGGTCACCCCATGCAAGCCGCCGACCGGATAAGGACGAAAAGACCATGTTTTCACACAAGCGCGCCGATTTCGGCCCCGATTTCCTGTTCGGCGTCGCCATGGCTGCCCACCAGATCGAAGGCGGACAGCAGGATGGCCGCGGCCCCTCCATCTGGGACACCTTTGCCGCCACCCCGGGCAATACCAAAAACGCCGATAACGGCACGGTCGCCTGCGATCATTACCATCGCTGGCCGGAAGACCTCGACCTGATCCGCGACGGCGGCTTTGACGCCTACCGCTTCTCCTTCTCCTGGTCGCGGCTGATCCCCGAGGGGACGGGCGCGCTCAATCCGGCGGGCTTTGATTTCTACGACCGGCTGATCGATGGCATACTGGAGCGCGGCATCAAGCCGCTCGCCACCCTCTATCACTGGGACCTGCCCAGCGCCCTGCAGGACCGCGGCGGCTGGATGAACCGGGATACCGCCAAGGCCTTTGCCGATTACGCTGCAGTCGCCGCGCAGAAATTCGGCGATCGACTGACCAGCATTGCCACCTTCAACGAGCCCTGGTGCATCACCGTGCTCAGCCATTTCCTGGGCGCCCACGCCCCCGGCTATCGCGATGTGCGCGCCACCGCCCGCGCCATGCATCATGTGCTGCTGGCCCATGGCATGGGCATCAAGGCGATGCGCGAAGCCGGCTTCAAGGACAAGCTAGGCATCGTCGTGAACATGGAAAAATGCGATCCGGCCAGCGATGCACCCGAAGATATCGAAGCGGCCGCACTGGGCGACGCTATCTTTAACCAGTTCTTCCTCGATGGCGTGCTCAAGGGCAGCTATCCCGAAAAGGTCACCGACATCCTCGAGCCATACCTGCCCAAAAACTGGCGGGATGACATGACCATCCTCAATCAGAAACTCGACTGGATCGGCATCAATTATTATACGCGCTTCCTCTACAAGGCCGATCCGAGTGTGCCGGTCTTCCCCTTCACCCAGGCGCGCGGTCCGCTGGAAAAGTCCAATCTGGGCTGGGAAATCATCCCCGAGGCACTGACCGAGTTTCTCGTCCGCGCCTCCAAGCGCTATCCGGGCCTGCCCATCTACGTCACCGAAAACGGCATTTCGGAAACCGACGAAACCAAGCGCACCGCCTTCTTCGACAAGCACTTCGCTGCCATGATCGAGGCCCAGAAGCAAGGCGTCGACCTGCGCGGCTACATCGCCTGGACCCTGATCGACAATTTCGAATGGGCCGAAGGCTTCAACCCCAAATTCGGCATTGTCGGCATGGACCCGGTCACCCGCGACCGCCTGCCAAAAGACACCTACTACGCCTTCAAGGACATGCTGACGCGCAAAGGCTAGCGCCGATCTGGAAATGTCCAGTCGGCACCCTCCCCGTTCCAACCACAATGTCATTCCCGCGAAAGCGGGAACCTCCGTTTCTTCCTAGCATCCCGAAACGGAGGTTCCCGCTTTCGCGGGAATGACACCGTGCAAGGTCAAGTTGTATGGATGCACACACTCCCAAAATTATGATCGCCACACTCTTGTTTTTCTCCCGCATGACTTGATACATGGCGCGCGAGCCGGCTGCCTCCCGCGCAGGCTTGCTGCCAATAGGATCTTTCATGCTTGCTTCCATGTTCGCCGGCCAGGCGCGGAACTCTCTCGCGTCCGGCATTCTGCTCTCGCTCACGCTGGTTTCGGCCCCGGCCTTTGCCGCGCCGACCAGCTATCCGCTGACGCTGGAGAATTGCGGGGTCGAGGTGACCTTCGACAAGGCGCCGGAGCGGGCTGTGGCCCTGGGGCAGAACAGCGCCGAGATCATGCTGATGCTGGGCTTGGAAGACCGCATGGTGGGCACCGCCTTCTGGCCGACCAAGGTGCTGCCCGAACTGGCCGAGGCCAATGCCAAGGTCAAGCTGCTGACCGTGGAATCGCCCAGCCTTGAAGCAATCCTGGCCGAACGCCCCGATTTCGTGGCGGCGCAATTGCCGATCCTGCTCGGCCCCGACAGCAAGGTCGCCAAGCGCGACGATCTGAACAATCTGGGCATTGGCAATTACCTGGCTCCCGGCATCTGCAATACCCGCCAGGATACCGGCGACGCCTATGGCAGCCGCGCAGCGCTGTGGAACATGGACCTGCTCTACCAGGAGATCGACGAGCTTTCCCAGATCTTCGACGTCGCCGACCGCGGGCAGGCAGTGATTGCCCAGTTCAAGGCTCGCGAAGCGGCCCTGCGCGCCCGCGTGGCCGGCAGCGATACCGATCCGTCCTTCGTGTTCTGGTTCTCCAGCCCCTCGCCGTCCGACGATGCGTATCTGGGCGGCAAGAACGGCGCCTCGGGCTATATCGCGGACCTTTTGGGCGGCCACAATGCCATCACCACCGAAGCCGAATGGCCGACGGTGAGCTGGGAAGGCATCATGGCCGCCAATCCCACCGTGCTGGTCATAGCGAGCCTTGATCGCAACCGCTGGGAACTCGACAATGCCGAGACCAAGCGCGCCTTCGTCACCACCGATCCGGTGGTCAGCCAGCTTGAGGCTGTGCGCGAAGGCCATATCGCGGTGATGAATGGCGCGGCGATGAACCCGACCATCCGCACCATTTACGGTGCCGAGGAGCTGGCCGATCAGCTTGAGGCCTTTGGTCTGATCAAGTGAGCTTTATCAGCCGCAACTTTGGTGGGCGGGCCGCTCTGGGCCTGCTCGCTCTGCTCGCCCTCGTGCTCCTGGCCCTGGCCATCGGCGCGGGCGTGGGCATTGGCGAATTGCCGATCCCGCTCAACACCACTTACCTCGCCATCACCAATCGCCTCGGCTGGACGTCCGTGCCACTCGATCGCATCCATGAAAGCGTGATCTGGGATTATCGCCTCAGCCGCGCACTGGTCGCGGCCTGTTGCGGGGCCGGCTTGGCGCTGTGCGGCGCGATCCTGCAATCGCTGCTGCGCAATCCCCTGGCCGAGCCCTATGTGCTGGGCGTATCGGCCGGCGCCTCCACCGGCGCGGTCGCGATCATCGTGCTGGGGTTCGGCGCCGGCACGATCAGCATCTCGGCCGGTGCCTTTGCCGGCTCGCTCGCCGCTTTCCTCTTCGTGGTCCTCCTGGCCAGCGGCGCGCGCGGCGGGGCCGATCGCACGATCTTGGCCGGTGTGGCCGCCTCGCAATTGTTCAACGCCCTCACCTCCTACATCGTCAGCACTTCGGCCAATGCGCAGCAGGCGCGCGATGTGATGTTCTGGCTCTTGGGCAGTTTCGGCGGCGTGCGCTGGCCCGAGTTCCAGCTCGTGCTGGTCGTGGTACTGATCGGATTTGGCGTCTGCATGTATTACGCCCGCGCGCTGGACGCCTTCGCCTTCGGCGATGATGCAGCGTCATCGCTCGGCATTTCGGTGGGCCGGGTGCGCGTCATCCTGTTCGCCATCACCGCCATGATGACCGCCACCATTGTCAGCATGGTAGGCTCCATCGGCTTTGTCGGCCTCGTCGTCCCCCATGCGGCACGCTTCATTGTCGGGCCGCTGCATTTGCGGCTATTACCGGCCTGTGTTGCCGCCGGCGCCATTTTCATGGTCTTGGCGGACATCGTCTCGCGGGTCATCCTGCCGCAGCAGATTCTCCCCATCGGGGTGGTCACGGCGCTGATCGGGGTGCCGTTCTTTTCGGTCATTCTCTATCGGGCACGGCGCGCAGCATGACGATCAAGGCGGAAAATCTCAGCTGGAAAGCCGGCAAGACCACCATCGTCGACGATGTCTCGTTGGCCGCGGAACCCGGCAAAATGCTGGGCCTGCTCGGCCCGAACGGCTCAGGCAAATCCTCGCTGCTCCGGCTCCTGGCCGGGTTGCGCCGCGCCCATGGCGGGCAGGTCACGCTGGACGGCACCGATCTCAGCCGGATCGGCAGGCGCACGCTGGCCCGCCGCGTCGCCCTCGTCGAACAGCATGCCAATACCGACGCCAATGTCACCGTGCTCGACGTGGTCCGGCTGGGCCGCACCCCGCATCGCTCGGCCCTGTCGCCCTGGACCGTGGCCGATGATACGGCTGTCGAGACCGCCTTGGGCCGCGTCGGCCTTACCGAGCGGCGCAGCCAATACTGGCAGACTTTATCGGGCGGCGAGCGCCAGCGCGTGCACATCGCCCGCGCCCTGGCGCAGGCGCCCACGGAGATCATCCTCGACGAGCCGACCAATCACCTCGATATCCAGCACCAGATCGAGATCCTCAAACTGGTGGCGAGCCTGCCGGTCACCAGCATCGTGGCCCTGCACGATCTCAACCACGCCGCCATGTTCTGCGACCGGCTGGCCGTGCTGAACAAAGGCAAGCTCGTCGCCCTCGGCTCGCCCGAAGAAGTACTCACCGAAGACCTCTTGCGTGAGGTCTTCGGCATCCGCTGTCACATCGAAACCTCGCCGCATAGCGGCAAGCGGCACATCCACTACCTGTTCTGATCAGGCCGCCAGCTTGAGCACATGGGCCGCGTTATTGCGCAGCCGCTGCAGATAAAGCTCGGCAAAATCGGCCGGCGCCGCCTCGCGCACGCTGGGCCGCGCCGCCAGCGCCTGCCGCCAGGCCGAAACCTTGGGCAGGCCCGCCGTCAGCCCGGCAGGGGCCACGGTTTCGAGCGCATCGATTTGCCGGAAAGCCGGGGCAAAGACGGCGTCGACATAGCTGAACCGCTCGCCGGCAAAGAACGGACCGGCCACGATATTTTCCAGCAGCGCGAATTTGGCGGTCACCGCCTGCTGCGCCGCATCCAGCTCGGCCTGATCCTTGGCCACGCTCAGCCGCCACAGATCGCCCAGCACCTGCGAGCCAAACTCGATCCATGAGCGATGCTGCGCCCGCTCCAGCGCATCCTCGGGATGCAGCCGGCCCGGCGTCGTCTCTTCCAGATATTCGAGGATGACAGCGCTTTCGAACACGATGGTCGGCTCATGCCCCTCGCGCTCGACCTTGAGCACCGGCACCTTGCCGAGCGGGGAAATGGCCAGGAACCAATCGGGCTTATTGGCCAGATCGATATAGACCACGTCGAAATCGACCTTCTTTTCCTTGAGCGCAATCACCGCGCGCTGCACATAGGGGCAGGTCGGGAAGCTGATCAGCGTCAGTTTGGTCATGGGACTCTCTGCAAATGGCGTTTCATCGTAATTTTACGATAACAAGCCAGCGGCAGCAGAGCGAGCAAAGCTGATGCGAAGGTGAAGGGCGTGAGGCAAAGAACGCCCATGAATGCGAATGAGCGCGCAAAGTCGACGATTCATCACAATGTCATTCCCGCGAAAGCGGGAACCTCCGTTTTAAAATGCTGAGACAGCAAACAGGGGTTCCCGCTTTCGCGGGAATGACATTGTTGCGGGGAGGTAACGCTCAGCCCGTCCAACCGCCATCAATGATATGCACCTGCCCGGTCGTATAGGTCGCCCCGGCCAGGTACACCGCCAGGTCCGCCACTTCATCGGGCCGCGCGATGCGCCCAATGGGTTGGCGCGCGATAAAGGCCTTCTTGGCCCCCTCGAAATCGCCGGTGGCCTGCCAGCGCTCGTGCAGCGAGGGGCTTTCCACCGTGCCGGGGCAGATGGCGTTGACGCGGATATTGCTGGTCACATAATCGGCCGCGACCGATTTGGTCAGCCCCACCACGGCCGCCTTGGAAATCGAATAGGCAGCCCGATTGGGCACGCCCTTCACCGAGGAAGCGACGGTGGCCATATTGATGATGGCGCCATCCCGGCGCTCCAGCATTTGCGGCAGCACGGCACGGATGGTGCGGATTTGCGCCCGCACATTGAGGTCCAGCGCGAAGTCCAAATCCTTGTCGCTCATCTCGAGCACAGTGCCCGAATGCACCACGCCGGCGCAGTTGAACAACACATCGATATGGCCGATCTCGGCGACTGCAGCCTTCACCGCGTCTTCCGACAACACATCGAGTACACGCGTCGTCACGCCCGGCAGGCCATTGAGCTCACCCAGCTTTTCCGCATTGATATCGGTGGCAATTACCCTGGCCCCCGCCTTGACGAAAGCCTCCACCGAAGCGCGGCCAATGCCTTGCGCCGCGGCAGTAATGAGCACGATTTTTCCGGTCAGGTCGGCCATTTCATAAACTCGCTAAGAGGA
Organism: Devosia neptuniae; assembly: GCF_025452235.1. NCBI lineage: Bacteria > Pseudomonadati > Pseudomonadota > Alphaproteobacteria > Hyphomicrobiales > Devosiaceae > Devosia > Devosia neptuniae. Next base: position 194,086 of record NZ_CP104965.1, read on the forward strand.
ATGGGCCGGATGCGAACACCCGGCCCGGCAAAAAATCAGTCATACAACACAGCGGCAATCTCTGGATTAGCCATCGTCGCCTTGTCGTAATAATAAAACCCGGTATCGATCACAGGCGGCAGGGTTTCGCCCTTCAGCGCCGAGATAGCCGCCTTGACGGTTTCGTAGCCGATGCCGACCGGGTTCTGGGTGATGGCGCCGGCCATGGCGCCGCTTTCGATGAAGCCCTTCTGCGCCGCACCAGAATCGAAGCCGATAACCACGATATTGCTGTTCAGCTCGGTCTTGCCATTGACCACGCCGATGGCGGAGCCTTCATTGGCGCCGAAAATGCCCTTGAGGTCGGGATTGGCCAGCAGGATCGACTTGGCGATTTCGGTCGATTGCAGCTGGTCGCCGCCGCCATATTGCACCGAGACCACTTCGATCTTGGGATAGGCTTCCTTCATGCGATTGACGAAGCCGTCGACGCGATCGATGCCGGTGCGGCTGGTCTGGTCATGGGCCACCACGGCAACCTTGCCTTCGCCGCCGATCAGTTCGGCCATCTTGTCGGCGGCCAGTGCGGCGGCTGCCACGTTGTCGGTGGTCGCGGTGGTCAGCGGGATGTCGCTATCGACGCCGGAGTCGAAGGCAATGACGGGAATGCCGGCATCCTTGGCCTGTTGCAGCAACGGCGTTGCGGCCTGGCTGTCGAGCGCGGCAAAGCCGATGGCGTCGGGCTTGCGCGACAGGGCTGCGGCCAGCATGTCCATCTGGCGGTCGACCTGGCTTTCGGTTTCCGGGCCTTCAAAGGTCACGGTGGCGCCGAATTCGGCGGCAGCCTTGTCGGCACCGGCCTTCACGGCCTGCCAGAACTGGTGCTGGAAGCCCTTGGAAATCAGGGCGATGTCGTAACTGTCCTGGGCAAACGCAGGTGCGCTGGCGGTCAGGAGAGCAAGGGCGCTGATGGCCCCGATCAGAGTGCGGCGGTTTAACATTTTTCCTCCCAGAGTGTTTTGAAGCCGTCGTTTTGAGTGAGGCTTGTCGCCTGCTTGATATTGGCGCCGGGTTTGGCAGGCGCAGCGAAATCGGCGCTACAGATTTCGGCGCCGCAGTATGTCGGCATAGACCGCCAGGATGATGATGGTGCCGGTCACCACCGTCTGCCATTCCTGGGGGACTGAAAGAATGCGCAGGCCATTGGCCAGCACGGAGATGATCAAGGCGCCGATCAGCGTGCCGATCACGGTGCCGCGGCCGCCCGAAAGCGAGGTGCCGCCGATCACCACTGCGGCGATAGCGTCCAGCTCATAGCCCTGCCCCAGCGCCGGCTGTGCCGAATTGAGCCGGCTGGCGATCAAGAGGCCCGCCACCCCGCAAATGCCACCGGCGGTGGCATAGACGGCAATCTTCCAGCGATCGATATTGACGCCGGAGAGCCGCACGGCCTCCTCATTGGAGCCGAGCGCGAATGTGTAGCGGCCCAAAGCCGTCTTGGTCAGCACGAAGGCGGCAAGCCCGGCCACCAGGAACAGGATCATCACGCCATTGGGCACCGGAATGGCCGGAATGATGGCGCCCACGAACGAGCCCTGGGCAATCTGGGTGAAGCCGGGCGTGTCGTTGAAATAGATCGGCTTGGTGCCCGAAATAACCAGCGACAGTCCCTTGAGGATCAGCATCATGCCCAGCGTGGCGATGAAGGGCGGCACTTTGAGCTTGGCAATGATGGTGCCCGAAACCAGCCCCACTCCCGTGCCGGCCAGGATGGACGCCACGATGCCCACGGGCAGTGGCAGGCCAAAATAGGTCAGCACCACGCCGGTAATCACCGCGCAGAAGGTCATCAGCGTGCCCACCGACAGATCGATGCCGCCGGTAATGATCACCAGCGTCGCGGCAATCGCCAGCACGCCATTGACCGATGTCGCCTGCAGAATGGCCAGCACGTTCTGGGTCTGCATGAAATTGGGCGAGGCGAGCGAAAACACCACGACCAGCGCAATCAACCCGGAAAAGGCCAGCAGCCGATGGAAGGCGCCGGAGATGCGGACGCCGCGCTTGCCGGCCGGAAGTGCTGTATCAGTCATGCCGTTTTCCGTTGGTTGGTAGTCTCAATAACGCTGCTCTGGCGCTGGGTGGCTAGGTGCATGATCTCTTCCTGCGATGCGCCGCCCGGCAGCATGCCGGTCAGCCGTCCCTCGCACATCACCGCGATGCGGTGGCTCAGGCGCAGCACTTCGGGCAGTTCGGACGAGATCACGATGATGGCCTTGCCTTCGGCGGCCAGCGCGATCAGCAGTTTATAGATTTCCGACTTGGCGCCCACATCGATGCCGCGCGTCGGTTCGTCGAAGATCAGGATATCGCAGTCGCGCAGCAGCCATTTGGCAATGACCACCTTTTGCTGGTTGCCGCCCGAGAGCAGCCGCGCTTCTTGGGTATCGGAAGGCGTCTTGATCGAAAGCTGGCCGATATAGCGCTCGGCCACCTTGCGCATGGCGCCATCATCGAGCAGGCCGCCGGGGCGGGTAAACCGGGCCAGGCTCGCCAGCGCAATGTTGTTGCGCACATTCATGCCGGTCGCGAGGCCAAAATGCTTGCGGTCTTCCGACAGATAACCAATGCCGGCATGCACCGCGTCGCCGGGCGTTGAAATCCCCACGCGCTGGCCATTGACCCAGATTTCTCCGCTGTCGCGCGGGTCGGCGCCAAAAATGGCGCGGGCGACCTCAGTGCGCCCTGCCCCCATCAGCCCGGCCAGCCCGAGGATTTCGCCCTGGCGCACCGAAAAGCTGACATCGCGGATTTCGCGACCGCGATTGAGATTGCGCACTTCCAGTGCCACTGGTGCGGCTGAGGTATTGGGCACGACCAGCGCGTCATTGCTCAGGGTCCGGCCCACCATCATCGAGATGATGGTTTCCATCGAGGTGGTCGCGGCCGGCACGGTGCCGACATATTCGCCATCGCGCATTACCGTCACGCGGTCGGAGATGCGTTTGATCTCGTCCATCTTGTGCGAGATATAGACAATGCCCACGCCCTCGGCCTTGAGCCGGTTGATGATGACGAATAGCTCGGCAATCTCGGCATCGTTAAGCGCCGCCGTGGGCTCGTCCATGATCAGGATGCGCGACCGATAGCTCAGCGCCTTGGCGATCTCGACCATCTGCTGCTTGGCCACCGTCAGGCTGCCCACCGGCACTGTCGGGGCGAGCTTGAGATTCATGGAGTCAAAGATCGTCTGCGTCGCACGATTGAGCGCCTTTTCATCCAGCAGCCACCCGCCCAGCTGGCGTGGTTCGCGGCCGATGAAGATATTCTGCGCCGCCGTCAGGTCGCGCATCAGCGCCAGTTCCTGATGGATGATACCGATCCCCATTTCCTGGGCCTGGCGCGGGCTGCCGATCTCGACCGGCTTGCCATCGAGCCGGATGTCTCCCGCGTCGCGCCGATAGACGCCCGAGAGGATTTTCATCAGCGTCGATTTGCCGGCGCCATTCTCGCCCATCAGGGCATGGACCTCGCCGGCCTGCAGGTCGAAATTGACATTGTGCAGCGCCCGCACGCCGGGGAACGACTTGCCGATGCCGATCAGCTCAATCAGTGCATCCATGGTCCATCCCTTGCGTCCCAACGGCCACTGCCTTGCTGGCAATGATCGGGTCGGCGCTCCTCTTCGCGATTGACTTCGCGTTATATACGAACAATCTATTCATAAATGAAGTGTGGACGCAAGGCGGTTTGTGCGATCGTCAACGTGCACAGTCCGCTAACCGATTGCCTGCCGATGTCACCGAGGAGTGAGCCCGTAATGGACCAGGAAGCCGATGACCAGGATCGCTATCGCGCTCCCGCGCTCGACAAGGGCCTCGACATTATCGAACTGCTGGCGGCCACCGCCGACGGGCTCAGCCAAGCCGAAATTGCCAAATCGCTGGCCCGTTCGCCCAACGAAATCTATCGCATGCTCGACCGCCTGGTCCGCCGCAATTACGTGCGTCGCACCCCCGAAGACCGCTACGAACTGACCCTGCGGCTGTTCGAGCTGGCCCATGCCCGCCCACCGCTTAACCGCTTGATAAATCAGGCAACTCCGGTCCTGCGCAGCTTCGCGCTACTGGCCGAACAGGCCGTGCATCTGGTCATCCGCGATCGCAACATCCTGGTCGTCGTCACCCAGGTGGACAGTCCCGGCTACTGGAATGTCTCGGTCCGCGTCGGCAGCCGCCTCGGCCTGCTCCACACCGGCTCAGGCCATGTTTTCATGGCCTTCGCGACGCCCGAAGAACGCCTGCTGATGCTGGAAGAACAAGACCCCGGCAATCCCGCCAGCCTCACGCCCGAACTCAAAAACCGCCTCGACCAGGTTCGCCGGCAAGGTCACGAAATGATGCCAAGCGCCCAGGTTTCCGGGGTTTTTAACATCTCCGTACCGATCTTCGGACCGCTCGGTACCGTCATCGCCGCCCTCACCTGCCCCTATACGCAGCGCCTCGACAAGCAAGGCACGCCGGACATGGAACAGGCCCTAAATCTGCTCAAGCAAGCCGGCCGGGAACTCTCGCAGCGCCCCTAGATCCCGACCACCATTTTCAGCCCCACAAGGCCGAGAAACGTCAGGATCAACCGGTCAAAGGCCCGCCGGCTGAGCTTGCCGGCAATCGCCTGCCCGAGCGGCATGAAGATCAGGATTGGCCCCAAAGCCAGCACGCCCTGCAACAGCCACTCGCCCCGCATCAGTCCCGCGATCCACATCGAAGGCAGTTGGGTCAGCGAGTAAACCAGGAACATCGCCGATACGGCAAAGACATGGGCATTGCGGTCCAGACTCATCGAATGGATGAACGTCACCCCAATAGGGGCGGAAATACCCGTGGCGCCTTGCAAAATGCCACCCCCTGCCCCCGCCAGCGGTCCGAATCTTTTGGCCGCCCGCAGCGACAAGGCGAAGTGCGGATTGAACAGCCGCAGCACCACATAGGCGATCAAGATGATGCCCAGCGTCAGCACCAGCAGCCGCTCCGGCAGCGTCGCCAATAGCCAGACTCCCAGCACGATACCGGCCACGCCGGCAACCAGGAATAAGGGCAAAAACGCCATCCGCTCGGAGCGCGCTTCCTCGCGAAAACGCCAGACCTGCCAGGCATTGGTGACGATCAATGGAATGACCATCAACCCCACCGCATGCTGCAACCCGAAGACCGTGGTCAGTACCGGCAGGGCGATCAGCGGCAGCCCCATGCCGGTGGCGCCTTTGACGATCGCGCCGGCAGCCAGAGCCAGCCCCATCAGCAGGTAACTTGAAATATCCATCGGCAAGCAACTCCCCCCACGGTCAATCTATAGCGGCGCGCGGATTAACCGAACAGTTCTTTGTCGGACTTTTTCGCCATCTGGAGCATGAGACCCGCCAGTCCTGCATCCATTTACTCTGCACCAAATGGTTACTTGCCTGTTGACAGCTTTTGCATCGCGGCACAGTCTAGCGGCAAGGACCCCGGAGGATATGGTCCGAAAAACAATATTGGGAGGGAAGGATGTATCTTGCATCGTGGCGGATTTTGGCTGCCAGCACGGTCGTGCTGCTGGGCGGCACGGCGGGCTCAATGGGCCAGGAATGGAAGCCTGACCGGCCGATCAATCTGATCGTGCCCTGGGGCGCTGGCGGCTCGACCGATCAGGTGACCCGCGTCACCGCACCCATTCTCGCCGAAGCGCTCGGCGTCGATGTGGTGGTGGTCAACCAGCCCGGCGCCTCGGGCGCCATCGGCACGCAGGAAGTGCTCAACGCGGCCAAGGACGGCTATACCTGGACGGCCAATGCCATCGCCAACAACGCCACCTATTCGGTGACGGGCCTGCTCGAAGGCACCAATATCGACGACTGGCACATCTACCTGTCGGTCGCCAACGTGCCGGTGGTCAGCGTACCGGCCAACAGCGAATTCCAGGATTTCGGGCAATTGCTCGAGGCGCTGAAGACCCGCGGCAACGAGGTTACGGTGGCAACGGCCGGCATCACCTCGTCAGGGGGCACGGCCATTGCAGCGCTCGCCGACACCGGGGATTTCGACTACAACATGATCACCTATGATGGCGGCGGGCCGGCGGCCATCGCCACCGCCTCCGGCGAAGCCATGGTCACCACCCAGCTCGCGGTGGAACAGACCGAACTGATCCGCGGCGGACGCCTGCGGGCACTGGCCGTACTGTCGGCCGAACCGCTGGTACTCGAGGGCGTCGATCCGATCCCGCCGATCACCCAATGGCTGCCCGATATGGAGCTGGCGCCGGACTATTTCGGCATCTTCATTCCACGCGGCGTGCCCGAGGAAGTGGTCGCCACCGTCGACAAGATCTGGGCCGAACAGGTGCTGAACGCGCAATCGCTCAAGACCTATGCCGAGACTTTCGGAGCGGTTTTTGCTCCGTCCTATGGCGCGGATGCGCGCGAGAAAGCCATGCCAGTCGTGATCCTTGAAGCCTGCTCGTCGGTCGAGCGTGGCGAGGCGGTCAACGATCCCTCGACCATCGGCATCGACTGCGAAACCCGCACAGAAGTCGGCACGCCATAAGAAACGGGCCTCGCTCCCTGCGGGGCCTGCCAATTGCTGTGACCAAGCGGGCGGAGCCATCCGCCCGCCGCCTCAAGGACCAAGCATGCTGGACGATTCAGACGCAAGAGAAGCGGGCGGGCGCGCTCGCGCCGACCTTTTGATGGCCGTGGTTTTGCTCGCCCTAGGGCTGGCGGTCATCTACCTGTCCTGGACGATGCCGCGGCTCGAAGCGCGTCGCATTCACCCCTCGACCATTCCCGGCCTGGTGCCGCTCTTTCTGGGCATTGCACTCACCTGCTGCAGCGGGCTGCTGTTGTGGCGATCGTGGCGGATCGAGGCGCCGGGGGGCTGGCAGCATCTGTTCGGCCTGTTCAGAACCCGCGAGGCGCTGCGCATCGGCGCGGTGTTGGGCCTGGCACTCATTCACACGCTGGTGCTGGTCGGTCTCGTCCCGTTCTGGGCGGCGGCCATGCTGTTCATCTTTGCCTTCATCATGGTCTTTGAGACCTGGCTCAATGAAGGGCCGGCCGAACCGGTCAAGAGCTTTTGCTGGGCGCTCGCCATAGCGGTGGTCGGTGGCGGTGGGATTTACCTCGTCTTCGAACGCATCTTTCTCGTCCGTCTGCCTTAGGAGAGCCGAATGGAAGGACTGGTCCTCCTCGGGCAAGGGATTGCCCATTTCCTCACCCCCGGGTCGCTGTTCAACGTCGCCTGGGCGACATTGCTGGGCGTCACCATCGGCATATTGCCCGGGCTGACGGCCACGATGGGCGTCGCGCTGCTGGTGACGCTCACCTACAAGATGGCGCCAGACCAGGCGATCCTGACCCTGATGTGCGTCTATCTCGGCGCCATCTATGGCGGCAGCCGCACCGCGATCCTGCTCAATATTCCGGGCACGCCGGCCAATGCGGCGGCAACGCTCGATGGTTATCCACTGGCCCAGCAGGGCAAGGCCGGCTTGGCCATGGGTCTGGCCACCACGTCCTCCACGTTGGGCACCATGGTCGGCATTTTCTTCCTGGCCATCATCGCGCCCCTGCTGTCCGAAGCGGCGCTGAAATTCGGCTCCTACGAATTTTTCTGGCTGGCTTTATTCGGCGTGGTGATTTCGGGACAAATGACGGGCAGCGACACCCCACTCAAGGGGTACATTGCCGGTATTCTGGGCCTGCTCGTCGCCATGATCGGCATGGAGACGCTGCACGCCCATCAACGCTTCACCTTCGGCATTGCCGCGCTTGGTGGCGGTGTCGATATCATCCCGGCAATGGTGGGCGCGTTCGGCCTTGCCGAAATCCTGTCGGCGATGAAGCGCAAAGTCGTGGGTCACGTGGTGCCGGTCAATGATCGGGTGGTGCCCACGCTGCGGGAAATATTCCAATATTGGCGCACCATTATCCGCTCGGGAATCATCGGCACCTTTATCGGCATCATTCCCGGCGTGGGTGAGGACGTCGGCTCCTGGTCGTCCTATGCGGCGGCCAAGCGCGCCTCCAAGCATCCGGAGGAATTCGGCAAGGGCAGCCAGGAGGGCCTGATTGCTGCCGAAACCGGGGACAATGCCGTGGTCTCCGCCGCCATGATTCCGACGCTGACGCTGGCCCTGCCGGGATCGGCGGCGGCTGCAGTGCTCATTGCGGCGATGCTGATCCATGGCATTCGCCCCGGGCCCATGCTGATGGTCGAGAACGCGCCGTTCCTCTACCAGATCGTGGCCATGCTGCTGCTGGCGACCATCGCCAATTTGATCTTTGGCCTGTCGCTCACCAAGATATTCATCAAGGTTCTGGCGGTGCCGCGCGAGCGGCTGATGGCGGTCATCTATATTCTGTGCGTCGTCGGCTCCTTCGCCATCACGCAGCGCATGTTCGACGTTTACGTCATGCTGATCTTCGGCGTCGTCGGCTTCCTGCTGCGCGAGATGAAATACCCCATGGCGCCGCTGGTGCTGGGGATCGTGCTTGGAGATCTGCTCGACCTCAATCTGCGGCGCGGGCTAGCCCTCACCCAGGGCGATCCGAGCCCCTTCTTCACCCGACCGATCAGCGCCATCATCTGCCTGATCATCGTGGTGACCATTGCCATGTCGATCCCGCCGGTTAACCGGCGCGTCAAGGCGCTGTTCGGGCGCAAGGGCGTGGAGCAGCCGTCCGGACTCTAGCCGGCAATATTCTCCAGCCCGCTGACGACCAGGGCGGCATCGGCGCGAGCGAGCGTGACCAGGGTCAATCCGGCCCTGGTGGCGCGCTCGACGGCCAGGGTGGTGGGCGCCGAAATGGTGACCAGCATGGGGCAATTGGCGCGGACGGTCTTTTCGACCAGCTCGTAGCTGCAGCGCGCGGTGAGCAGGAAAAAGCCCGTCGCGGGCGTGATCGATTTCTGGGCCAAGGCGCCGATGAGCTTGTCGAGGGCATTGTGGCGACCGACATCTTCGCGCGTCAGCACGATCTCGCCCGTTGGCGTACAGAAGGCTGCGGCATGCACTGCGCCGGTGCTTTGGCTGAGTGGCTGGTGCTCGGGCAGCGCCGCAAGCGCCCGCGAAATGGCGCTGCGCTCGACGAATATGCGTGCCGTCACTGGCGGCAATGGGCGCAGTACTTGTTCGATATTGTCGATGCCGCAGAGGCCGCAACTGCTCTCGGTGACGCGGACACGCGCCCGCGCCATCGCCTTTTTGGTGCCCTCGGGCGGCAGCATCATACGAATGATCCATCCACCTTCGACGGCGTGGGTGTGGATGTCCAGGATGTCATCGGGCGTGCGCGCCAGCCCTTCACTCAGGGCAAAACCGATGGCGTAGTCGACCAGGTCCGATGGCGTCGCCATCATCACCGCATAGCCGATCCCGCCGATTTCGATGGCGATCGGCGCTTCGACCGGCACTGCACGGGCGATCCGTGCATCGGCTTCCCGGCCCAGGCTCAGGCCCAGACGATCAAGCGCGGTTTCCTGTGCTTGCGGGCCAGACACGACTTGGTCGTAAACCCGCATCAGGCAATGGCGCCGGGCAGCACAACCCGGACCGGCACGGATTTGGCCGCCGGCGTGCCGCTGATGCGGTCGTAATAGTCGAGCGGCAGCAGCGGATTGAGCTCGGGATAATAGCCGGCGACGGAACCGGGCGACATCGGGTAGTCGATGATCGTCAGCCCCTTGACACGCCGTTCGATGCCGTCGGTGGTGATGGTTTCGAGCGTGATGCGCTGGCCCGCTTCGAGGCCCCGTGCCTTGCGGTCATCTTCGTTTATGAACAGCACCATGCGATCGTTATAGACGCCGCGATAGCGGTCGCTGTGGCTATAGATGGTGGTGTTGAACTGATCGTGCGAACGCACGGTCGCCAGGCGCAGCATGGCTGTGTCAACCACTTCCGCATCGACATGCAACCCGGCAAAGACCAGGAAATTGGCCTTGCCGTTGGGCGTTGGCCAGCTCCGGCGACGGGGCGGAATGTCGAGATGGAAGCCCTTGGGATTCTTGATGCGCTCGGAGAAATCTTCGTAGATCTGTGGGTAGACCTCGGCAATCTTGTCGCGAATGGCATCGTAATCATGGATATAGCCGGCCCAATCCACCCGGCTTTGCGGCAAGGTCGCCATGGCCATGCGGCAGACGATCTCGACCTCGGGCAGTAGGTCGGCGCCGGCCGGCTCCAGCACGCCGCGCGATGCGGTGACGTTGGACATGGCATCCTCGATAGTCACGAACTGCTCGCCGGCTTCGGTATGGATGCGCTCGGAGCGAGCAACCACGGGCAGGATGAGCGCGTCGCGCCCGTGCACCAAATGACCGCGATTGAGCTTGGTCGCGATGCCGACGGTCAGCTCCAGCTTGCGCATGGCGGCATAGGCCTGCTCGGTATCGGGCACGGCGCGGACGAAATTGCCGCCCAGGCCGATAAACACCTTGGCAGTGCCGTTCTTCATCGCCTCGACGGATTCCACCGTGTGGTGGCCGTGCTCCCGCGGCGGCTCGAAACCGAACACGTCGCGGACCCGGTCGAGATAGGCCTGGGATGGTTTTTCATCGATGCCGACGGTGCGATCGCCCTGCACATTGGAATGCCCGCGAATGGGGGCGATGCCGGCGCCGGGCTTGCCGAAATTGCCGCGCAGCAACAACAGATTGGCTACCTGCTGCACCAGTTTGGAGCCCTGCTGATGCTGGGTGACGCCCATGCCGTAGCAGATCATGGTGGCCTTGGAGCGGATATAGATCTCGGCGCAGCGCCGGATCTGGTCCTCGTCAATGCCCGAGACCGCGACGATTTCGGCCCAGTCCTGGCCCATCACGTCAGCGCGCAAGGCATCGATGCCGGTGGTGTGCTCGGCGATGAAGTCGTGGTCGATGACCGCCTCGCCCTGCGCCTCGCGCTCGAACAGCACTTTCATGATGCCCTTGAGCAGCGCCAGATCACCGCCAATCCTGATATGGACGAATTCGCTGGCAATCGGGGTGGACCCGAAGGTGGCCATCTGCACCACGTCCTGGGGTTCGGTGAAACGGATCAGCGCCCGTTCGGGCATGGGATTGACCGCAACGATCGGCACGCCGCGCTTTCGCGCTTCGACTAGATTGGTCATCATCCGGGGCGAATTGGTGCCGGTATTCTGGCCGATGATGAAGATGGCTTCGGCATGCTCGAAATCCTCGATCACCACCGTGCCCTTGCCCACGCCGATGGATGACGGCAGGCCGCGGCTGGTGGGCTCGTGGCACATGTTCGAGCAATCGGGAAAATTGTTGGTGCCGAATTCGCGCACAAAGATCGAATAGAGAAACGCCGCCTCATTGGGGGTGCGGCCGGAAGTGTAGAATTCGGCCTGATGCGGGCTGTCGAGCGCCTGCAAATGCTTGCCGATCAGCGCAAAGGCTTCGTCCCAGGAACAGGGCACATAATGGTCACTCGCCGCGTCATAGCGCATGGGCTCGGTGAGGCGGCCGTGCATTTCGAGCGCGTAGTCGGACTGCTCCATCAGCTGGGAGACGGAGTGCTGCGCGAAGAACTCGCGGGTGACGCGGAACTTGGTCGCCTCGTGCGCCAAAGCCTTAGCGCCGTTCTCACAGAATTCCAGGGTCTTTTTGCATTCCGGGTCGGGATAGGCGCAACTGGGGCATTTGAAGCCGCCGGGCTGGTTCATGGCCAGCAGCGCTCGCGAGCCCTTGGTGATGACGCTCTGCTCCATCAACACCTTGGCGGTCGCGGCGGCCGCACCCCAGCCACCCGCGGGATGGCGGTAGGTCTTGTAGTGCGGTTGCTTGTCGCTCATGGCCATGATCCCTCGCCGATATCACCGGCAAGGGTAAGCACCGGCCTTTTCAGGCGCAATGCCGAAAGCGACCCCAGCCCCGGATTGGTCCGGGGCTGGTGGGATGGTCAGAACTTGGCGATGACGTTTACGAAGGCGCCTTGGTCGTTGAAGGTGAGGTCGCGCATGTCGTCGGAGAAGCGGCCGAAATTGTAGCCCAGGCCGACTTTGAAATTGTCGCCGAGATGGCGGTAGACGGCGGCCAGGGCGCCCAGGTCGGTGGTTTGGGCCTCGGGCATGTGCATGACGCGGCCTTCGAGCAGGACGTCCCAGTTCTTGACCACATGCAGGTCGGCCCGCAGGATGCCCAGATGGGCTGAAGAAACCTGCCAGTCTTCCTCAAAGCCGGTGCCCGAGCCGTCATCGGTGCGGTTCTTCACCTCGCCATAGCGGAAGCCGTATTTGGCGCCGACAGTCAGCCAAGGCAGCAGGTCATAGTCGACATCGAGCGAGAGGATATGGCTGCGCTGGGCCGGGGCAAACAGGTCCCCGGTGGCGCCGCTGACCAATTGGTTATTGCCGGGCATGTCGTAAAGCCAGGTATAGCGGAACAGCGCATTGAGCCGGTCATTGTCGACCGGGCGATAGGCGTAGCCGATCGAGGCTTCCATGTAGTCGGTGTCCTGGAACACCGTATCGGGGGAGCGGGCATCGGAGATGACGGCATCCACATTGGCCAGCAGGCGCCAGTCCTCGCTGGTCTTCCAGGAGAGACCCCCGGCGAACAGATAGGTGTTCTGGTCGCGGGTATGGTCCGAAGAGTCCTCGATGCGCACTTCGCCACGGGCATTGGCCTTGATGCCGGCTTCGTCGTCGACATAGCTGACGGCCAGCGAGGGGGCGTAGCGATCGAAATCGCTGCGCTGCAGATTGGTCAGCGGATCGGTGGTGTCGTCGCGCACCTGCCCGACCACCAGCCCGGCATCCACACTCCAGAAGGAATCGGGGGTGAACAGGATGCCGTAGGTCTGCGCCAGCGAGCGCTTTTGTCCGAACATGTCATAGCTGGTTTCGGCATAGGCGGCGGCATAGTCGTCGAGCCGGCGCTTGAGGCCCACTACCAGCGTGCCGCCCTGATCATCGAGCAAGGCAAAGCTCTTGTTGATATCGAAGCTGCGCAGCGGCTCGAGCCGATAGCCGGCATAGTAATGCTCGTCCGGATTGGGATCGAAGGTGATGCCGGCCAGGGCGCCCACCCCGCCAGTGCCATAGGAGACTTCGCCGGAGATGGCGATGGTGTCGGTCAGCCCGAACTCGGCGCCAATGCCGGCCCGGTCATTGCGGCTGATATCGCCCTCCAGCCCCAGCGTAGCCTGCCCGAAGGCATAGAGCTTGCGCTTTTCTTCCCATTGATACTCGATGCGGATACCGGCATCGAGGCGCGAGCCGTCATAGCCGGATTTGCCGGCGCTGATGGCGCGGGGCGACATTAATTCGGTATAGCTCAGGCCGAGCGAAGCGTTCCAGTAATCGTCGAGCTGCCAGGCAAGGCTGGCATCCCCCTCGCGCTTGACCTGGCCCTCGCCATCCTCAAAATCGTCATAGCCGAGCGCCAGGGCGACGTCCTGGTTAAGCGCCACATCGGCGGAGAGACCCCAGAGCCATTGATCGGTCGAGACCTGCTGGGAGAGGCTGGAAAAACCGGCTTCCTTGGTCTCGTAATAGAACCCGGCCTTGCCATCGAGCCCGGCATAGCCCAGATCGCCGAGGCCAAGCTGGCCTTCGACGCGCCAGGCCAGGGCCGATTTATTGGCAATGCCGGCGGTGCCGTGCTCGCCCCAGGTCAGCCCGCCATCGGCGGAGCGCGACAGACCAAAGCCGGGGCCTTCGGAATGGGCGATTTCGGCGCGCAGGAGGGTATCCTGCGAGGCGCGCAATTCCACATCGGCGCCCAGGCCCACCTGATCGGCGGGTCCGGTGGTTTCACTCATACCGGTGACGCCGACGCGCAGATTGTCGGTGAACCAATGCTGGGCGCGCCCGCCATAGACATAGCCATCGACATCGTCGGCCGCCGGCACGAACTCATATTGGGCGATGAGATAGACATTGCCGCCGCCAAAGGCGCCGTCACGCACCGGGCCCGTGGCGGCGGTCTGCCAGGAGAGCGGGGATTTGAGGATGGCGATGCCCTGCAGGTAGTCGAAGCTATAATCCTTGCCATATTGCAGGGTGCGGCGGCTGACCACCCGGCCGGTAACGCTATCGCGGATTTCGACGCTCAGGGTTTCCGAGCCCACGGTAATGTCCTGACGGCGCAGGAAATAGGCCGAGCCGCCAGTGGCCAAAAATTCCTCGCGCTGCGGCAGGGTATCGGGCAGAGCCGCATAGGCGGTGATTTCGGTGCGCCGCTCGCCGAAGGATGTGGTTTCCTCGGAGCGGTAGAGCGCGTTGGCGCCATACAATGCCCGTTCCGAGCGCAGGAATTCGGTGCCGGTAATGCTGGTCTGGTAATTGCCCCACATCACATGGCTGTCGCCGCGCTCGAGCCGCACATAGAACTTGCCGCTGGTGGGCGCATCCTCGACCAGGGTCGAATCGTCGCCATAGACCGGGTAATAATCGTCGGGATCGAGATGGCGCAGGAAGTCGCGCGGATTGCGCTTGCCGATATTGCCGAACAGCTCCTGCAATTCCTCCTCATCGGTATCGGCGGCGGCGGTCAGCAGATATTCGCCCTTGATCTTGCCCTTGACGTAAAAGGCCAGGCGTCCCTTGCTGTAGATGTCGTCATATTCGCCGGGCCGTACGCTTTCGATATGCTCGTCCCCGGTGCGCAGGCCCACGGTGACATCGGCCAGGGCGACATAGAACCAGTCATTGTCGGGAATATTGATGTCGCGGCTGAACTGCAGCCCGTCCTTGCCCTGATTGCCGGCAAGGGCGACATCGACCTGGTGCTCGCCGGGCGGCAGAATGCGCTGCACCACGAAAGAACGATCGGCATCCAGAGCAATGGTTTCGCCCAGGGCGCGCACGGCATAGCCGTCCGGCACGCTGCGACCATAGACGGTGACAGCGCCGCCATTGATCGGGATATTGCGCATAGCCGTGCGGTCGGCGGAGAGATCGATCGTCCCCTGCCCCGCCCCATTGCCCACAGGCTTGACCGGGGCCGGCATTGTCTCGTCGAACCGCCCTTCGGCATCATAGACGCGCAGCACGTAGCTCAGCGGCACTTCGCCCTGCGGCGGGGTCCAGCTGGCCGTGCCATTGATGTCGACCGGCAGGCTGATCACCGCCTGCTGGCCCAGCCAATTGGTTTCCCCGAGAATGCGAATCTCGGAACGGGCGATGAAGCCGGGATAATTGGACGCCGTCTCGAAGTTGATCTGCCCGCCGCTGGACCGGGCTAGCACGTTGAGAAGTGGCTTGGCTTCAAGGCCATCGAACTTGACCTGAATATCCACCGCACTCAGCCCCAGATCGGTCTGGCGCTGCACATCGACCGGCCGGGTTACCCCGCTCTCGTCCACGGTCTGGCCGTCGACGCTGATCATGAAGGGAATGCTGGCCTTGTCGGCTGGCGTTTCGGCTTCGGTATTCGCCCCGACCGGCAGGCTGCCGGTCGCGCTGTTATTGGCAACCTTGCCATCCGCCTGGCTGAACGCGGGAGCGATCAACCCGGCATTTGCCACCAGGGCGGTGCTGGCCAGCAGCAAGACATGGCGCAGGCGAAAAGACATTCCAGTATTGATGATGGTGCTCATCGTCATAGCCCCGTCTCCACGCGCATTTCGATTTCCAGGCGGTATTGCCCCGACAGGCGCTCCCAGCGGTCGCGGATCAGATCACTGACCTGCCGCAAGCGCTCCTCGGCCAGTTCGGGATCGGCGCCGGGGTCGATATAGGAGAGGCGCAAGACCGACTGCTCCTCGTCCAGCACCTCGATCAGCTGATCGACGCCCGCGGCCCATTGCGGCAGCAATTCGGTGCTGCCGGGTTCAAACGCCTGGTCCTGCAGGTCCAGCCGCACCACCCGCCCGATCGCCACGCCAAAATCCAGCGAGGTCATCTTGCCGGCGGTCAGCCGCACCACGCGGGGATTTTCGGTGGTCAGCCGATAGCCCGATGGCAGGGTGCGTGGATCAAGCTTCATGATGAAGTTCGAACCGATGCGCTGGTCGGGCAAAGCCGCGCAGGCGACATGGAAGCGGCCATGCGCATCGGTGGTCACCAGCCAGCCCTTGACCGTGGCGAGGCGCACGCCGGGCAGGCCCAGTTCCCCCTCGTCCTGGTAGCCATTGCGGTTCTTGTCATCGAACACCCGTCCGATGATCTCGCTGCAATCGAACACCGGCTCGATCATGATCTCGACAGTTGCCGTGGCATCGGGCGCCAGCGGATTGCCCGCCGCATCGGTGACACTGGCCCGATTGACATGCTCGCCCGGTCCCGCCGAGCTCAGCGCCAGCATGCGCAGCCGGATCTCGACCGCAGCATTGGCCGGCACATTGATGCCCTCGAACACCACCCGCCGCCCATCGATCACCGGCGTCGCCGCAACCCCGCCGATGGTGGCCGAGCCCTCCACATAGCGGAACCCCGACGGCAGGGTGTCGACGATGGTCAGTCCAGTGGCCGAACTGCCGGCATGGTTGGTGACGGTGATGGCAAACGGAGCCTCCTCGCCGCGGCGGATCTGCCGGCGCAGCGCAATCTTGGCCACCGAGATATCGCCCGACGCGGCGGCCGGGATGGTGACCTCGGAGCGGGCCGTGCTGGATGGCACATTGATCCCGTTAAAGGAGCCCTGGGCCCTGGCGGTGTTCGCGACGCCATCGGCGAGGCCAGCCGCATTGTCGATATCGGTCTGGTCGAGCACGTAAGTCGCCGTGAACGCCTGCGACTGACCGGGCGCCAGTGTGACGGGGCCGGGCTCGAAGGTGGAGAGGCTATTGGCGGCGGGCCGGCCATTGAAGGTCGGACCGGCATCGAGCGGCCAGACGCCATTGGCCGTCTGGCCACCCTCATTGGTGATCAGGATCGTATAGGTGATAGTGTCACCCAGGCTGGCATTGCCGTCGCCATCCAGATCGTTGAACACGCCGGTCTTGACCGTGCCCAGGCTGACCGGCGAGGGCGGAATGGTCACCGTATCGGGCGGGCTGGTGATCGGCGGACCCGATGGCGGCGTGCCGGTGGCCGTGGCCGTATTGACCACCGAGCCATTATCGACATCGGCCTGGGTCGGCGTATAGCGCGCCGTGAAGGTGAAGATCGCGCCGGGGGCCAGCGTTTGCGGGCCCTGGTCGATCGTGACCAGCGGATCTTCGACCATGACATTGGTCAGCGTCACCGTGCCGGTATTCCGCACGAGGAACGCATAGCTGATGGTTTCGCCGGCATCGAGCAGATTATCACCATCCAGATCGTTGAGCGTACCCGTCTTGACCACGGTCAGCCCGGGGGTCTGGTCCGGCGGCACGGTGACCGTGTCGGGCGGGCTGGTCGTCGTACTGCCGCCAGGGTCGGTGCCGGTGCCGCTGGCCGTGTTGACCACCGAGCCATTGTCGATATCGGCCTGGGTGGGCGTATAGGTCGCCGTGAAGGTGAAGCTGCCGCCGGGCGCCAGGGTCTGCGGACCCTGATCGATCGTGACCAGCGGATCGTCCACGCTGACATTGGTCTGCGTCACCGTCCCGGTATTGCGGACCAGGAACGCGTAGCTGATGGTTTCGCCCAGATCGAGCAGGCCATCGCCATCCAGATCGTTGAGCGTGCCGGTCTTGACGATGGTGAGGCCCGGCGTCTGATCGGGCGGCACGGTGACGGTATCGGGTGGGCTTTCGGTGGTGCCGCCACCGGGTTCAGTGCCGGTGGCACTGGCCGTATTGGTCACCGCGCCAGTGTCGATATCGGCCTGGGTCGGGGTATAGGTCGCCGTGAAGGTGAAGCTCGCACCCGGCGCCAAAGTCTGGGGGCCCTGGTCGATCGTCACCAGCGGATCGTTGACCATGACATTGCTCATGGTCAGCGTGCCGGTATTGGTGACAAGGAAGGAATAGCTGATGGTCTCGCCCAGGTCGATGAGGGCATCGCCGTCCAGATCGTTGAGCGTGCCGGTCTTGACGATGGTCAACCCCGGGGTCTGATCGGGCGGCACCACGACGGTGTCGGGCGGGCTGGTGATGGTGCCGCCGCTCGGATCGGTGCCGGTGCCGCTGGCCGTATTGACCACCGAGCCATTGTCGATATCGGCCTGGCT
Organism: Devosia neptuniae; assembly: GCF_025452235.1. Taxonomy (NCBI): domain Bacteria; kingdom Pseudomonadati; phylum Pseudomonadota; class Alphaproteobacteria; order Hyphomicrobiales; family Devosiaceae; genus Devosia; species Devosia neptuniae. The sequence continues at coordinate 212,151 of NZ_CP104965.1, forward strand.
GGGCGTATAGCTCGCGGTGAAGGTGAAGGCTCCGCCGGGCGCCAGCGTCTGCGGGCCCTGATTGACCGTTACCAGCGGGTCGCTCACCGTCACGCCGCTCAGGGGCACATTGCCGGTATTGGTGACGCGGAAGGTGTAGTTGATGGTCTCGCCCAGATCGAGCAGGCCATCACCATCGAGGTCGTTCAGCGTGCCGGTCTTGACGATGGTCATAGCCGGGGCCTGCGGCACATTGGTGTCGGTCGCGGTATTGCCGCCCGGATTGCTGTCGGGGGAGTCCGGCGGGCTGGTGACACTGGCGGTATTGACCAGATCGCCGGTGAACCCCACCGGCACGCTCATGGTGAGCGTATAGGTAGCCGTACCGCCGACCGGCAGGCTGACCGTGCTGCTGATCCCACCCGTCCCACTCGGCGCGCCGCAAATGCCGCCGCCAGCGCCCACGCAGGTCCAGTTCGCAGTGGTGATGCCGGCCGGCAGCGGATCTTCGACCGTCGCGCCCTGCACACCGAAGGGACCGCTATTGCTGACGACGATGGTGTAGGTGGTGTCGGTTCCCGGCGAATAAGCGGGGACATTGTCGGTCTTGGTGATCGACAGGTCACCGGCGAAGGTCAGTGGCGTCGTTGCGCACTTGGCGCCGTCATTGCCCACCGAAGAGGGGGAGCTCGAGATTAGTGTTGTCGCCCCGGTCGTCGGATTGATCCGGAAGAAGCCGCCCGCATTGTCGGCTGCAAAGATGCCGTTCGAGGCGCTGATCATGGCACCGAAGGTTCTGGGCGTTTGCGCGGTGCCGATATTGGTGACTGCGCCAGTGCTCGGATGGATCGAGACCAGCTGACCGTTTGTTTCCACGCCGTACAAAAGGCCGTTATACCAGGCGAGATCAGAGGTTTCGGGGGGCCGGCTCAGCGGAACCGCAACGGCAACGCGTGTCGTTAGGTTGACGCGATAGAGGCCCTTGATCTGGTTATAGAGATAGTAGACGCCGTCGGTGCCGATCTCGCCATTTTGAAAGCCACCAGTAGTGGCGTTTATGCCGCCACCCGTGATAGCGCCGAGATCCGTCGCCAGACCGTTGCTGCCAATCCGCAGCAGATGCGTGATACCCGCTACCTGGGTCGCTCCATAGATATAGCCGTCCGCCGGGTTAAAGCCGATCGCGTTATAGTTTGGCGCTGAAGTGCCCAGTGCATTGTAAATGAACGGATTATTCGAGCTATCGAACTGAAAGAGCGTCGTTGGGCCACCGCTGCTTTGAGCGAGGTACATATTCGCGTTACACGCAAAGTTCGGCTGGGTGTTGAACGTGACCGAGGTGCTGGTGGTCGGTGGGTTGAGACCGACGGACGAGGTGATGTTCGAGGCACCGTTGGTGTAGGCACCAGCTGTGTTGGCGGTCACCGGGATGGTCGCCGTGCACGAGGCGAGGCCCGCGGTGAGATTGCCCGAGAGGGAGATGGCCGAAGCGCCGATCGGCGCCGTAAGGACACCGGAGGGGCAGTTCGTGGCTATGTCGGCTGACGCCACCGTCAGACCCGCCGGGAGGGTATCGGTGAACGACCATCCGTTCTTCGCACCCAATTCGGCGGCGTTGGTGATGGTGAAGGTCAGCGTCGACGACCCGCCGACACCAAGACTGGCCGGGGAGAACGCCTTGCTCAATTGCGGCGTGACATCGAGCAGGACCATATCGTCCATGAGGAAGTCATTGCCGCCGCCAGTAGTATTGGCGTTGTTGACGCGCAGAGTGAGCGATGTCGTGCCCGCGCCCGCGGTGAACGCAACGCTCCGGCTCAACCAGACGCCCGGCGCTGGCCATGCCCCGTTAGAGATGCTGCCGATGGCTACCGAGCCGCCCGCATTGGTCTCGATAGACTGGCTGAGAATCGGATCGCTGACGGTGTTGAGACGCGTGCTCCGGTAGGAAAAGACGTAGCTGCGGCCTGGCACTGCCGGGATCGGCACCACGTTGCGCCACACCGCCTGCCCCGGCGTATAGGCGCAATTGTCCGAATTGTGGTGCAGCATGTGCGTCGGGTTGAAGTTGGTGTCGAGAATGATCCGGCCGTTGAGACAGGAGGCCAGGGCCCAGTTTCCGTCCGCGGTGCTGACTGTAGTCGGCAATTGACCGGTTGGGCCGAAGGGTTCGTTGAAAACCACCTGCGCGTGCGCTTCGCTCGCCCACATCACTGGAGCGGCGAGCAGAGCGGCTGCCGTAATCAGGCGTGCTGCAATCTTCCGGCCGGGCATTTGGCCTGGGCCAGCATTGTGTCGCGTACGATTGGGGATTGATGACGCCAGCGCGTACTTGCAGGATCCGGCAACACGGCGCGCGAGATCGCGCCAGGAAAATGGCTTGTGCATAAATGGCCCCCAATAAGGTGGAACGTATTCCGCTGGCGGGGCCGCCGTCTGTCTTATGCCGTTTCGCTGCCAGGCATTACGCTGACCATCAGAAAGGTTCAGCGCGCTGCATCAATGCTCTGGCGAAGTCGCCCCCGACAACCGGAAACGTTTCCAGTCGGGAGCAAGGGAGCATATCGGTGAAAAGCCGTATTTCAGAATAATCCGGCTTTTTCAAAAAACTCCGGCAAATTTACAAGAAAACACCACTCGCTGGAACGGCTGTGGCGCAGCTGCCACACGCTCCGATAGCTGCCGGGCCCAGTGGCAGACCGCGGCGAATTTATCTACTTGTCCGCACCTGGGCGGGCGTTCGGCCGCGATAGCGTCGCATGGCGGAGGTCAGATGGCTTTGGCTGGAAAAGCCGCTGTAATGGGCCACTTCCTCGATCTTCATATTGCCTTTGCGGAGCAGCGTTTCGGCGAAGTCGAGGCGCAGGTTGAGTACATATTGATGCGGCGGCCGGCCAAAGGTCCGGGTGAAGCCATGTATGAAATGGCTGGGCGACAGGTTGCATACCGCAGCCAATTCGGCGACCGACATCGGGGCGACAAAATTGGCGTGCAGAAACTCCTGCACCCGGCGCGCATTCTGCGGCGACAGCCCGCCAATCCTGGTGCCGGCCGATAGCTTGGTGGTATCGGAATAGTTGCGCAGCACGTGCATCCCGAAAAGCGTTACCAGTGAATCGACATAAAGCTCGTTGGGCGTGACCCGTTCCGTCAGTTCCGCCTTGAGGAGCCTGGCCATGCGCAGGGCTTCCTGATCAACCGTGCCGAAGGGCGGCGAGAAAAGTTCCACCTTGCCCAGGTCAGCCTCGTGCGCGGCCAATTCGAGCAGGCTTTCAGGTCTTATCGCGATGATGGCATTTTCTTTGGTCGATGCCCAACTGGACCGGCTATCGACATTGGCGGGGCTGACAACGATCATGCCTGTCGGGGCATCGAAATGCCGCACCTTGTCGCCGCCGAAAGCCGCGGCCATGTTCGCCGAGGGAGCAAGCATTACGCCGATGAAATGCGCGTCTGCGCTAAAAGTCTGCGATCCCGGCGCGCGGATCGAATGCACTGCGCCACCGCGAAAGGTGGTCACCCGTGGGCCGGCCTCAATGGGAATGGGCCGCAGGATATCGCCGGCTGGCGCCCCTTGATCAACTCCGAGCCGTCGCCGCGCCTCGTCGGAGTCATGTAGCATTCGGCGGCCCCTGTCCCGAGTCGTCTATGAGGTACGTTCCGCACCTTGGGAACGATTCGCAACTTGTTTGATGCAAACAAAGTTAGCTGTGGCCTAACGCAAAATTTCAAAACGCTGGGATCGCCGCAACCTTCCCACAGCCCGCTAATTGTGTATTCGTATATTCCATTGGACGACGAAAATCGTCATACGTATCACCATCTCTACGCAAGCAAAAATCTGCATAACTTTTTACGTCAACAATAGTTACCTATATTCATTCAGGTCCATTAATTCATATTTCTAAGTCAGTAATTGTTCTATACAATAATTAATTGACTGATATTTACGCAGGCCGTTCATGCACACAGATCGCCGTATCAAATGGCCTTTTTGTTGACGCGTTTTCGGCCAAGTTATTTCGCATGCACATTTTGCAAGACTGAACTTTAGGAGCCGCGCCACCGCGCCCATGGTGACTAGATACGACAAACGTCTTCAAGACGAAGATCTGTGGCAGGTCTACGAAATTTCGAGCGACCGCGTCATTGTGATTGCGGGCCACCCCTATGAGGGCATGGCCCAGCATGAAGCCGCGGAAATAGTAGCACTGCTGGAAAGCGGCGATCTGCGTCCTGACGAAATCGCCGAAACGCCATTGCCCACTGAGTCGGCGTCTCAGCACGCGAACCCCGCCGGCACCATAGCTGCCGCCACCGATCCGGTTCCGTCGGACAAATCCTGAAATCTGGTGGCTGCGGTCAGGGAGGAACTGCCGGCTTCGTTGCGCGTTGGCTGGCCAGGAGGCTCCAATGCGCTGGACCGGTGGCTGCCTATGCGGCAGACGACGCTATCATTTCGACGCCGATCCTGTTGCGATCGGATTATGCCATTGCAACATGTGCAAGAAGGCGACGGGCGGCCCCTTCGCCATCCTGGTGCGCGTTCGGCAGGCCGATCTGCATTGGGAAGCTGACCCGCCGGCTATCTACCGATCATCGCCAATCGCCGTTCGTGGCTTTTGCCCGGACTGTGGCTCGCCGCTCTTGCTCGACTATGACGGCGACGCCTATCTGCGCATGACTGTGGGGTCGCTTGACCACCCCGAACGGGTTGAGCCCGAGGGCCATTACGGCATCGAGAGCCGTCTGCCCTGGGTCAATTGCTGGGCAGACCTGCCGGGGGAAGAAACCAAAGAGCGGTTCTAGACCGTCCTACTTGCCGCGTTGCGCCTGGATGATACCGCGCAAGGTGACGCGTTCGGCTTCGGAGAGAGCGGGCACGCCCGGCAGGCGCACGGCGCCGACATCCATGCCCATCATGCCCAAAGCTTCTTTTACCACGGTAACGTTCGATCCGTTTCGGTAGTGCGTACGCAATTCCTCGAATTGGGCGAGCCGGTTGATGAGCTTGCGGGCAGCCGCGAAATCGCCGCCGACCAGCGCCGCATGCACCTGCAGCGAGATTTCAGGGAAAACGTTGACGAAGCCGGAGGTGAAGCCCTGGGCGCCGATTGCATAGAAGGCCGGGGCCCACGCTTCGGCCAAGCCACAGACCCAGATGGCGGGCAAGTCTTCGGTGGAACGGATCACCTCGGCCAGCAGCATCAGATTGGTCGAGGCGAATTTGACGCCGGCGACATTTTCGTGCGCCGCCAGCCGGCGGAAGTCTTCGACCGAGAAGGTATCGGTCCGGACATAGGCGATAAATGGCACGCTGGAGGCGTCGGCCAGTTCCAGGAAATAATCGGCTTGTGCGGCCGGGCCCGCAAAGGGGTCCATCGGATGATGCCCCATGATCGCGCCTGCGCCGGCAGCAATGGCATCGCGGGCCAGCGCCTTGGCTTCGACCAGCGAGCGGCCGACCGCCGCGCTGATCAGGCATTTGCCCTCTGCCGCCGCAATCGTGGTCGCATGCACCCGGCGGATTTCATCGAGCGAGAGCGAGAAGAACTCGCCGGTATTTCCGGCAGCCATCAGGTTGTGAATGCCGGCCCCGGCCAGCCGCGCAATCAATGCGGTGAGGAGCGAAATGTTCACCTCGCCATCGGCGCCATAGGGGGTTACCGGAACCCCTGAAATCCCTTTGAGGGCCGCCCGTACTGAAGCCATCCGATCGGTCACTATCGTAGTCCTTGCTTAGTCTTGAAACGAGATTGAGATAACTTTGGCCAGTCCGCAACACATGGCCCCACCTTCCGACCTAGAATGAGCGCCGTCGCGCATCGCGGCGGCAAGCGCGTATCCGGCGAACAAAATGCGCACCGGAATGGCTTCCGAGGCATCACCGGGCGGCATCGTTCTTTCCAACAAATTCGCGGTCTCCAGTTGACGCGACAACCAGTATGTGAAATCTGATATACCAGATCTGATATGGTGTCGATGACAAACGAGCGCCGCTGGATCGAAAACGGGAGGAAAATCGATATGTATAGACGTCAGTTTCTGGCCGGCGTTGCCATGGGCGCTGTTGCCGTCGCGATGTACGGTTCACCTGCCTTTGCGGCCACGCCGCCCGATCAGCTCGTCATCGCGATCAATATGGGTTCGATGCGCGGCCTTGATCCGCATGAAGCCAACCAGATCGAATCCGCGGAAATACTGGCCAACCTTTATGACCGGCTGGTCTATTTCGAGCCCGATGCGCTCAATGAAGCCAAGCCGCAGCTCGCCGAAGCCTGGACGATTTCCGAGGACGGCAAGACATTCACCTTCACCCTTCGCGAGGGCGTTACCTTTCACTCGGGCAATCCGCTGACGGCTGAAGACGCCGCCTGGTCGCTGGCGCGGCTGGTTAAGCTGGGCCTCGCTCCCGCCATCGACCTGCGCCAATGGGGATATAACGAGAGCAATGTCGACACCCTGATCCGCGCCACCGATGCGCGCACGCTGGTGGTCGAAACGCCCGAACCTTGGAGTCCGGGGCTGATCCTGGGCTCGCTGGCCAGTTCGGCCTGCTCGATCGTCGATCGCGCTTTCCTCGCCGACAAGGAACAGGATGGCGATCTGGGCCGGGCTTATCTGCAGGCGTCCGACGCGGGCAGCGGTCCCTTTTCGCTGCGCACCTGGCGCGCCAACGACATCATGATGGCCGACGCCTTTGCCAGCTACTGGAACGGCGCTCCGGCCATGCGCCGGGTCATCATGCGGCATATGCCTGAATCCTCGGTGCAGCGCCTGCAGCTGGACACGGGCGATCTGGACGTGGCGACCCGCCTGTCCTCGACCGATCTCGATGTCTTTGAAAAGGCCGGCACAATCGATATCCAGAAGGTGCAGGGTTTTGGATTCTACTATGTCGCCCTCAACCAGAAGGACGACATCCTCTCGATCCCGCAAGTCCGCGAAGCCTTCCGCTACCTCATCGATTATGATGGGCTCGCCAGCACGATCATGCGGTATTACGGCCACAAGAGTCAGACCGTTATCCCCAGTGGACTGCCCGGCTTCCTCGAGGACATGCCCTATAGCCTCAATATCGACAAGGCCAAGGAACTGCTGGCCGAAGCGGGCTATCCGGACGGGTTCTCCAAAGTGCTCTATATTGGGCCAGGCACACCCTATTTCGAATTTGCGCAATCGCTTCAGGCCAATGCCGCCAAGGCCGGCATCACACTCGATCTGCAGATGGGCGACTATCTCAGCCGCTTCCGGGAGCGCAATTTCGATATTTTCATGGGCCGCAGTGGTGAACGCCTGCCCGATCCTCATGCCATCCTGCAATCCTATGCCACCAATGCGGACAACAGCGATGGCGCGCCGCTCAGCGGTCTTTTGGCCTGGCGCTCGGCCTGGGATGTGCCGAAAGAATTGCAGGAACTCGTCGTGGCGGCTGCCCGCGAGACGGAGCCAGCGCAACGCGCCGAACTCTATGCCGAGGTCAACGCGCTTTACCTCAAGAGCTCCCCGGCCCTCATCACCTCGTTCGAGCGCTTCGACGTGAAGGCGGTGAGCAAGCGCGTCAGCGGCTATGTGGGCCACCCCACCTGGTTGACGCGCTGGGACACGGTCAGCAAGAGCTAGCCAAGTGCAGGAGACCGACGTGAGCAGCCCTGAACTGACCGCACCGAGCCGCAAGGCCGCAGATAATCCGCTGCCCGACATCCTGCGGAAGATTGCGACCTCGGGTGCTGCAATCCTGACCACGCTGTTCGGTCTCCTGCTGCTGACCTTCATCATCGGCCGGATGATCCCGGCCGATCCTGTGCTCGCCATTCTGGGGGATAACTACGACCAGGCCGCCTATGACCGGGTCTATAGCGAACTGGGTCTCGACCGCTCGGTGCCGGAGCAGTTTTTCAGCTATCTCCAGAGCATAGCGCGCTTCGATTTCGGCCAATCCAACGTCACCCGCAATTCGGTGGCGGCGGATCTGGCCAGGGTGTTTCCGGCAACGCTGGAGCTAGCGATCCTGGCCATCGTCATCGGCACCGTTCTGGGCGTGCCGCTCGGCATTGCCTCGGCAGTCAAGCGCGGGACCTGGATCGACCATCTCGGGCGGATCGTGGCGCTGCTCGGTTATTCGGCGCCGATTTTCTGGCTCGGCACCATGGTCATGCTGATCTTTTATGCGCGGCTTGGCTGGATACCTGGCGGCGGACGCATCGATCTCTACAATGATGGTCTCGTTGTCGGCCCCACCGGCATGCTGATCCTGGACGCCCTGCTGGCGGGCGAATGGGAAGTGTTCTGGAGCGCCGTTCACCACATTGCCGCCCCTGCCCTGCTGCTGGGCTATGCCGCCATGGCCTATCTCAGCCGCATGAGCCGCAGCTTCATGCTCGAACAGCTCAACCAGGAATATATCCTCACCGCCCGCGCCAAGGGCCTGGGCGAGCGGCCGATCATCTGGAAACACGCCTTCCGCAATATACGGGTTCAGTTGCTGACTGTGATTACCCTGGCCTTTTGCGGGCTGCTTGACGGCGCGGTGCTGATCGAGACGGTGTTCGGCTGGCCCGGCCTGGGACAATACCTGACCGCGGCGCTGTTCTACGCGGATATGAACGCCATTTTGGGCGCCGTGCTGCTGATCGGGCTGATCTCCATCCTCATCAACCTGCTGACCGACGTGGTCTATCGCTTCGTCGATCCGAGGACCCGCTGACATGAGCATGACGCACAAATCCCAAGGCCTGCGGGACTGGCTCCTCAACGAAGATTTCAGCTCGCCGGCCCAGGCGCGAGCCCATCAGGCCTATGTCACCTGGCTGCGCTTCAGCGCCAATCCGCTGGCTTTGGGCGGCTTGGTCTTCGTAATCCTGTTGTCGCTGGCGGCATGGCTTGCGCCCTTTGTGGCAACGCATGATCCCCTGCAACAGGATCTGGCGCGGGCGCTCTTGCCGCCATCCGGGCAGAATTGGTTCGGCACGGATGAACTCGGGCGCGATGTCTATTCGCGGTTGGTCTGGGGCGCCCGGACGACGCTCTATATCGCCATTCTCGTCACCGTGATCGTGGGCCCGATCGGCTTCGTCATCGGGGCGGCCGCCGGCTATGTCGGCGGCTGGGCCGACACGGTATTGATGCGCATCACCGACATTTTTCTGGCCTTCCCCAGCCTAGTGCTGGCGTTGGCCTTCTCGGCAGCACTGGGGCCGGGCATTGAAAACGCTGTGATCGCGATTGCGCTCACCGTGTGGCCGCCGGTTGCCAGGCTGGTGCGCGCCGAAACGCTGACCTTCCGCAAGGCGGATTTCGTGGTCGCCGCCGAGCTGCAGGGCGCGGGCGTCTTGCGCATCATGTTCCGCTACATCGTGCCGCTTTGCGCCCCTTCGGTGGTCATCCGGCTGACGCTGAACATGGCTTCGATCATCCTGACGGCTGCCGGCCTGGGCTTCCTCGGCCTCGGCGCGCAGCCGCCCTCCCCCGAATGGGGTGCCATGGCCGCACAGGGCCGCCAATATCTGCTCGATGCCTGGTGGCTGACCGCCATTCCCGGCATGGCCATCCTGCTTGTCAGCCTGGCTTTCAACCTGCTCGGCGATGGCCTGCGTGACATTCTGGATCCCAAACATGCCTGATCAAGCCACGCCCCTGCTGTCGGTCCGCAATCTCACCGTCACCTTCCCGTCGCTGCATGCCAGTGCGCCAGCGGTGCGCGGCGTCAATTTCGATGTCGGTCGGGAAAAGGTCGGCATCATCGGGGAATCCGGTTCGGGCAAGAGCACGACGGGCCGCGCGCTGATGCGCCTCCTGCCGAAGGCGACCCGTATCACTGCGGACCGCCTGCAGTTCCGCGGCGAGGAAATCCTGCCGCTCAGCGACCGGCGCATGCGCGAAATCCGCGGGCACAGCATGGCGATGATCCTGCAGGACCCCAAATATTCGCTCAACCCGGTGATGACCGTGGGCGAACAGATCGCCGAAACCGCGATCCTGCATGAGAAACTGTCGCGGCGTGCAGCGCGCGAGCGCACGCTGGAAATGCTGGAAAAAGTGCATATCCGCGAACCCGAGCGCGTCATGGGACTTTACCCCCACGAAGTCTCTGGCGGCATGGGACAACGCATCATGATCTCGATGATGCTGATCACCAGACCGGCGCTGATCATTGCGGACGAGCCGACTTCGGCGCTCGACGTCTCCGTCCGCCAGCAAGTGCTGGCCATTCTCGACGAATTGGTCAGTGCCAATAATATGGGCCTGCTGTTCATCTCGCATGACCTCAATCTGGTGCGCAGCTTCTGCGATCGTGTGCTGATCATGTTCGGGGGCCGCATTGTCGAGGAATTGCCAGCCAGCCAGCTTGAACAGGCGTCCCACCCCTATACGCGCGGCCTGCTTGAGGCCCTGCCAAGCCTGCTGCACCCCAAGGACCGGCTGGCCGTGCTGCGCCGCGATCCCGCCTGGGCGGAGGGTTAGATCGTGACCGATGCCATGATCGCCATCGAAAACCTCACCATCTCGTTCGGACGCGGCTCGAAAACCAGCCATGTGGTGCGCGGCATCGACATGGCTGTGAACAAGGGCGAGTGTTTTGGCCTGGTCGGGGAATCCGGCTGCGGCAAATCCACGTTGCTGGGGGCAATTGCCGGCCGCGTGAAGAACTGGCAAGGCGCCATCAGCATTGCCGGCGAACAGGTGCGCCCCGAGAAGCGGAGCCATGCGCAATTGCGCCGCCAGCAGATGGTGTTCCAGGACCCGTTCGGTTCACTGCATCCGCGTCACACGATCGGCCGCATTCTGCTCGAACCGCTGGTCATGCACGGTATCGGGGACCGCGACGCTCGGGTGGAAAAGGCACTGGAGCAGGTCAGCCTGCCCACGCGCTTTCGGTTCCGCTATCCGCACCAATTGTCGGGCGGGCAGCGCCAGCGCGTCGCCATTGCCCGGGCGCTTATTCTCGAGCCGGAAATCCTACTGCTCGACGAGCCGACTTCGGCGCTCGATGTGTCAATCCAGGCGGAAATCCTCAACCTGCTCAAGGACCTGCGGGAACGCGCCGGCCTCACCTATGTGCTGGTCAGCCACGATATGGCAGTCGTCGCCCACCTTTGCGACCGCATCGCGGTGATGAAGGACGGGCAATTGGTGGAAATTTCGACCCGGCAGGCCATGATCGATAACGAGGTACAACATCCCTATACGCGCATGCTGCGCGAGGGGAGCCTGGGTTACCGGCCGCAGGGCGCTGCGATCACCGCATAACAGATGACGAATTTCTGGCCGCGCCCTTGCAGCCCGGCCCACTACAAGGAGACTGCCATGAAAATCGACCGCATGCGGGTATTCGTGACCCGGGACAAGGACCGGCCGCGCGTTATCGTGGCGCTGGACACCGATGACGGCCTGACCGGCTGGGGCGAATGCTACAATCACGGTCCCGACCTCGCGCTGCCCCCCATCCTCGACTATCTCTACAATTTCCTGGCCGGGCAGGATCCGTCGCGGGTCGACTATCTGGTCAATTACATGATCCAGCAATGCCGCTTCCCGCCGGGCGCGCTTGGGCTGGCGGCTATTTCCGGGCTCGATCATTGCCTATGGGACCTGGCGGCCAAGGCGCGCGGCGTGCCGGTCTACAAGATGCTGGGCGGGGAAGTGCGTGACCGCATCAAGGTTTATGCCGGCGTCTATACCGCACCTGACGTGCCCGCCGCCAAAGAGGAACTCGACCGCCTCAACACGGAATGGGGCTTTACCGCTTTCAAGCTCAGCCCGTGGCGCCTCGAGCTCAATAGCCATCGCTGGGGCGAAGTGGTGCGCACCTCGGCCGAATATTTCCGCCAGGTGCGCGAAGCGGTCGATCCCACCTACGAAATCGCCTTCGACGCCCATGCCAAGATTTTTGACGTCAAATCCGCGCGCCAGCTCGGTAATGCCTTGGCGCCTTACGATCCCCTGTTCTACGAAGAGCCGCTCCGCCCCGAAAATATCGAGCTCTATGGTGATCTCAACCAGGGCCTGAACTGCACCCTGGCGACGGGGGAATCCCTCTATAACCGCAACGAATTCCTGCGCCTGCTGCAGGTCAAGGGCGCCGATCTCATCCAGCCCGACATTTGCGTGGTCGGCGGCATCTCCGAAATGCGGCGCATTGCAACCTTGGCGGAGGCTCATTTCGTGGGCGTCGCGCCGCATAATCCGATGGGCCCGTTGGCCACCGCGGTCAATGTGCACTTCGCAGCCGCCCAGCAGAATTTCAGGATCCTGGAATACCGCCTGCCCGTCGGCCAGTGCTATGTCTATGGCGGCACGGAAGTGGAAAGCCGCGAGGATGCCACCCGCTATGTGGTCGACCCTTATCTTCCCAAGGATGGCTATCTGGAACTGCGCCCGGATCGTCCGGGCTGGGGCGTCGAAATGGATGAAAAGGCCATGGAAGAGGACAGCTATGTGCATTGGCAGCGCCGCGTGCCCAAGCGTCCGGACGGCTCCTACGCCTTCGCCTGATCAAAGACGTGAGAGGCCCGGATGGCCTCTCACCCCTCCCGCGAGGAGCGGTTGAGGTAGCGGTCAGCATTGGTGTCTGGTTTTAAAACCATGTAACATCCCATGCACCAAGACTTCGACGAATAGCGAGATTGCTCCTTCATGCGACAAGACAGCCGCCTGTCCCGGGTGCTGCATGCGCTCCTCCATTTGCATGGCATGGAGGCTCCGGCAACCTCGGACCTGCTCGCGAGCATGCTTGGAACGAACGCGTCCGTCGTGCGCCGGACCATGGCGGGCCTGCGTTCGGCGGGCATCGTTGCCGCGACCAAGGGGCATGGCGGCGGCTGGTCGCTGGCGCGTCCGCTGGACCGGATTTCGCTGCTGGAAATCTACCAGGCGCTGGGCTCACCCGAATTGTTCGCCATCGGCAATGATGAGGACGAACCTACTTGCCTGCTGGCCCGCGCCGCGAACGCTGCGACGAACAGGGCGCTGACCGAGGCTCGCCAGCAGTTCGAGCTCTCCCTCAAGGCCGTCTCGGTCGCCGACCTCACCGCTGACTGGCGGCCGGAAATGGCCAGGCACTAGCTATTGTTCCCAGCGCCAGAATCGCGCACCGATTACCTCCCCGGCACTCAACCCATAGAAGGTGAGGCCGGGAGACATTGGGGGTGACGATGACGGCGATTATTGCCGCGAGCGGCGTCAGCAAGACATTCCATCAGCCCAAACGCTTTTCCGGGCTGGGCGGAGCGCTCAAGGGCCTGTTCAACCGCGAGTATACCGAAATCCACGCGGTCGCCGATATCAGCTTCACAATCGCGGCCGGTGAGGCGGTGGGCTATCTCGGGCCCAATGGCGCCGGCAAGTCGACGATGATCAAGATGATGACCGGTATTCTCGTGCCAAGCGGCGGCACATTGAGCGTACTCGGCCGCGCGCCGCACAACCATCGCATGATCAATGCCGCAGAGATCGGCGTGGTCTTCGGCCAGCGCAGCCAGCTCTGGTGGGATTTGCCGGTGCGCGACAGTTTCGAGGTCAACCGGCATATCTACGACATTCCGGCGGCCCGCTACGCCGACAACCTCGCCTATCTCAGCGACATGCTGGCCATGGGTGGGTATCTCGATCGCCCGGTGCGCCAGCTTAGCCTGGGCCAGCGCATGCGCGCCGAGATCGCCATGGCGCTGTTGCACGATCCCAAGATCCTGTTCCTCGACGAGCCCACAATCGGGCTGGATGTGGTTGCCAAGGATGCGGTGCGCAAATTCCTGTCCAAGCTCAATCGCGAGCGCGGCACCACCATTATCCTCACCACCCATGACCTGCAGGATATCGAGGAAATCTGCCCCCGCCTCATCATGGTCGATGAAGGCAAGCTGCTGTTCGACGGCGAGGTGACACGGCTGCGCGCCGCACTCGGTTCGCGCCGGCGGCTGACGCTGACCTTCGGCACCGATCCCGGAGCGATTACCCTGGCCGGGGCACAACTGGTCAGCGACGAAGGCGCCGCCAAGCATTTCCTGCTCGACAGTGAAGAGATCTCCATCCTCAATGTGCTGACCGAGCTCGGCTCGGGCTATGACCTCAGCGACGTGGCGCTCGAAGAGCCCGACATCGAGGAGGTGATCCGCACCTTTTACCAGAACAAGTCCAAATTGGCCGGGGCGTAGCCATGAGGGCGAGCGCCTATCCCGCTTTCACCGCCAATGCTTTCCAGGCGCGGCTGGCCTATCGCAACCAGGTCTGGGCCGGCATGTTCGGCGAACTGGTCTTCATCGTCGCGCGCATCGCCATCTGGGCATCGGTGTTCGGCGCAGTCGGTACTGCCAGTGTCGATGGCGTGACCCTGCCGCAGATGATCACCTATGCCCTGTTGGCCGGACCGGTGCTGTATTGGGATTATTCCCGGCTGCTCAAGGATGTCGGCACCGCTGTCAAATCGGGTGACGTCGCGGTCTACCTGCTCAAGCCGCTGCATTATCCCGGCTATCTGCTGGCCAGCCATTTCGGCAACTTCCTGTTCGACCTTATCGCGATCACCCTGCCGGTTGCGGTCGTTGTCGGCTTTACGACGGGTCTCGTTGCTCCGGCCAGCCTGTTCCATGGCTTGGCTTTCCTGCCATTCTGGGCGCTGTCCTTCATGATGCTGTTTGTGCTCACCACCCTGTTGGGGTTGGCCGCCTTCTGGCTGATGACCACCGACTCGCTGGATTGGTTCTTCAACAGCATCATGACCCTGTTGTCAGGCGGGCTGGTGCCGCTCTGGTTCTTCCCCGGCTGGCTGGCAGCCATTGCCGGCCACCTGCCCTTTGCCTGGGTCTCGTACTATCCAGCGGCCGTCTATATCGGGAAGTTGGGCGTGGTGGAGACACTGCTCTATTTCGGCATCGGCCTTATCTGGTTTGCCGCGCTCCTGCTGTGCCTGATCTGGCTATGGGGCCGGGCGCGGCACCGCCTCATCGTGCAGGGAGGGTGATGTCATGACGCGCCTTCGCGTGATCATTCCAGCTCTCGTGCGGACCTTCATCAAGAGCAAAACCGAATATCCGGGTGCCATGATACTGGGCTGGCTGTCCCAGTTCGCAGCTTATGGCTCCATGTACACCGCCATCTCCCTCATACTGGCTCGCTTCGGCGCGCTGGGCGGCTGGATTTGGCCGGAAATGGCCCTGCTCCTGTCCTTCCATCTCCTCGCCTACTCGCTTGGCGCCTCGCTCAGCTTCGTGCAGTTCCGGGAGATGGAGGAAAAGGTGCGCATGGGCACTATGGACGCCATTCTGGTCAAGCCAATTGGCGTCTGGACCTATATCGTTTTTTCCGGCCTTAACATTGGCTATGCTGGCCATATCGTGCTGGCCGTCGGGCTGATGGGCTGGGCGCTTACCCAGGTCGATATTGCCTGGACGCCACTGGCCCTATTGTTATTTCTCGGGTGCCTCTTCAGCGCGGCCATGATCGTGGCTGCCGTGATGACCATGATCGGCGCCACGGCGCTGATCTGGGTCAAATCCAACCATCTCTACCAGATTTTCTTCGGCTTCTGGGAATTGGCCCGCTACCCCCTCACCATCTTCCCACTACCGCTGCAAGTGCTGATGCTGAGCGTGGCTCCCCTGGGCTTCATGAGTTATGTCCCGGTCGCGGTTTTCCTGGGCAAGGACGTGGCCTTGCTCGGCGCCTGGGCCGGCCCGGCGGCGCTGTTGGCCGGGCCGCTTGCTGCTGGTCTTGCCATGCTCCATTGGCGTTATTGCCTGCGCAATTATCAGGGTGCCGGTGGCTGATTACCGGAGCTCGTCCATCTCGATTTTTTCGACGTCGGTATAGTCGACATTGTCGCCGGCCATGGCCCAGATGAACGTATAGGCACCGGTGCCAGCGCCAGAATGGATCGACCAGGGTGGCGACAGCACGGCCTGTTCATTGCGAACGATCAGATGGCGGGTTTCGGTGGGCTCGCCCATCAGATGCACGACGAAGGCATCGGGCTTGAGATCAAAATAGAGATAGGCCTCCATGCGCCGGTCATGCACGTGGGCGGGCATGGTGTTCCAGACCGAGCCGGGCGCGAAACTGGTCAGGCCCACCACCAATTGGCAGGTCTTGACGCTGTCGGCGTTGACGAACTGGAAGATGGAACGCTCGTTGGCAGTTTCCTGGCTGCCCAGATCGAGCCGCTTGGCATCGCTCTGTCGGATCAGCTTGGCCGGATGGCTCGCATGCGCCGGCGCGCTCAGCAGATAAAACTTGGCTGGTGCGCCGGCATCGGCCGAAGCAAAACTCACCTCGGCGGCACCCATGCCGATATAGAGCATGTCGCGCGGACCCACCTGATGGTCCGTGCCATCTACCGCAATCGTGCCGGCCCCACCGATATTGACGGCAATCAGCTCCCGTCGGTCGAGGAAGCCGGCCGTTCCTGTCG
Source organism: Devosia neptuniae (assembly GCF_025452235.1). NCBI lineage: Bacteria > Pseudomonadati > Pseudomonadota > Alphaproteobacteria > Hyphomicrobiales > Devosiaceae > Devosia > Devosia neptuniae. The sequence goes on from NZ_CP104965.1 coordinate 228,535, forward strand.
GCTTGATCGTCTCCAGCGGCAACGCCTTGCCGCCTGGCATGGCCCCGCCCACCGCCATGCGGTCATAGTGGGTATAGGTCCAGTTGATCCCGCCCAGGGTGAACAATTCCTCGATCAGGAAATGCTCGCGCAGCTCATCGGTATTCATGGTTCCGGCGGTTACCGGGTCGATGGCAAAGCGGATGTCAAAATCGGTGGTCATGGTCAGTCCTGTTTGGTCGTGGATTGTTGACGGAGCCGCTGGCGATAGCGTTCCTGGCTCAGCGACAGATGTTGTCGCATTGCCTCGCGTGCCGCCCCGGCGTCTTGCGCCGAGATAGCCCGAAGAATGGCGAGGTGCTCGCGCTGCAGCCCGGCCTGGTATTCATAGGTCAGCACGGTCTCGGTGCCCCATGGCGAAGCCACGTCGCAGGGAATGGTTCGGCTTCCCAGCCCGTCGAGGACCTCTATATAGAACGGATTGTTGGTTGCTTCGGCGATGGTCCGGTGAAAGGCGAAATCGGTCTTGCCGGTGGGAATACCCAGCTTCAGCAATCGGCCGAACTCGTTCCAGGCCTCCTGGATTGCCGCCTCCTGGCTGGCACTGCGCCGCAGGGCGGCAAGTCCGGCCGCTTCGATTTCGATGCCCATGCGCACTTCGAGCACATTGATGGCCACCGAGATCTTGTTGGATTTGTCCGCCCCGATCGCGTTGAACGGCGTCACCGCATTGGCGACCACAAACACCCCAGCGCCCTGCCGCGATTGCACCAGCCCATCGGCCGCCAGAGCCGCAATGGCCTCGCGCACCACGGTCCGGCTGACGCCAAATATGGTGGTCATCTGGTTCTCCGTCGGCAGCTTGCCGCCGGCATCGTATTCGCCCGTGCTGATGCGCTTGCGCAGTGTGTCGATCACCAGATCCGCCAGCTTGGGCCGGCGCGCCGCGACAGCATCACTCCCCGAAAGGCTCATCGCTATCCCCTGAACAAGGCCGGCAGCCACAGCGACAGCGCCGGAATATAGGTCACCAGCCCCAATACGATGATTCCGGCCAGGTAGAATGGCCAGATGCTCTTCATCGCCTCCATTACGGTGATCTTACCCACCGCGGCAGCGACGAACTGCACCGGCCCGAGCGGGGGCGTATTCAGCCCGATGCCCAGATTGAGGATCATGATCACCCCGAAATGCACCGGATCGACGCCGAACGCTTTGACCATGGGAAGGAAGATGGGCGTGGTGATGATGATCAGCGGCCCCATATCCATGAAGGTGCCGAGCAGCAGCAGCACGACATTGATCATCAGCAGCACCAGCAGCGGATCGGACGAGATTGTCGCCATTCCCGCCGTGAGGATCGTCGCCACTTTGAGATAGGCCATGAGCCAGGCGAAGGAGGCGGCTGCGCCGATGATGAACAGCACCATGGCCGTGGTGCGCACCGCGCCCAGCACCGAATGGACGAACTCGCTCCAGTTGAGCGAGCGATAGACCACCAGCGTTACCAGCAGGGCATAAAGCACTGCAATGCAAGAGCTTTCCGTCGCGGTGAAAATGCCCGAGCGCACGCCGCCGAAGATGATGACGATCAGCATCAGCCCGGGAATGGAGACGAGGAAGAAATAGCCCGCCTTGCGCAGACCGGGAAAGGGCTCGGTCGGATAGCCCCGTTTGACCGCCACCAAATAGGCTGTAACGCTCAATACCGCGGCTAGCAGTAGGCCCGGAATGATGCCCGCCGTGAACAGGTCCGCGATGGAAATATTGCCGCCGCCCGAGAGCGAATAGATGATCATGTTGTGGCTGGGCGGCAGCAAAAGGGCGATTAATGCTGCCATGGAGGTAACGTTGACCGCGTAATCGGCGCCATAACCACGCGCTTTCATCTGCGGGATCATGATGCCGCCCACAGCGGCGGCTTCCGCCACGGCCGAGCCGGAAATGCCGCCGAACAATGTCGAGGCCGCGATATTGACCTGCCCCAGCCCGCCGCGCACATGCCCGATAATGGAGCCGGCAAACGAGATGATCCGCGCCGCGATGCCGCCGCGCATCATCAGGTCGCCGGCGAAAATGAAGAAGGGGATGGCCAGGAGGCTAAAGGCCGAGACGCCCGAATTGAGCTGCTGGAACACCACGATGGCCGGCCGTCCGAGATAGACGATAGTGGCGAAGCTCGCGATGCCCAGGCAATAGGCGATCGGGGTGCCGATCACCATCAGCCCCGTGAATACGCCGAAGAGAATCCAATATTCCATAAGGGTCAGGCCTCGGTGATCGTCGGATCGACCGGGATGTCGTCGACCGGCTCACCGGCTAGGCGCAGCAGGATGCGCTCGGCCGCGAACAGGCACATCAGCGCGCCCGAGATCACAATGGGGAAATAGGTGAAGGCGGTGGGCAGGCCGAGCACCGGGATACGGGTCGACCAGTAGCGCATAGCCAGTTCGCCACCGTAAAAAACCATGCCGGAGGCAAAGCAGAACACGGCGATATCGCTGATGGCCCGCAGCCACGGCTTGGCGCCCGGCGGCAGCACATAGAGCAGCACGTCGAACCCCATATGGAAATTCTCACGTACGCCCACCGCGGCGCCGAGAAAGATGAACCAGGTCATGATCATGATCGATCCCGCCTCGGTCCAGGCCGGCGACTGGTTGATCACGAAGCGCATGAACACCTGATAGGCGACGATGGCGGTCATGGAAACGAGGCCGACGCCGGCAATCCAGAGCATGGCGTTTGAGAGCTGCCCCAGCACGCGGCTGGTCGGCATAAGCCAGGATTTCATCTTCAGTCTCCAGCATTGACGCTGATGCTCGCGGGCCTCGATCAGTTCCCTCCCCCTTGATGGGAGGGCCAGGGTGGGGGTGTTGCGCCCGCCCTGCGCTCGCGGCTAATGGCACCTCGGCACCCCACCCCGGCCCTCCCCTCAAGGGGGAGGGAGCCCATCCTGGCGGCCCAAGATTGGTGCAGACCTTGCCAGCTAGCCCTCAGTTGCCTGAATACGGGCGACCAGGTCCTGCAGCTTGGGATCGGTCACGTATTTTTCGTAGACCGGCTTCATCGCTTCGATGAAGGGAGCCTTGTCGACTTCATTGATCACCGCGCCCAGCGCTTCCACCTTGGCCTTGGATTCCACCTCCTTGGCGGCCCACAACTCACGCTGCTTGGCGACCGATTCTTTGGCAGCTTCGCGGAACAGCGCCTGGTCTTCCGGTGTCAGCCCATCCCAGACGATCTTGGAGATGACCAGCACTTCGGGCACCATCAGGTGCTCGTCGAGCGAGTAATATTTGGCCACTTCGGCGTGACCGGCAGTGTCATAGCTGGGGTAATTGTTCTCGGCCCCGTCGATGACGCCGGTCTGGATGCCCGAATAGACTTCGCCATAGGGCATGGGCGTGGCATTGCCGCCAAAGGCCGCGACCATATCAACGAAAATGTCGGACTGCATGACGCGCATCTTCATGCCCGCCATGTCGGCCGGCGTGTTGATCGGCTTTTCGCTATTGTAGAACGAGCGGGCGCCGCCATCGTAAAAGGCCAGCGCCACCACATCCACTGCATCGAATGCGGCCAGGATTTCTTCGCCAATCGGACCGTCGAGCACGGCATGAAAATGGTCGGCGGACCGGAAGATATAGGGCAGTTGCGTCACTGTCGCTTCGGGCACCTGGGTGCCGAAGGCGCCGATAGAGATACGGTTGAGATCGATCACGCCGAACTGGGTTTGTTCGATCGTGTCCTTTTCCTCGCCGAGCTGGGCGGAGTGGAACACTTCGACCGAATAGCGGCCGCCGGTCTTTTCGCTCAGCAACTCGCCGAAATGCTTGACCGCTTCGACCGTCGGATAGCCGTCCGGATGGGTATCGGACGAGCGCAGCACCGTCTGGGCGCTAGCGGTCGAGACCATCAGGGTTGCAGCGACGAGCGCCGTCGCCGCCAGTTTAGGCAGTTGAAACATGGTATCCTCCCTCATGCATGTCCGCGCCGACCTCGTCCTCCACGACAAGCCGACGCCCCTCCTAGATGGCCAGCGCCAAGCGCTCGGGACTGCGGAGGAAACTGTCAAGAATGCGCCGCCGAAGTCAACATACAAAGTCTCTCCACTTGTATGATGAATTGCGACAGCTAAGCCGGTCCATGAATGCCATTCATAGGATCAACAAAAATAACCCTACTAATCAGGACATGAAGCGGCCCTATCTTTGTAGCCAACACGAGGAACTCTGATGAAAATTCAACGCGCAGGCTCGCAACCGTCCGCCAAAGGACCCAGCGACTGGTTTACCGGCACGGTCAGGATCGACCCGCTTTACGGAGTTGAAGCTCCCAGCGACATGGCGGCCAACATAGTGACCTTTGAGCCCGGAGCACGCACGGCCTGGCATATCCATCCGCTCGGGCAGACGCTCATCATTCTAAGCGGGCGGGGTCTCGTGCAAAAAGACGGTGGGCCCATCGAAACCATGTTGCCCGGCGATGTGGTGCGATTTGCGCCCAATGAGAAGCACTGGCATGGCGCCAGCCCCGACACTGCCATGAGCCACATCGCCATCCAGGAAGAACTCGACGGCAAGGTCGTGGAATGGATGGAACAGGTCAGCGACGAACAATATAGCCGCTGATTTTTCGGCCGGTTATTCCAAAAGCGTGAGGAGAAACGACATGAAACAACGACAACTTGGGTCCAGCGGCCTGCAGGTTTCCGCCATCGGACTTGGCTGCATGGGCATCAGCCAATCCTATGGCATACCGCTGGAACCGGCCGAGGGCGTAAAGGTCATTCGGGGCGCCTTCGAGCGTGGGATCACTTTCTTCGATACCGCCCAGGTCTATGGCCCCTACGCCAATGAGGAAGTGGTCGGCGAAGCCTTGCAGCCGATCCGCGACCAGGTGGTGGTCGCCACCAAATTCGGCTTCAACATTCCCCAGGGCGGCGGCATGGACAGCCGGCCTGAGCTTATCCGCGCCACGGTTGAGGATTCGCTGAAGCGCCTGCGGACGGACTATATCGACCTGCTCTATCAGCACCGCGTCGATCCGAATGTGCCGATGGAGGATGTCGCCGGCACGGTCAAGGAACTGATCGCTGAGGGCAAGGTGAAGTATTTCGGCCTGTCCGAAGCCGGCGTCGCCAATATCCGCCGCGCCCATGCCGTGCAGCCGGTTTCGGCCTTGCAGAGCGAATATTCGCTGTGGTGGCGCGAGCCGGAGGAGCAAATCATCCCGGTGCTGCACGAACTCGGCATCGGTTTTGTGCCGTTCAGTCCCCTCGGCAAGGGCTTCCTTACCGGCACGATCGATGCCGGCACCAGCTTTACGCAAAACGACTTCCGCAATTCGGTGCCGCGTTTCAGCGAGGAAAACCGCGCGGCCAATCAGGCTGTCATCGATACTCTCGCTGGTATCGCCAAGGAAAAGCAGGTGACGCCGGCCCAGCTCGCGCTCGCCTGGGTGCTGGCGCAAAGCCCCAGCTTCGTGCCCATTCCGGGCACGACCAAGCTACATCGCCTTGATGAAAATATCGGTGCGGCGGCGGTCGAACTGTCGGCGGAGGATCTTGCCACGATAGAGCGGGCCTTTGCCGGCATCGCGGTTCAGGGCGAACGCTACCCACCCCAGCAACAGGCGCGGATTGATCGATAGGTAAGCTCAGGCTCCGCTCCCTGCCCGGTTGGCGCGCACGATCAGATAAATGAGATAGGGCGCGCCCAAGGCTCCGGTCACCACGCCGACCGGGTAACGCGTCGGCAGCAGGAACTGGCCGGCATAATCGCCCGCCAGCACCAGCATCCCGCCAACCAGCGCGGCGGGGATCAGCAGCGAGCCGCGCGGCCCCACGATGCGGGCGGCGATCGGGCCGGAGAGGAAGGCGACGAAGGCGATCGGTCCGGTTATCGCTGTAGCCGTCGCAATCATGCCGACCGCAGCGATGATCACAATGACCCGCGTGCGGCCAACCCGAACGCCCAAAGCGGCGGCCGTGTCGTCGCCCAGCCGCAGCAATTCCAGTTCGCGGGTCCGACTGAGCAGCAAGCCGCCGAACACTATCAGCGCGGCAAGAAGCGGTAACGCCTGGCCGAGCTGGGCGCCATTGAGGCTCCCGGTCAGCCAGCGCTGCGCTTCCTGCAAGTTCCAGTCCGGCGCCTGGGACAGGATATAGGTAATCATGCTTTCCAGCATGGCCGAAATGCCGATGCCGATCAGGATCAGCCTTGTTCCGCCCGCGCCTTTGCGAAAGGCCAGAGCATAGACCAGCAGCGCGATGGCGAGGCCGGCGATGACCGCGAACAGCGACACCATTGGCCCGTTCAGCGACAGCACGACAATGGCGAAGACGGCGGCGGCGCTGGCCCCTGAGCTGATGCCGATAATGTCCGGACTGGCCAGCGGATTGCGCAGCATGATCTGGAAAGCGACGCCCCCCAAACCAAAACTGAGCCCGGCAAGGACCGCAAGCACAGCTCGCGGCAAGCGCAGTTGTCCCACAGTGAAGCTGGCGCCGCCCACCTGCTCGCCCAGCAGCACGCGAATGACGTCGCTAGGCGGGGTGAAGGATTGACCCAGCGACAGGGTCAGCGCGAAGAGCACCGCCACCAGGGCCAGCAGAATGGTGGTTACGAGCCCATAGTAGCGCAACTGGCGAGCGCGCGTGGCGGTCAACGGCATTGTCACAGTTCGCGGATCCGCTGCTGCATCACCACCCAGACGAAGAAGGGCGCGCCGATAAAGGCCGTGACGATGCCGACATCAAGCTCGGCGGGCCGGGCGATGATGCGCCCGGCAATGTCGGCAGCCAGCAGCAGGGAGGCGCCGCCCAGTGTGGAAAACGGCAATAGCCAGCGATAATCCGGCCCGACCAGCAGGCGGCAGAGATGCGGTACGACGAGGCCCAGAAAGCCGATGGGTCCGCACACTGCGGTCGTGGCTCCGCAGAGCAGAATCGCGCCAAGCGCAGCCACGGCGCGGGCCAGGGCTACCCGCTCGCCCAGCCCGGCCGCCAGGTCGTCGCCCAGGGCCAGCGAGTTCAGGCGGCGGGCCGAAAGCAGGCCGATAGCGAGGCCCACCGCCAGGAACGGCATGACCGGCAGAATGCGCTCGAAGGTGGCCCCGCCTACCCCGCCAATCTGCCAGGACCGGATGCCGCCAGCAATGTCGTTGCGCGGCAGCACCAAGGCGGTGACCAGTGACGAAAAGGCAATCGAGGTGGCGACGCCGGCCAGCGCCAGCTTGAGCGGCGTTGCGCCGCCGCGCCCCATTGATCCGATAGTGTAGACAAAGGCCGCCGTCAGCCCGGCGCCGGCAATCGCAGTCCAGATATAGGCATCGGCCGAGCTGATATTGAACCAGGCCACGCCGATGACGACCGCAAGCGAAGCGCCGGTATTGACCCCCAATATGCCCGGATCGGCGAGTGGATTGCGCGTCACGCCCTGCATGACGGCACCCGCAAGCCCGAGTGCCGATCCGGCCAGCACGGCCAGCAATGTTCGGGGAATGCGCAGCGCGACCGCCGCTTGGCCGATCGTGTCCTGCCCGCCAGCCAGCGCCGCGGCAATGTCGGCCCAGCCCACGTCACGCGAACCGATGGTGACCGACAGAGCGCCAAGGCCGCCGAGGAGCACCACCAGCGCCATGAGCCATAGACTGCGCAAGCCATTGGACCGCCCGGCGATGGATCGCCGGACAGTAGGATGCAGGCTGGGTGCCGTCATTGGGATTTCTTGGCCGCCTCCGCAAGCAGGGTCAGATAGTCGTCGAGCACCCACGAGATCGACAGCGGGGTGGGATTGGCTGCCGTGCCGAGCGGGTTGCCGCCCAGAATGACCAATGCGCCATTCGCCACGGCCGGCATTCTGGCCAGCAGCGGGTTGGCCTTGAGTGCGTCCAGCAGTTGCTGGTCACCATAGGTCACGATGATGTCGACATCGTCGAAAGTGTCGATCCGTTCCGCGCTGACCGACCCCGAATACTTGCCCGGCGCGGTAGCCTCGACAACGCTTTGCGGCGAGGCCATGCCCAGATCGGCGAAGAATTTCACGCGTGTGTCATTGGTGGTGTAGAAATTGATGGCGCTGAGATCCGACGCATTGAGATGGGTGGCGAACAGCGCCGCCTTGTCCTTGAGTTGGGGATGTCCGGCGACCGCAGTGGCGATTTCGGCCTCGATGCTTGCGATCAGCGCTTCGCCTTCAGCGGACAGGCCCAGCCCCGCACTATTGAGGCGGATCATGCCGCGCCAATCGGTGGACCACGACGCATCGGGAAAGGCAATGACCGGCGCGATCTGGCTCAGCGTGTCGTAGTCGCCCTGGCTGAGCCCGGAATAGGCGGCCAGGATCACGTCCGGCTCGGTGGCCGCGACCGCCTCGAAATCGATGCCATCGCCTTCGTCGAACAGCACGGGCGTGTCAGCGCCGAGTTCGGCCAGCTTTTCGGCGACCCAAGGCAACAAGCCGTCGCCGTCGTCGTCACCGAAATTGGCGCGGGCGAAGCCGACCGGCACGATGCCCAAAGCCAGGGGTACTTCGTGATTGGCCCAAGCCACCGTCGCCACCCGCTCCGGCTTTTCAGTGATGATCGTCGTGCCCAAGGCATGCTCGATGGTGATTGGAAAAGCCGGACCGTCCTGTGCCGAGACGGAAGCGAGGGTGAGGATCGACAGGCATGCCGCGATCAATGGTGCGGAAAAGCCAAACAGCCGCAGCATGAGGCAAAGTCTCCTGATATCAAAGTAGACCTTCACTTTCAGGTTTAGATCGGCGCCGTCAACCGCAATGCTTACCCCCCGATGAACAAACGCAAATCTCCCATGGTTTCGTACAAAACCGCCGGATTTTACAATACCAGACAAATACGCTCAGGTTACTAGCACAGGCCGGCCCACCGCGCCGAACAGGGTGGCGACACGGTCGCTGCTGTAGCCACACCAATTCTGGAATTGAAGATGACCATCAGGGATGCCAGCCGAGCCCGCTATCGAAACGCGATGCTTTTGGGATGCACCGCGCTTGTGAGCATGGCGCCCACCATTGCATTTGCCCAAGAGGCCGATGATCCGGCCACGGTGACGGTGCTGCCGACCCTGGTGGTCAATGTGAGTGGCGTGGGTACCGACGATGATCGCAATTCGATCGTGGCGACGACCACGACCAGCGGCGGCAAGATCGCAGCGCCGCTGCTGGACACGCCCGCCTCGGTTTCGGTAATCACCGCCAAGGAAGTCCAGCAGCGTGACGCGCAGACGACCGAAGAAGTGCTGCAATATACCGCCGGCGTCAGCACCGATTTCTATGGCTCGGACGACCGTTTCGATTTCTTCAAAATCCGCGGGTTCGATGCCTACACCTATCGCGATGGGCTGGTGATTGGCGCCCCCTTCGGCGGTGTTCGCGAGGAACCCTATGCCTTCGAGCGCATCGAAGTGCTCAAGGGCGCCAATTCAACGACGTTCGGCGTTTCCGACCCCGGCGGCGCGGTCAATTACGTCACCAAGACGCCCAAGAATGAAAAGTTCGGGGAGGCTTATATTTCCGGCGGGGCGTTCGGCACGGCCGAGATCGGGGCCGATTTCGGCGACAACATCACCGTGGACGAGACGCTGTCCTATCGCCTTACCGGCAAGGTGCGGGTGGGGAACGGCGAATACGATTATTCGCGCGACGAGACGCAATTTGTCATGGGCGGCCTGACCTGGCGCCCGACCGACGCGACCACCCTCACCGTCGTCTACGATCATTTGAGCAAGGAAGGCGTGCCCGGCAGCGGCGGCCATCCCGTGGGCAGCGATTTCGACCGCGACGTCTTTTTCGGCGAGCCGGACTACAATTTCCGCGGCGTCGATCGGGATACGCTCAGCGTGATGCTCAGCCACGATGTCGGGTACGGCCTGAGCTTCAGCTCCAATGCCCGCTACAGCAATACCGCCAGCGACTTCGGTTATGCCTATATTTCGGCCACGCCCACCGATGGCTCGACCCTGGCCAGCCGTGCCTTTTTTGGCAACGAATCCACCCGCGAAAACTTCGTCATCGACGGCCGCGTTCAATATGAGGCCAGCTGGGGCATGGTGGACAGCACTACGCTGGTCGGCCTCGAGCACAATTCGAGCTACGCCACCAACAAGACCTATTGGGGCCCGGCGCCCAGCATCGATTGGCTGAACCCGGTCTATACCGGCGCACCAGGATCGGTGCCGCTGATCGGCAGCACGACCAATGATCAAAAGACCAATGCCGCTTATGTGCAGCAGGACCTGACCTTTGACCGCCTGACCGCAACCATCGGGTTGCGCAATGACTGGATGGATGTCGACCAGACCGATAACCTGACCGGCGCGTTGACCGCGGCCGAATTCAGCGAATTCACCAAGCGCGGTGCACTGACCTATAAGCTCACCGACGAGCTTGCGGCTTATGTGAGCTATGCCGAGTCCGCTGTTCCCGCATCGCTGTCGGTCGAGCCCGAGCGCGGCGAGCAGTGGGAAGCCGGTATCAAATACCAGCCCGATGCGTTCCCTGCCCTGTTCAGTGCCGCGGTCTACGACCTGACCAAGAGCAATATGACACGCACCAATCCTGCGACCCTGATGCAGGAGACCATTGGCGAGGTGCGGGTGCGCGGCATTGATCTGGAAGCCAAGGCGGAGGTGATGGAAAACCTGAGCCTCACCGTCGCCTATTCCTACATGCTGTCCGACATTGTCGAGAATGGTACCGGCGGCAATGAGGGCAACGAATTGTCCTTCGTGCCCAACCACATCGCTTCGCTGTGGGTGGATTATACCCTGCCCAGCAATGGCGTGATCGGCGACATGACCTTCGGGCTCGGCGCACGCTATTCCGGCTCGTATTTCTTCAACGACACCAATACCCAATCGGCCGGCAGCAGCATCGTGTTCGACGCCGCCTTCAACTACAAGGTGCAGGACAACACCACGCTGCAGCTCAATGTCAGCAATATCTTTGACGAAAAGCACGTGGCCTATGGCGGATTCGGCGCCGATTTCTACAATCCCGGCCGCACCGTGACCGCGACCTTGCGCCAGACCTGGTGAGTGCTCGTCCCACCCGCGATTCACCGCGGGTGGGACAATATTCGGCCTAACGTGCTTGAAGGCGACGCCAGGCTGCCGGGGTTCCCCCCGCAACATGGCGGAACACCTTGGTCAGGTGCGCCTGATCGGAAAAGTCGAGTTGAGCTGCGATATTGGCCACGCTCAGATCGCTTTCCATCAGCAGCTTCTTGGCAAGCTCGATGCGCTTTTCCAATTGCCATTGCAGCGGGGTCTTTCCCGTCGTCTGCTTGAATACCGTGCTGAACCAGCTTTCGGACAGGCCGACCGCGCCCGCCATCTCGGCCACGCTCAACCGGCCATTGCCGCGTGTATTAAGACGCACCATCAACTTGTTCATCTGGCCCTGGGTCAGGCGGCCCTCGCTCGTCTCGTTGCGCTCGGCCGGAATGTCGAGCAGGCTGGCGACGATGCTGTTGGCCAGGCTTTCCGCATAGATTGCAGGCCGCGAGGGCTGCGAGATTTCATCGACCAGCAACTTGGCCAGGGCCTCGATGGCTTCGACATCTTCGATTTCCACCGGGCTACGCAACGCCGCCAGCGCCGCAGACCTGCCCAGCGAAGGCGCGAGGAACCGCAGCAAACGATCCTTATGCATGTGCAGATTGAGATGCGTCACCCGATGGGTGGCCCCGATATTGGTCCACATGGGAACGCCGGCGGGAATAAAAATCGCCCGTGTCATCGGCCGGTATTGCTGGGAAAAATCGCCACTCTGGTTGGAAATCCGGACACTGTCGGACACATCATTGAAGAAAATCATGATGCGCGGATCGTCTGCCAAATAGTAACCGCGCGCGCCCGACTGGCAGTCGGCCTCCCAGAATGCGCCCATTAACCCATCAAGACAGCGCCACTTGACCGGCGCGACCACATTGATCCCCTCGGTGTGCCAGGTCATGGAAGGCCAGAAGTGCAAGGTTGGATTGATCCTATTGAATTTAGAGGGCCCGCGAAGCCGCTGCAGCCAGCGGACGTCCAGCTATAATAGGAGTTTTTCTATCATCTTTTCTGATCATTGCAAAGAATACGCTACGTCCATTCCTTCGCGCCCGTGAGGCGGGGCGGCCAAATGCTGGCCGTCCCGTGCCCAGGTTAAGAGAGTGGCAGGGCGAATGCGGCGGCGATGTCCTGGGCGAACTTGCCAGACATGCCCTCATAGGCCGTGTTCGTCATTGCAATGAATGTGCGCTTTTTGGCGAAGTCGATGCCCCATGTGTGGCCGTAGGTACCGCCCCAAGTCGCCGACCCCGTGCTCCATTGGCTGCCGGCAGCCGCAGGGTCGACCAGGGTGGCGCCCAGCCAGGAAAAGCCCCAACCCGGCCCCATTGCCTCCGCGCCGATCCGGACTGTCCGCGCTGCCTCGCGCAAGTCCTCGCTCAGGAAGCTGCCGGCGCGGTAAGCCTCAAGCAGGGTGAGCACGTCGCGTGCGCGGCCAGCCATGCCAGCACCACCCGAGGGCCAAGCCGCCGCGTCCCGAATGCGCTCCGGATCAAAGCGCACGCCCGGACCTTCGATATAACGCTGGGGCAGTTCCACGCCGACACCCATCCGCACCGGTCCCGATGCACCGTCATGATAGGGGACAGCAATGTTCGCATCGGGCCAATGAAACGCCGCACCCAATCGCAGTGGCTCAGTGACAAGCGCAGCGATCGCGCCGTCAAGCTTCATACCGGTGACGGCTTCGACCACACCACCCAGCACATCGGTCGCAACGGAATAGCGCCAGTTCTCGCCTGGGCGCTGGTCCAGCGGCACGCTCGCAATGCGGGCGAGATTGGCCGCGAATGAGCCCCGGTTTTCATCCAGTCCATCCGAAACATCGGCGCGGGCATAGGGCCCATCCGCGGCTTGCTGGAAGCGGTAGTCGAGACCTGCCGTGTGTGCCATCAAGTGTTCGACCCGGATATCCGCGAGCGAGCCATCGGCTAGGCGTGGGGCAAAGTCTGGCAGATATTGCGTCACCCGATCATCAGGCGACAGACGCCCGGCTTCCACCAGTGTCAGGGCGGCCATGGTGGTAAAGGGCTTGGTGACGGATGCGAACCGGAACGGCGTATCGATCTGCATCGACCGGCCTGTCTCGCGGTCGGCGTAGCCCGCCGCCCGTTCGTAGACGATCTTGCCGTCTTCGACGACAAGCACCACGCCACCGGCGATGCGCGCTCGGGCAAGTGCATCATCAATCGCGACATCAATCGCGTTTGACAGGGTCGAAGTCTCTAATTGTTGGCTCATTGGTAGGCTCCAGGGCAAAATGATACGCCTTAGATGGCCCGCCTTGATCGTGAAGTTGAGCTGAGGCATACTTCAAGGGCCTTGAAGCATGGATTAACGATGCCCCCTGATCTTCTTTCGTTGCTGCCGGCATTCCGCATGGTCGCGACCGCAGGCGGTTTCACCGCCGCGTCCGGCCGGCTTGGAATAACGCCGTCGGCGGTGTCGCAAAAAATCCGGCAGCTCGAATCCCTGGTCGACGCCCGGCTTTTCGAGCGCACCAGCCGCAGCATCCGGCTGACCGAGGCCGGCCGCCTGCTGCTGCAGGATACCGACCGGGCTTTTGGTGATATCGCCGAAGCGCTTGATCGGGTGCGGACTGCCGGCCGCCGGCCCGCCGGGAATTTGCGGATCAACCTGTCGCGGCTAGCGGCGCAGTTCTGCATCTTGCCGCGGTTGGCAGATTTCGTGCGGCACTATCCCGATATCGACGTGGAACTCGCGACGGATGACCGACTGAGCGATATCGTTGCCGGTGGGTTCGACGCGGGCATCCGGTTTTCGGACACTCTGGAACTGGACATGATCGCGCGCCCTATCGGTCCAGTTCTGCACCGCCGGGTGCTGGCTTCGCGCGCCTATCTGGAGGCCGCGGGCATTCCCCAGCACCCCAATGATCTGGCGAGCCATCAGGTGATCCGCTACCGATTTCCGGGCAGCCAGCGGCTGGAGCCATTGACCTTCAATGTGGGCGATCAGGTCGTGCGCCTCGATCCGCCGCCGCGGCTGGTGTTCGACGACAATAATCACTTCGACTTCGCCGTTCGCGCGGGTCTGGGTGTTGCCCAGCTCTATCGAACGACGGAAATCCCCGCCAACGAGTCCGACGAACTGGTCGAGGTGCTGCACCAATTTGAGCCGCGACCATCTCAGTTCCAGCTCTATTACCCCACGCGCAATCAGCCGCCAAAGCTGCGGGCCTTCATCGACTGGTTTTGCAGTTAGATTCCCGCCCCGATGACCAAGGCGTCGCGTAGCGGCAGGTTGCTGGTGTTGCGCAAGTCGAGATCGGCTTCGATATGGTCGATATGGGTGAGCAGCAGCTTGCCGGCGCGCTCCCCATCGCCCTGTTCCAGCGCTGCCAGGATATTGCCGTGGTCACTATGGCCGCAACTGGAGGCGCCGGAATTGCCGTAAAGCGCGATGACCAGGGAGGAGCGGGCGACCAATTCCTCCATGAAGCGCAAGAGGATGGCATTGCCCGCGACCTTGGCGAGCAGCAGGTGGAAATCGCCCGAGGCATGAATTTCGGCACGGCGAGCGGATGGGCCACGTTGGTTGAGCAATTCGCTCTCGTGCTGCAGGCGCTCGCGGAACGCAGCGATTTCGCTGGTCGTGATGCGTTGCGCGGCCGCGAGCGCCAATCCCGGCTCGATCAAGCGGCGCGAGGCAAAGACCTGGCGAGCCTCTTCCGGCGTTGGATTGGCGACGAAGGCACCCCGATTGCGTTCGGTCTTGACCAGTCCCTCGAAGGCGAGCGCCTGGAGGGCAGCGCGAACCACAGTGCGGCTGACCTCGAACAGCGTGCCGACTTCGGCTTCGTTGAGTTTCGTGCCAGGCGCCAACCGGCGATCGACGATCGCGTCGCGCAGATGATCGCGGATCATCATGGCGCGGTCCTCGACAGGGGGCGGCGCGGCAAAGGTCTGGTCTGTAAGCGTCATAGCTCACTCATAAGCAGAATCGAAGGGGGGTGAAAGCGAGAATTGCACACAGACATTCAACAAATTGCATACAATTTCGGCGCACACTGCAGACACATGCTCACAAATGAAGCAAATGCAAGAACTGCTTATAGATCGCACAATTGCGATGAAGCGAGATAAATCAGTGCTGCCAGCAGGTTAATAGGTCACTCACCAACTGGCACGGCGGATGCATGTAAAGCCCCGATGAATTGGGGATGCTTATGTCCAAGGCTGCCGAGATCGACATCGCTTCCGTTTCCAAGATTTATGGAAAGACGACGGCGGTCGATGCCATCAGCCTCAAGATTCCGGCTGGGAGCTATTGCTGTCTGTTGGGGCCGTCAGGCTGCGGCAAGACTTCGACCCTGCGCATGATTGCCGGGCACGAAAGCGTCTCGGTGGGCGACATTGTGTTGGGCAAGAATGTGGTGACGCATCTGCCGCCGGCCAAGCGTGGAACCGCAATGATGTTCCAGTCCTATGCGCTGTTTCCCCATCTCGACCTGGTCGACAATGTCGCCTTCAGCCTCAAGATGGCCGGCGTCGACAAGGACACCCGCCGGGCCCGGGCGCTCGACCTGCTCAAGCTGATGCAGATGGACGCCTATGCCAGCCGCAAGCCGGCGCAGCTGTCGGGCGGCCAGCAACAGCGCGTGGCGCTAGCGCGGGCGCTGATCACCGATCCCGAGGCACTGCTGCTGGACGAGCCGCTCTCGGCGCTGGATCCCTTCCTCAAGATCCGCATGCGGGCCGAACTCAAGAAGCTGCAAAAGCAGCTCGGCATCACTTTCGTGCATGTGACCCATAGCCAGGAAGAGGCGATGGCGCTGGCCGACATCATCGTAGTGATGAGCGACGGCCGCATCGAGCAGGCGGCAAGCCCCCGCGAAGTGTTCGAGCGCCCGGCGACGGCATTCGTGGCCCGCTTCATGGGCGACCACAACGTCATATCCGGCAAGGTGGTGAATTCCGCTGACGGCCTTGTCACCTTCGAGATCGTTGGCGGCGGCACTTTCTCGGCCGCGGGCGAGCCGCGACCGCCCGGCGCCAATGTTGATGCCGCAGTACGCACCGACCACGTCCGGATCGGGGAAAGCCCGATCAAGGGCCTCGGCTTCACCGGCATCGTCTCCAATCTCGAATATCGCGGCGGCACGATCAAGCTGACCATCGAAGGCGCCGGCATCGCCGAATTCACCGCCATCATCACCGACAAGGCCTTCTACGCGGCGCCCGTCGCAGTGGGTGATGCGGTGCCCCTCCATTGGGATAGCGAGGACGCCATCGTCCTCGGCACACCCGATCCATGACCACAAACCAGCAAACAGGGACGTTCAGGCTATGACAGAGACTGCCAAAAAGACCGGCATTTCCCGCCGCAACTTGCTCAAGACCGGCGCTGCCGCCATGGCCGGTACGGCCCTGGGCACCGGAGCCATCACCGGCTTCCCCACCATCTGGGCACAGAACCCGATCACCCTGCGCCAGTTCGGCACGGGTGTGAGCAACCTCAATGCGATCGCCGAAAAGTGCAAGGAAGACCTCGGCATTACGCTCGAGATGACGGCGACGGATTCCGATGCTGCGGCGCAGCGCGCCGTCACCCAGCCGGACAGTTACGACATCGCCGATATCGAATACTGGATTTTGAAGAAGGTGTTCCCCACCGGCGTGATCCAGCCGATGGATACGTCCAAGCTGACCTATTACGACAAGATCGTGCCGCTGTTCAAAACCGGCAAACTGCTGCCCGATAGCGTCATTGCGCAGGGCACCGCGCCGCACACTGTGGGCTTTGTCGAAGCCCCCGGCGACAAGACCTTTGCCAAGGGAGAAACCGGCTGGTTCACCATGGTGCCGACAATCTACAACGCCGACACCCTGGGCATCCGTCCGGACCTGGTCGGGCGGGACATCACCACCTGGGCCGATATCATGGACCCGGCTTTCAAGGGCAAGGCCGCCATTATCAACGTGCCCTCGATCGGCATCATGGATGCGGCGATGATCATGGAAGCCATGGGCAATATCACCTATGGCGACAAGGGCAACATGACCACGGCCGAAATCGATGCGACCATCGATTTCCTGATCAAGGCCAAGCAGGACGGCCAGTTCCGCGCCTTCTGGAAGAGCTTCGATGAGAGCGTGAACCTGATGAGTTCGGGCGAAGTCGTGATCCAGTCCATGTGGTCGCCGGCCGTGGCTGCCGTCCGCTCCAAGGGCATCGCCTGCACCTATCAGCCGCTCAAGGAAGGCTATCGCTCCTGGGGCGGCGGTCTGGGTCTGGCGGCCCACCTGCAGGGTGCCCAGCTCGACGCGGCCTACGAATATATCAACTGGTACACGTCCGGCTGGGTCGGCGGCTATCTTAACCGCCAGGGCTACTACTCGGCGGCCATGGAGACGGCCAAGGAGCACATGTCGGCCGACGAATGGGGTTACTGGATCGAAGGCAAGGCCGCCACGGGCGACATTCTGGCTCCCGACGGCACCGTGATGGAAAAGGCCGGCGCCATCCGCGACGGCGGCTCGTTCGAAGAGCGCATGGGCAAGGTCGCCTGCTGGAACTCTGTGATGGACGAAGACCGCTACATGGTCCGCCGCTGGAACGAGTTCATCGCGGCTTGATGACTTCGAGGGGGCCGCTGAGGCCCCCTCATCCGGCGCTACGATGTTGGGGACGATCCAATGAACAACCTAATCGCCCGCGCTACGCCTTATCTGCAGGCAACGCCGCTGCTCCTCATTCTTGGCTTCTTCCTCGCCATTCCAATCCTGCTGCTGCTGATCGTCAGCTTCTGGGACTACGATTTCGCCGGCATGATCCCGGATTTCGTGACCTTCAACTATACCGAGACACTCGGTTCGTGGGTCACCTGGAAGACCTATGGGAATACGCTGAAATTCGCCGCCATGGTCTGGGCCATCACCGCCTTTGTCGGCTTCTGGGTCGCCTATTTCCTAGCCTTCCACGTGCGGACGGCGACCATGCAGATGGTGCTGTTTCTGGTTTGCACCGTACCCTTCCTAACCTCCAACATCATCCGCATGATCTCGTGGATTCCGGTGCTCGGCCGTAACGGGTTGATTAATTCCGGGCTGGTTGGAGCTGGAGTCATCGACCAGCCGATCGAGTGGTTGCTCTATTCCGATTTCGCGGTGATCCTGGCCATGGTGCATCTCTATACGCTTTTCATGGTGACGCCGATTTTCAACACCATGATGCGCATCGACAAATCACTGATCGAGGCGGCGCGCGACGGTGGCGCCAAGGACTGGCAGATCATCTGGAATGTCATCCTGCCCTTGGCCAAGCCCGGCATCGCCATCGGCACTATCTTCGTGGTGACGCTGGTCATGGCCGATTTTTCGACCGTGCAGGTGATGAGTGGTGGCCAATCGGCCTCGGTGGCCCTGATGATGCGCAACCAGATGTCGCTATTGCAATATCCAGCCGCTGCCGCCAACGCCATCGTGCTGCTGGTGCTGGTGCTTTTCATGGTCGCGGGCATTCTGCGCATCGTCGATATCCGCAAGGAGCTCTGAGATGGGCCAGGAAAAACGCAGCCTCGGCTTTTATGTGCTGGCAGCCTTCTTCGTGCTGTTCGTGCTGTTCCTTTATGGTCCGCTTTCGGCCGTCTTTATCCTCAGCTTCCAGGGGCCGCAGGGCGGGCTGACCTTCCCGCTCAATGGGGTCTCGATCCGCTGGTTTCAGAACCTGTTCGAAACCCAGGCAGTGGGCAATTTTGGCGCCAGTTTCGGGCGCTCGCTCGCGCTGGGCCTGATGGTGATGGGGGCAACTGTGCTGGTGTCGCTGCTGGCTGGCCTCGCCTTCCGCCGCAAATTCATCGGCGCATCGCCACTATTCTATCTAACGGTTGCCAGCCTTGTCGTGCCCTCGATCATCGTCTCGCTGGGCATCGGCGTGTTGTTCCAGCAGATCGGCATCCAGCCCAACTGGTTCAGCTCCGGCTTTGGCGCCCATCTCACCTGGACACTGCCCTTCGGCGTGCTGATCATGTTTGCCGTGTTCAACCGGTTCTCGCCCTCCTACGAGGAGGCGGCGCGTGATCTGGGGGCCAGCTCGTGGCAGACTTTTTATCATGTCGTGCTGCCGATGATCGCACCCAGCCTGATCGGCGTCGGGCTGTTCGGCTTCTCGCTCAGCTATGACGAATTCGCCCGCACCCTGATGACCTCGGGCAGCTCCAACACCCTGCCGCTCGAAATCTATGGCATGACCACCAATGTCACGACGCCAGTGCTCTATGCCCTGGGCACCGTGACGACATTGTTCTCGTTCCTCGTGATCTTGGTGACGCTCGGGGCTATCCTGTGGGTCAACCGCCGCCGAGCCCAGGCATGACCCGCATCGCAGTAATCAACCCCAACACCACTGCCAGCATGACCGCGACCATCGCCTATGCAGCGCGGCTGGTCGCCGCGCCAACCACCGAGATCATCCCGGTGACCTCGAGCATGGGGCCGGTGTCGATCGAAGGCTATTACGACGAGGCTTTTGCCCTGCCCGGCCTGTTGCGCGAGATCGGCAAGGCCGAGCGCGAAGGCGCCGCCGCGGCGGTGATTGCCTGTTTCGACGATACCGGGCTCGATGCCGCTCGCGCCATGGCGCGCATGCCAGTGATCGGCATCTGCGAGGCGGCGCTGGTGACTGCCGCCTTCATCGCCAAGCGCTTCACGGTTGTGACGACGATGGAGCGCTCGCGTGTGCCGATCGAGGAACTGGTGCATCGCTATGGCATGGCCGGCCGTGCCCGCGTTCGCGCCGCCAACATCGCCGTGCTCTCGCTTGAAGACCCCAATTCGGGCGCCCGTGATCGGCTGCGCAGTGAAATCGTTCGTGCCATTGCCGAGGATAATGCCGAAGCCATCGTGCTGGGCTGCGCCGGCATGGCGGACCTCGCGAAAACCCTGAGCCAGGAATTCGGCCTGCCGGTTATCGATGGCGTCGGCGCGGCGGTGAAACAAGCCGAAGCCCTGGTGGCGCTTGGATTGACGACCAGCAAACGCGGCGCCTATGCCGCGCCCCTGGTCAAGCGCTATGAGGGCGCGCTGGCCGAGTTTGCTCCGGTATGACCCGCACGGTTCGAACGCTCACCCTGGCAGAAATCCAGCTTCTGCTGGATTGGGCGGCCGCCGAAGGCTGGAATCCCGGGCTCGACGATGCCCAGCCATTTCATGCCGCCGATCCAGCTAGTTTCTTCGGTGCGTTCGTTGGCGAACAAATGGTCGCCGGCATCTCGGCCATCGCCTATGACGCCCATTTTGGCTTCATCGGCCTCTATATCTGTCACCCCGACTGGCGCGGACAAGGCCACGGCAAAGCCGTGTGGGACGCTGCCATGGCCTATCTCGGCTCGCGCACCATCGGGCTCGATGGCGTGGCTGAGCAGCAAGCCAATTATGCAAGCATGGGTTTCGCGCCCGTTTATGAAACCATCCGCATGAGCGGCACACTGCCCGACCGCCCCGCCGATGACCAATGCCTGCCGCCAGCACGTCTCGACGACATCCGCGAATTGGATGCCCTGTGCTTCCCTGCCCCGCGCGACGCCTTTTTGCGGCATTGGCTCACGCCGCCGCGCCATAGCCTTGTTCACCGAACCGGTGGCATGATCGATGGCCATGCTGTGTGTCGTCCGTGCCGCGAAGGGACCAAGATCGGCCCGCTCTTCGCTCGCACCATGCGTGCTGCCACCAACATCTTGACCACCCAATCCGGCTCCGTCCACATCGACGTCCCCGCCTACCAGACTGAATGGCTGGCGACCTTGGTGAGCCTTGGCTTCAGGAGGGGCTTTACGACCCAACGCATGTACAGGGGCAAACCACCTGCTACGCATATGCCTGCTGTCTTCGGCATCTCCAGCCTGGAACTCGGCTGATCGGGGTGCCAGTCCGCTGTTTCGCGAAGCCGCTGAGCCTATTTAGTCCGAAACCGGAACGCCTCCACGAAAGCTGAAAATGCTGGCGAGAGGTGGCGGCGGCTTGGATAGTAGAGATGGTAACCCTGAAATGTCGGGCAGTATTGATGCAAGACTTCCTGCAGTTCGCCGGCTTCAATATAGGATCGCACCAGCTCGCGCGGCACATAGGCGAGCCCAACGCCATCGAGCGCTGCCTGAACTGCGGGACCCATATTGTTGAGCGTGAACTGACCCTCGACGCGGACGCTGAATTCGCGGGCGCCGTCCCGCAACTCCCAGGCATAGACAGCACCAGAGGTCGGCAGGCGGTAGTTGATACATCTGTGTTCAGTGAGGTCCTGCGGCGTCACCGGCGCCGGATGCCGCTCGAAATATTGCGGTGATCCCACCACGCAATAGGCGACATCGGGGCCGATGCGGACCGCAATCATGTCCTTGGCGATGGATTCCCCGAGCCTGACGCCGGCATCGAATTGTTGTTCGACAATATTGGAATAGGCGTTGTCGACGATCAGTTCGACGCTGATGTCCGGGTAGTCGGCAAAGAATTTGGCAAGGCGCGGTCGGAACACAATGTCCACCGAGTCGTCGGTGCTCACGATCCGCAGATGGCCGCTCGGTTGATCGCGCATGGCGCCGAGCGCGCTGACCTGGGCGGCAATACCGTCGAAATGCGGCTCGATACCGGCCCGGAGACGCTCCCCTGCCAGCGTCGGAGCCACGTCGCGGGTAGTGCGCGACAGCAGGCGAACGCCAAGTCTGGATTCCAGCGCCTTGACCGTATGGCTCAGCGCCGAGGGCGTAACGCCCAGTTTGCCGGCCGCACGCGTAAAGCTGCGCTGCTTGCTCACCTCGAGGAAGGCGCGCATCTCGGCAAATTCGTCACGCTTCATTGCTGAACCTCGCTCACAACAGCATGCAGATTACTGCGTCTAGTCGCAATTGGCCAGGCTGACTAGTTAAGGACCTCCAGCGGAGTCGTGTGCCTGTCGTTCCTTTGGGTGAGCTTGCTCACCCCCATCGCGCGAGACCTAGCTGCGAGCGAAGGTGAAGGCCTGGATGGCCGGCCCCGATGATCTTGAGGCGGGTGGCGCGCGCCGCCTTCGCCCGCAACATCTGAAAGGAAAATCTCATGACTGAAGGCATCAAAAACAAGGTCGTCGTCATCACCGGCGCCAGCAGTGGCCTGGGCGAAGCCACCGCACGTCATCTCGCCGCCAAGGGCGCCTCCGTCGTGCTTGGCGCCCGCCGCGCCGACCGCATCCACGCCCTGGCCGAGGAATTGACGGCGGCGGGGCATAAGGCGAAAGCCGTGGCCACGGACGTCACTGATCGCGATCAGGTCAAGGATCTGGTGCAGGCAGCGATCGACACATTCGGTCGTATCGACGTGATGCTCAACAATGCCGGCCTGATGCCTTTGGCACCGCTCGAGCGCCTCAAGATCGACGAGTGGGATCGCATGATCGACGTCAACCTCAAGGGCGTCCTTTACGGTATCGCCGCCGCCCTGCCGCGCATGCAGGCACAGAAGTCCGGGCACATCATCAATGTTTCCTCGGTCTATGGCCATGTCGTGGATCCCGGCGCCACGGTCTATTGTGCGACCAAGCACGCCGTGCGGGCGCTGTCCGAAGGCCTGCGCAAGGAAGTGAAGCCCTACAATATCCGTACGACCGTCATCTCGCCCGGCGCCGTCAGCACCGAACTGCTCGAGCATATCAGCGAAAAGGATATCCAGCAGGGCACCAGGGATTTCGTCAGCAAGATCGCGGTTGGCCCGGATACCTTCGCCCGCGCCGTCGCCTTTGCCATCAACGAGCCCGACGACGTCGACATCAACGAAATCCTGTTCCGCCCGACGGCACAGCCGGTCTGATCAGAAGGGGTAAATCATGGCCGATGCGCCCACCCAGTTCACTCGACGCACACTATTGCAAGCAGCCTTTGCCACAGCAATGCTCCCGGGCACTGTGCGGGCGCAGGCTGATACCGATCCAGCAAGCCAGGAGCCGAATGGCATGAAAATCTCTTTGACCTTCAATGGCATGACCATGACGGCCAGCCTCTACGACAATCCGTCCGCGCGCGACTTTGCGTCCATGCTGCCACTCGATCTGACGATCGAGGATTTCGGCGGCAATGAAAAGATCGTGCATCTGCCGCGCAAACTGACCGAGGACGGCGCGGGGCCTTTTAGCAACGAGCAGCCGGGCGACCTCTGCTACTTCCGGCCGTGGGGCAATCTGGCGCTGTTCTATGGGGACTATCGCTGGGACGGGCTGATCCGCCTCGGCCGCTTTGATGACGGCTTCGATCCACTGCTGGTGCGCGGCAAATTCCCCGTCCGCATTGAGCGCATCTGACGCCTCAACGCTGGATGTGCCCGCCGTCAGCTATAATGGTTTGGCCGGACATAATCCTGGCGTCGTCGGAGGCAAGCCATAGGGCGAGGCGGGCTATGTCATCGGGGGTGACCAATTGCTGGACTGCCTGGCGGCCTAGCGTTTCGCTGACATAGGCGGGGTCGTTTGCCAAAGCCTGGCTCCGTTCGGTGAGCGTACGACCGGGCGCTATGCACATGACGCGAATTCCATGTGGGCCGAGGTCGCGGGAGAGGCATTGGGTGAAGCCGCCGATAGCCG
Source organism: Devosia neptuniae (assembly GCF_025452235.1). Lineage (NCBI taxonomy): Bacteria > Pseudomonadati > Pseudomonadota > Alphaproteobacteria > Hyphomicrobiales > Devosiaceae > Devosia > Devosia neptuniae. The sequence continues at coordinate 252,161 of NZ_CP104965.1, forward strand.
CCTTCGCCGTGCCATAGGCGATGAGCCCGGCGGCGCCCTGCATCCAGGAGGTCGAACCCAGATTGATGATGGTGCCGCCGCCCGATTGCTTCATATCCGGCGTGACGGCCTGTGCCGCAAAGGCCAGATGCCGCAGGTTTACGGCCATGCGATCATCCCAATAGTCGGGCGTCATCGTCTCGAAATCGTGGCGCTCGTCGTGGCCGGCATTGTTGATCAGAATCTGAATCCGTCCAAGCTGCTGGCGCAGCGCAGCGATGGCCGCGGTGAGGGCGGGGATGTCTGCGACGTCGGAGCTGGCTGCCGCCGCAGTGCCGCCAGCAGCCAGGATCGCGTCACGCACCGCGTCAGCGCCCTTGCTGTCGCGATCGACGATACCGACATGCGCGCCGTGCCGTGCAAAGGCCAGAGCCATGGCCTTGCCGATACCCGCCGCCCCGCCCGTGACGATGACCGGCTTGCCAGCAAGGCTATGGTAGCTGTTCTCCCGGCTCATCCGGCAAAGGCCCCACCCTTTTGGCCGCGCACGCCGGGATCGAAGGCGAAAAGGCCGCCAGACAGAGGCGCCTCCACCAGCATGCGCTCGGCCAACCTGATGCGGCCGGAGGTGATGTAGAGGCGATCGAGATTGGGGCCGCCAAAGGTGCAACTCGACGGCCGCGGCACGGGCACGCCGACGACACGGTCCAGCCTTCCATCGGGCGCGTAGCGGCGCACCGCCCAGCCGTCCCATACGGCGACCCAGAGATAGCCTTCGGCATCGACCGTCATGCCATCAGGCTTACCCTCGGCGGGCGGGATCTGCACGACGACACGGCGGTTGGCGATGGTGCCGGCGGCGAGGTCGAAGTCGTAAGCAAAGATGCAGCCCAGGGCGGAATCGGCGAAATACATCAGTTTGTCGTCCGGGCTCCAGCCCATGCCGTTGGAGACCGTGAAGCCGGTATCGACGCGGCGCCAGCTGGCATCGGGTTCTATGCAGTACAGGCTGCCCGAGGGTCCCGAGGCGTCGAGCGCCATGCTGCCAGCCCAGAACCGGCCGCGGCGATCGCATTTGGCATCGTTGAACCTATTGGTGGCGATATCGGCTTCCGGATCGACGACCGGTATCAGCGCGCCCGTGGCGATGTCGAGGAATTCCAGCCCGTTCTGGGTCATAACGGCGTGGCCGCCCGCTAGACGCGGTGCAATGGAGGTGACCATTCGCGACATTTTGGTGGTGGTGTTGTTGCCGGTGGCGGGATCAAAAGCGTGGACGCTAGGGGACAGGATATCGAGCCACAGCAATTTGCCGTCCTGCTCGCTCCAGGTTGGTCCTTCGCCCAGATGGGCGGCGACGGGCAGCACACATTCGGCATTGGCGTGAACCAGCGTGCGCGGACGCTCGGGCGCATTGATGCTCATGGCGGTCGCTCCGACATTGCCAGAAATGCGTCGCGCGGCCTCCATCAGGTCGCGGCCGATAATGTGGAGGCGATCGATCGGCAGCCGTTCGCGCGGGCCGGAGACGCCGATGGCAGCGATGGGCTCATGGCGGTGATCGAGCACGGGGGCGGCGACCGAGACGACACCCGCCACATGTTCCTCGATCGAGAGCGCATAGCCGCGCGCCCGGGTCAGCGCCAGATCGGTCAGCAGGTCGGCCTCATTGCCCGGCACTTTGGTGGGATCATTTGAGGCACGCAGTTCGGCGATCAGCTCGCGTTGCCGATGCGGCGTCAGGAAGCTGAGCAGCGCCTTGCCGCCCGCCGTGCAATGGAGCGGCGCGCGCCTGCCGACCTCGATGCGGAAGCCGAAGGCGTCGGCGGACTGGCGCCTGTCGATATAAAGGATCGAGCCGTTCTCGAGCTCGCAGAGCGACACGGTCTCGCTGGTCATATCGGCCAGCCGGTCGAGCTCGGGCGCTGCGGCGCCCCGCAGATCGAATTCGTCCCAAACTTTATGGGCCAATTCGAACAGGCGTGGCCCCAGGCGATAGGTCTGGTCGGCCTCGTTGAAGCGGATCAGCCGGAATTCCAGCAGCGCTTCGAGAATGCGGTGCAGTGTGCCCTTGGGAAAGCCCGTGAGCTTGATCAATTGGGTGAAGCGCTGTGGCCGATCCACCTCGCCGAGCAGGTCGAGAACGTAGAGGCCCTTGCCGAGCGCCGAGGTGCCCTGGGGCATCTCGTGCTCGCCGATGCGCTTGAGTTCTATTGCCATGCCTGATCCTGCTACTTGATGGCTTCTTCTGTAGCCGGATCGAACAGGTGTATGGAAGTGTTTGGCTTGATGGCCAACCGCACCTGCCTGCCGATCAGCGACTGGTCCACATCATAGAGCCGGGCGATCAGCGTGCCTGAGGCACGGCCCTCGTGTTCATGTTCGCCGGCCACGGGAATAGCAACCCGCTGGCCCGGCAGGCGGAAATGCACATAGGCCTCGCTGCCCAGGCTTTCGACCAACAAGGGTTCAACGTCGAGCGCTGCCTCGCCGGGTGCGGCGAGACCCAGCGCTTCGGGGCGAATGCCGCAGATGACGCTTTTGCCGATATAGGCCGAAGCGGCTTGCGCCACCGCGCCTTCGGGCCGCAATTGCAGGCCGCCAGCCTCGATGAATACGCCCTTGTCGTCGCGCGCCAAGGTGCCGGTGATGAAGTTCATCGAGGGCGAGCCGATGAAACCGGCGACGAAAATATTGTTGGGCCGACTGAACAGCTCGTCGGGTGTGCCGATCTGCTGCACCACGCCCTTGCGCATGATGACGATGCGGTCGGCCATGGTCATGGCCTCGGTCTGGTCATGTGTCACATAGATGGTGGTGACGCCGATGCGGCGCTGCAGGGCAGTGATCTCGGCGCGCATCTGCACGCGCAGGGCGGCGTCGAGATTGGACAATGGCTCATCCATCAGGAAGACGCGCGGCTCGCGCACGATGGCCCGGCCCAGCGCGACACGCTGGCGCTGGCCGCCTGACAGAGCCTTGGGCCGCCGGTCGAGCAGGTCGGTGATCTCCAGCGCCTGCGCGGCGCGCTCGACACGGGCATCGATCTCGGCCTTGTCGGTATTCCGCATCTTGAGGCCGAAGCCGATATTCTGGCGCACGGTCAGGTGCGGATAGAGCGCATAATTCTGGAACACCATGGCGATGTCGCGCTTGCCGGGAGCAAGCTCGGTGACGTCCTCACCACCGATGATGATGCGGCCGCCGCTGGCCGCTTCGAGACCGGCCAGGATTTTGAGTGCCGTGGATTTGCCGCAGCCCGAGGGCCCGACAAAGACCACGAACTCGCCGTCATCGATCTGGAGGGACATGTCCTTGAGGGCGTTGAAGGCACCGAAGGACTTGCTGAGATTTTGAATCTGAATGTCGGCCATGGGTCTATTTCCCCGAGCCAGCGGTCAGGCCGCCGACGAGATAGCGTTGCAGGAACAGGTAGGCGAGCATGATGGGCAGGGCTGCCAGGAGCGAGGCTGCCATGATGACGTTCCAATCGGTCTGGTATTCGCCCTTGAAGGTGGCAATGCCGATATTGGCCGTCCAATTATGGGTGGCGCTGGCGAGGAAGGTGCGGGCATAGAGATAATCGGCCCAGGACAGGACGAAGCCATAAAGGGCAGTTGCAGCCAGGCCCGGCGCCGAGACCGGCAGGATGACCCGGAACAGCGCGCCCCATGGCGTGCAGCCGTCGACCTGGGCCGCCTGTTCGAGCTCTTGTGGGATGGAGTCGAAATAGCCCTTCAGCATCCAGGTGGCGAAAGGCACGATGGCAGTGGCATGGGCAATGATCAGCGACCAGAGCGAGCCCATCAGCCCCAGGCTGCGGAAAATGCCGAAGAGGGGAATGATCAGCATGGTCGCCGGCAGCATCTTGCTCATCAGGATGAACAGGCCGACCGCTTCGCCCCCCTTCATGGTGTAGCGCGACAGGCTATAGGCGGCGAGCACCGAGACGAATAGCGAGATCGCGGTGGAGACGACGGCCACCAGAGCCGAGTTGAACAGCCACCGCGGCATGTCGGTGTTGAAGATCAAATTGGTATAGGTGCTCCACTGCGGATTGGCCGGCCAGAACTGCGGTGGAAAGCTGCGCAGCGCGCTGGCTGGCGCCAGCGAGGTGATGATCATCCAATAGATGGGGAACAACAGGAATCCGCAGACCACGATGACCGTGGCGTAGAGCAGGATGGACTGCAGCAGAGTGCGTTTCATCGCGGCGCCTCCTAATAGATCGCGTGGCTGGTCTTTTTGACCAGGAAGGCGCTAATGACGGCGCAGATCAGCAGGGTGACCACACCGATGGACGAGGCGTAGCCCATGCGGAAGAAGGAGAAAGCCTCTTCATAGGTCATGATGGCCAGTGTCTCGGTGGCCCCGACAGGCCCGCCGCCGGTCAGCACGTAGATGATCGAGAAATCGCGGAATACCCAGAGCACGGTGAGCACCAGCGTGACTCCCAGCACAGGGGCCAGGCACGGCACGGTGATCCAGAAAAAACGCTGGAATACATTGGCGCCATCGACCTTGGCCGCCTGGTAGAATTCCTCGGGGATGGACTGCAACCCGGCCAGGATCATGATCGAGATGAACGGATAGCCCTTCCACACCATGACCATGGTGACGGCGGAGAAGGCGCTGCCGGGGGAAGAGAACCAGCTGACTTGTCCGCCGATCAGGCCGACCTTGAGCAGCAGCCAATTGAGCACGCCGAAGGATGCGTCGAGTATCCACACCCAGGTGACCACCGCCACCACTTCCGGCACCGCCCAGGGCAGCGCAATCAGCATGCGCGCAAAGCTGCGGCCGCGGAATTGCTGATTGACCAGCAGGGCCGTGCCCATGCCGACGCAAAGAGAGATGCTGGTGACGACCAGCAGGAGCATGCAGGTGGTGCGGATGGCGTTCCAGAACTCGGGCGAGGAGAACAGCCGCTGGTAGTTCTTGAGCGTATAGTCGTCGGCGCCGAACGACAGCGTGGCGAATTTGACATCGTGGAAGCTGAGGTCGATGGCCAGCAGCATCGGATAGACCAGAATGGCCAGGATCAGCAAAGCCGCCGGAGCCAGCAGCAGATAGCCGAGCTTATTGGCGTGGCGGGGGCTCGCCAGGTCGATGCCGAACAATCCATGCGAGCGCCGCACAATTGGGGTCGCAGGCCGTGATTGGCTGAACTCGCTCATGATCTCACCATTTTCCTAGCGATATCGATGCCGGCCCAGTGGGTGTCCACCGCGCCGGCGAAGTGATTATTGCAGGGCAAGAAAGCGCTCCTGCAAGGTGGCGGCCGTGTCGGCCGCGGAACGATCCTCGATCAGCATGCGCTGGATTTCCTCGCGCACAATCGCCGCGATTTCGTTGTAGTGGGTCTCAAGGCCTACCGGGACGCGATCGACGCCGGCGGCCGCGGCCTGGTTCATGGCGTCGACGACAAGGCTATATTCGGGCGATGAATCCAGCGCCGTCTGGGTAACTGAGCCCGGACGCGGCGCTGGTGCACCGACGATTTCGGAGAACAGCTCTTGCATCTCCTGGGAGGTCGCGATGGCGATGAAATCCCAGACCAGCTGCTTTTTCTCGTCGGAGAGCTCGGCCGGCATGGTCAGCACTGCCGAAGCGCCGCCAACCGGCGGATCGAAGGGCGAAGGCACCAGCTTGAGCGATGGCTTGATCTCGTCGGAAGCGGTCGTCTCGATCACCCCAGCCAGTCCAGGATTTTCGATCCGCATCGCCACCTTGCCTTCGACGAAGAGTTGCCTGGCATCGCCGCCGGTCGTATCGGCGGGCACCAGACCTTCCTTGATCAGCGTCGTCCAATGCTCGAGGGCGGTGATCATTTCGGGCGTGTCCATCGCGGGAACGCCCTCCGGCGTCGTCCAGCTGGCGCCGGCATCGAGCACGAAATTGAGCATGTCGTTGATGTAATTATTGCCCGATGCGAGGTGCAGGCCGGTGCCATAGACATCGGTAATGCCGTCGCCATCAGTGTCCTGGGTCAGCTTGCGGGCGGCGTCGATAAACTCATCCCAATTGGTCGGCACGGGCACCCCGGCGGCATCGAGAAGCGCCTGGTTCACGCCCATAATGTAGCCGAAATACTGCATGTTGATGCAGCGCGTGGTGCCGTCCCAGGTGCAGAGCCCCTGCCCGGCCCAGCCGGTGAGATCGAGACCCGCCTTGTCGATCCAGGGACCCAGATCTTCCAGCCAGCCGTTTTCAGCAAAGGGCTGATATTCGAACGAGGCCAGATGGACGATGTCGGGCGCTGCGCCCGCCGCGAACTGGGTCATCATCGTGTCGGCGAATTCCTGCCGGGCGATCTGGGTCGCCTCGATCGTGTCGCCGGGATGGGTTTCCTCGAACTTGGCGATCACCGCTTCCCACCAAGGGCCGTAGGTGTCTTCGGTCAATTGCCAGGTCACAAAGGTCAGAGTTTCGGCCGTTGCAGGCACGACCGAACTCATCAGCGCCCCGAGCAAGAGGCCAGGCAAGGCATATCTCCGCATCGTTTCCTCCTCGAAATCTGCGGGTGATGGATGAGGCCGCCCCGTATCGGGGCGACCTCCACGCGCCTGCTATTGCAGGGCTTCAGCCTTTTGCTGGATCACGGCCACGACGTCTTCGGTCGGCAGCTTTTCGATCAGCATGCGCTGCAGCTCTTCGGCCGCCATCTTGGTGAACTCGTTGTTCTGCGCTTCGAGCCCGGTGGGAATGCGATCGACACCAGCAGCCGAAGCGGCGGCGGAAGCATCGATAAGCAATTGCATATGCGGCACGGCCTTGAAGGCGGCTTCGCTCACCGCGCCGGGCTTGGGAGCTGGCGAGGCGCCCAGTTCGGAATAGAGCTCCTGGAATTTCTGGCTGGTGGCGAGCTGGATGAACTCCCAGGCCAGTTCCTTCTTTTCGGCCGGCGTTTCGGAGGCCAGCGTCAAAACGTTGGACGAACCACCCAGCGGGGGCGAGAGCGGATCCGCGGCGAACTTGAGGTTCTCCTTGATCCCGGGCTCGGCGCGCTGCACGAAGCCGTTGATCCACGGCCCGTTGATGCGCATGGCGACCTTGCCCTCCATGAACAGCTGGTCGGTATCGCCGCCCACCATGCCGAGCGGGGTCAGTTCCTCTTCCACCAGCGTGCGCCAGCGGTTGATGCCTTCGATGGCTTCGGGCGTGTTGATCGTCACCTTGCCCTCGGCATTGGTCCAGCGACCGCCGGCCGACAGCACGAACATCAGCACGTCATTGGTGTAGCTGGAATTGGCGGTGGCTAGGTGCATGCCGGTGCCATAGACGTCCTTGATGCCATCATTATCGCGGTCGATCGTGGTGGCGCGGGCGGCGGCCAGGAACTCGTCCCAAGTGGTGGGAACCGCAACGCCGGCTTCGTTCAGCAAGGCTTCGTTATAGGCCAGGATATAGCCGAAATAGAGCATCATGATGCACTGGGTCTTGCCGTCCCAGGTGCAGGCGCCCTGGCCGGCCCAGCCGGTCAGGTCCATGCCGGACTTTTCGATCCAGGGGTCGAGATCTTCCAGCCAGCCATTTTCGGCAAAGGTCTGATATTCGAACGAAGTCAGGTGCACGATATCGGGCGGTGCGCCGGCTGCGAACTGGGTGATCATCGCGTCGCTATAGCCATCGCGCGGCACCAGGGTGAAATCGATCTTGACGTCCGGGTGGGTGGCCTCGAATTCCTTGATCAGCAGGTCCCACCAGTCGCCATAGCCCTTTTCGCCCTTTTGCCAGGAAACGAAACTGAGCGTGGTCTGGGCGACGGCCACGCCTGGTAGCAGGATGGTGCCAGCCAGCAACAGGCTGGCCAGGGTTTTGGTAAGTTTCATGACGTTCCTCCCGATTGTCATAGTTACTTGTGCATGATGGCGATGGCCTCGGCCGACGGTTCGGCGCCGATGCCAGGTGCGTCAGGGACGATGTAGCGTCCCTCCTTCACTTCGAGGGCAGTGGTGATGTAGGGCGCGTTGCGCGCCATCACCGAGTGCTGGAATTCGTGGGCGCGGACATTTTGCAGCGTCGCGCTGGCCTGCAGGCTCGCCGCGAGGAAAATGCCGGTGCCGATCGTGGCGTGCGGAATGACCGCGCGATGATGCGCCGCCGCAAACAGGCCCATGCGGTGGAAGGCGGTGATGCCGACATGGCCCATTTCAGGCTGGATGATGGCCAAGGGCCCCGCTTCAAGCCGGCGGCGCACGTCGAACACGGTGCGCCATTCCTCGCCCGCAGCGATCAGCGCCGGGGCATGCTCGGCCGCCCGGGCAATGCCTTCGATATCCTCGGGCTTGCAGACCGCTTCGAGGAACCAGGGATTATAGGGCAGGCATTGATGGGCCAGCGCAATGGTCTCGACATCCGAGAGCGTCCAATGCAGATCCGCGGCAATCATCGCCGTCGGTCCCAGCGCCTCGCGCAAGGAGCGGAATTCGGCGACCACGCCATCATCGGCGTGTGGCGAGGCGAACTTGAACTGGTCGAAGCCCTTGTCCTGCCAGCTCTTGGCGAAGGCGGCGCGCTCGGCCAGCGAAGGCCCGGGAATGCCTGAGACATAGGCGGGAATTTCGGTGTGACGGACGCCGCCCAGGAGCTTGGCCACCGGAGCGTTGCGCAGCTTGCCGCAGATATCCCAAAGAGCGATATCCACTGCGGCCAAGGCATCGTGGTAATAGCCACCATCATGGCCGCGCACGCGCATCAGGTCATAGAGATCTTCGTAGATCACCGTGACATCGAATGGATCGCGGCCAATGACGAAGCCCGAAAGCAGATCATCGATGATCGCCATCACCGCGGCTGGCGCCACAATGCCATAGGTTTCGCCCCAACCCACGGTGCCATCCACCGTCTCGATACGGCAGATCACCGTACGGTCCTTGGTCGGGTAGACGGTGCGATTGCCGCCGCGGACGAAATATCCGGCCGCATTGGTGGTTTCGCCGGGTTTGGGTCCGCCCAGATAGGGCTCGTCCTGACGGGCGATCTGAATGGTGAAGCTTTCGACGGATTTGATGCGGCTGGTCATCTTGCCTCTCCCACGGCGCGCAGCGTCTCCGCCGGCTCTACTGTCAGCAGATCGGCAAGCTCGGTCAGCATCATGTCGATTTCAGCATGGCCGTGAGCATCGAAGGCCGGCAGCGGCGCGCGAACGGCGGCGGAAGTGAAAACGCCCCGGCGCACCAGCACTTCCTTGGTCAATGCCATGCGATAGATCATCTGCACCAAAAGGATTGGCAGCGAGCGGATATAGAGCTCGCGCGCCCGTTCAATGTTCCCGTCCGTGAAAGCCCGGTATAGGGCGGCATGCAGATCGGTGATTTCGACGGCGGGCATCAGCGCAATGGCGCCGCGCTGCAGTTCATCGAGAACATAGCGCGAGCCACCGCCACCCATGACGCCAGCGAGCCGGTCGCCCGTGGCATCGATCAGCGCGGTGATGCGCGGACCTGATGGCAGCGTCTCCTCCTTGACGTAGCGAATGGCGGGCACGGCTTTGACCACTTCGGCAATCGTGCTCACCGGCAGGCCCGAGCCGACCGGTGCGGGCGCATTTTGCAGGATCAGGTCGAGACCGCTGCCTTTTGCAACTGCCGAGAAGAAGGCAATGAGCGCTGTTAGATCGCTCCCGACGCTGGCGGGGGCCATTACCATCGCGGCCGTCGCTCCAGCAGCCTTGCCGCTCTGGCAGAAGGCAATGACCTCGGCGGGGGTCGCGGCACTGGCGCCGACGATAAAGGGTTTGCGGCCGGCCAGCGTCTTGCCCACGACCTCCACCAGCACCTGCCGCTCATCTGCACTCAGGTGATCGAACTCGCTCGCCACTCCGGGGAACACCACGCCGTCCGCGCCAGCCTCGAGGGCGAAGGCGGTAGCACGCGCCATGGCGGCGCTATCGACCCCACCTCCGGCGGCAAATGGCGTTGGCAGAACTGGCAATACCCCGAGCAGCATGTTCGACGATCCTCCCTCAGTAGTTCCAACATATGGAACCAACTTCTTTTATGTGGAACAACATACATGAGCTGTGCTAGCGGTCAAGTGCGACCCGCGCGGTCCACCTTTTCCCCATGCAAGGAGTGCCCATGCTGATCGGTGTTGAATGGACGTCGTCCAGTTTTGGCGCGGAGCTGATCGACGATGGCGGCGCCGTTCTGGCGCAGGCGCATCACCCGATAGGGACCAACGCGGTCAGCGATCGCGCCTTTGCAGCGCGCTTTGCGGAACTGTTGCCCGCCGACTGGTCCAGGCAAGCCGAAGCAGTCTATTTCTCGGGCATGGTGACGGCGCGCAATGGCTGGCACGAAACCGGCTTCGTCCCTGCCCCCGCCGGATTTGACGACCTTGCTGGCGCGGCGACCATTGTGGCGGGCGAGACTATCCCGCACGTCTTCCTGCCCGGAATATCAGCGACGGGGGTGCTACCCGATGTGATGCGTGGCGAAGAGCTCAAGGCATTTGCGGCCGACGATGGAATGGCCGGCGCCGTCGTGATCCTGCCGGGTGCGCACACGAAATACGTGACCATCGAGGACGGTCACATCATTGGCCTCGCGACCTATATGGGCGGCGAAATGGCCAATCTGCTGCGCAAGGATTCGCTGGTCAGCCGGCTCATTCCGCAGGGGGCCATCATTGACGATGCGGGGTTCGAGCGCGGCCTGCGCATGGCATGGCTCGACGACATACCGGGCGGACCGCTGCGCCGCGCTTTTTCAGCACGCAGCCTCGTACTTTTCGAGCGCATGCCGGCAGACGAAATCAGCGGCTATATTGCGGGCCTCATGGTTGGCGCCGAAATTGCCGAAGCCCAGGCCGAATGGCCACTGCAACAGGCGCCGGTCCTGGTCGTTGGTGCCAGCCCAGAAGCGCTGCGCTATCAGAGAGCGCTCGAGCTTCGCGGCATATCCGCACGATCAGTGACCGCGGCCACCGCCCCAAGTTTTGCGCGCCTGCACGCAAAGCTTGTACACCGGCTAAGCTAGTCTACTGAGACAACGTGCGACCGGGGTTTGACCGGACTTATGCAACTTCAGGCGATGGCGCCTTCAAATTCCTCCGCCATGCCGGACAGGGCCGCCGGCGTGTCGCGGGCGTAGCGTGCCGGCGACACACCAACGTCACGCAGGAAAGCGACGCTGAAGGCGCTTGCCGAACGGTAGCCAACCTGCCGGGCAATTTCGCCGACACTTGCCTCTCGCTTGCGCAGCAAGTCCTTGGCCAAAGCCAGTCGCCAGGCCTTCAGATATTCCATCGGCGCCATGCCTATTGCGCTTTGAAAGCGCTCATGGAAACCCGAGCGGGACAAAGCTGCCTCGCGTGCCAGTTCGGCCACGGTCCAGCCGCGTCCGGGTCTTGCATGCATATTCCGTATCGCCACGGCCAGCCGCTCGTCCGACAGGCCGCGCAACAATCCCGGTGAATCGCCCAGTTCGGCCGTCGAGCGCAGCGCCTCGATCAGCAGCACTTCCAGCAGATGCTGCAACACCACCTCTCGCCCCGGCTTGCTGCCCACCGCCTCGTCACCCAGCAATTGCATCAGCATAGCGAGGCGATGTTCGCCCCGAACCACCACCAGTTCAGGCAGCAGCGACGACAATAGCGTCGCGTCTTCGGACTGGAATATGCAATAGCCCACCAGCGCCCGCATATCGATCGGACCATCGATACTGCCGACGCGATACCCCCCTCCGGGTAGGGTGACCGGATCGATCACCAGGTCATTGTCACTGCTAGGCACCTCACTCCACATCATGAAGTCCTGCGCAGAAGGAATGAGAATGAAATCGCCTGCGTTGACGATGACCTCGCCGCTTTGATGATCCCGGTAACGCAGGCTGCCCTTAAGCACCGCGACGTAATAGGGGTTGGGCGATTGCGTCCGCTGCACACGCCACGCCCCCGATCCGGTCACACATTTGGAAAACGGCGCGCCTGGTTGCAGCAAGCCAACGATCTGTGCGAGGGGATCAGCCATTCTGGACTCATTCGATATAATCCTGGACGTTTAAATATAGAACGTCCAACGACCCATGACCATCTCCTGTTCGGCCAATCAAAACAGGATCATGCCATGCCTCATAATTCACGCATCGCACTCGTCACCGGCGCCAATCAGGGCATCGGGCTGCAGATCGCGACCGACCTCGCCGCCAGCGGCCTCACCGTGCTACTCGCCTCGCGCAATCTCGAGCGCGGCAAATCAGCGGCCCAAACCCTTGCCGGCGATGTTCATCCCATCCAGCTCGATGTCACCGACGAAGCGTCGATCCGCGCCGCTGTCGCACAGGTCGAACGGCAATTTGGCCGTCTCGACATTCTCGTCAACAATGCCGCGATTTCCAGGGCCAATGGCCAGGAGGTCGAGACCATGCAGGACTATATCCAGCGTTCGCGCGCAACGCTGATCCCGGTCGATGAAGTGCGCACCATCTGGGAGACCAATGTTTTCGGTGTCATCGCCGTCACTCAGGCCTTCGTACCCCTATTGCGCAAGTCAGAAGCTGCACGCATCGTCAATGTATCGAGTGGCCTCGGCTCGCTCACCGTGAACGCCACACCACATCCCTACCGAGCGACCTTCAATCCCGGCTACGGAGCCTCCAAGACCGCGCTCAACGCCATCACGCTGGCCTTTGCCATCGATCTTGAAGCCGAAGGCATCAAGGTCAACGCGGTGACCCCTGGCTTCACCAGCACTGCGCTCAACAATTACGAAGGCACCGAAACCGTCCAGCAAGGCGCCGCCGAAGCCGTCCGCGTCGCCCTCCTCGGCAGCGAAGGCCCGACCGGCACCTTCACGGGGTCAGTCAACAAAACCCAACCCTGGTAATCTGACCATGGCCCGCCGGCGCCCTGCCGGCGGGCCATACGGCAGCAGATCGCGATTTCTATAGTTTTCTGGATGCGGAGCGAACTCCAGGCGAATGTGTGCTGGGGCGGGTGGCCAGCCAGATGACGTGGCGCGAGCCTCGGCTCTTGCCATTGGCTCGGATCCGCTCTTCCTCGACCGCAAATCCCGCGCGCTGCAAGCGCTGGGTGAAGGCACGGTCGGGTGCGGAAGCCCAAATTGCCAGCACGCCGCCCGGACGCAGCGCAGCACTGGCGGCTTTCAGGCCGGTCATGCTGTAAAGCGCGTCATTGGTCTCGACAGTCAATCCATCGGGACCGTTGTCGACGTCGAGCAGGATGGCGTCGTAGCTCGCCTTGGCCGAATTGATCAGCCGGCGTACATCGACGACCTTGATGTCGACGCGCGAATCCTCAAGGCAATCGCCAAAAATGGGTGCCATTGGACCTTTCGCCCAGGCCACTACGGCAGGCATCAGCTCAGAAACGGTGATGCTGGCTGTTTTGGGAAACTCTGCGAGCGCCGCACGCAAAGTGAAGCCCATGCCGAGCCCACCGACCAGCACGTGGGCATTCGGCCGATCGCTGATCCGCGCCCGTGCCAGCCCGGCCATGGCTTCTTCGGACCCGCTGAGGCGGCTGTTCATCAAGGCAATCGTGCCAAGCATGATGGAGAATTCGTCGGCACGCTGGATCAGGCGGATATCACCGCGGCCATCGGGGAGCGGGACGGTATCGATCAGGACCCAGGGGTTCACGGCAATTCTCTCGGAAAATTATGGAATTACGTATCCAGCCTCTACCGCCGCGGCGCAAGCGAAAGCCGGCAAGGCCTTGCCATTGTCCCACTTCAAATGCGACGTGACAGGGAACAGGGCGCAGCAGCGACCGTTGTCGAAGGACTGACCTAAGCCACAAACAGGAGGCGCCCATGCCCGGCCCTTATGCTGTTCTCGAAGCTCCTTCCACGCCGGGGCTAGCGACCGAGGGCGTCGAGCGTCTGGCTGGTCGGCTGCTTGGTCTTGGCCTTGCGGAGCGCATTCATGCGCGCCGCGCCGGACGGCTGGCCGTGCCTCCCAAGGACCCTACCCCAGATCCAGATACCGGCGTTTTGAACGCCACGGCAATTGCGGCGTGGTCGCCCAAGCTCGCCGACGCGGTGGAAGCGGTGCTCGATGCGGGCGAGTTTCCGGTGGTGCTGGGCGGCGATTGTACGATCCTGGTTGGCTCCATGCTCGCACTTCGACGGCGCGGCCGGTATGGCCTGCTCTTCATCGACGGCAATGCCGATTTCTTCCAGCCCGCGGCAGAACCCAATGGCGAGGGCGCCTCGATGGACCTCGCCTTCGTCACCGGCTACGGGCCGTCGCTGCTGACCGACATCGAAGGGCGCAAGCCTCTGGTCCGGCCTGAAGACGCTGTCGCGTTCGCCTATCGCGACCACAAGGATCAGGAAGAGTACGGCAGCCAGCCGCTCCCCGCGGAGCTCAAGGCGCTTGATCTGCCCGCCGTGCGCGCAAGAGGCATCGAGGCCGCCGCAGGCGAAGCGATCGATCACCTGACGCGAGCGGAACTCGACGGCTTTTTCATCCATCTCGACGCCGACTGTCTCGACGACGCGATCATGCCGGCTGTCGATTTCCGCGTACCAGGCGGGTTGTCGTGGGACGAGCTAGGGGCTGCGCTGCGGATTGCGCTGGCCAGCGGTAAGGCCGTCGGACTTGAGATCACCATCTACAATCCACGCCTTGATGAGGATGGCAGCGCCGGGCGCGGCCTGGCCGACGTGGTTGCCGCGGCGTTCGGAGCAGCAGCGCGCCATTGATCTTGGATCAATTGCTCATTGTCGAGCGGTGCGCCCAGCCGGTCATCCGCTTCTCCAGCCACGCCATGAGCGCGTACATGGCGATGCCCTCGATCGCGAGCATCAGCAGCCCAGCAAACACCAGCGGCACGTTGAAATTGGATTGAGCAGACGCCATCATGTTGCCCAAGCCGTTGTTGGACGCCACGGTTTCACTGACCACCGAGCCGACAAAGGCCAGGGTGATTGCCACCTTCAGCGAGCCGAAAAAATACGGCATCGAGCGCGGAATGCCGACCTTGAGCATGATGTCGAGCTTTTTTGCGCCGAGCGCCCGCAACACGTCCTCGGTCTCCGGCTCGATTGTGGCGAGGCCGGTCGCGACGTTGACCACGATGGGAAAGAACGAAATCAGGAACGCCGTCAGCACTGCCGGCACGGTGCCGATGCCGAACCAGATGACCAGGATCGGGACCAATGCCACTTTGGGAATTGCGTTGAATCCTATCATGATCGGATAAAGCCCGGCATAAATCGTCTTGGACCAGCCAATGAACAAGCCTATCCCCAGTCCCGCGACGACGGCGATAAGGAAGCCCAGCACCGTGGTATAGAGCGTCTGCAGGGAGTTCTTCCAGATCGGCGACCAATATTGCACGATCGCTTCGAACACCCGGCTTGGCGTCGGAAAAATCGTATGCGGCAGGCCCGAGAGCCGCACCCCGACCTCCCAGATCACGAACAGGCCAATGGTGTAGAGCAGCGGCGCCAGGCGCAGCCAATTGATCTTGAACGCAACCCGCGGCGCCGGCGGGGTCGACGCGACGGTGACGGTTTCGAGATTGGTCATGCGGCGACCCTCGCGACAGCAATCTCGCCATGCAGTGCCTGCACCATTTCGTTGAATGCCGGCTGATAGAGAATGTCGAGCTGCCGTGGCCGCTCGAATGGCACGACATGTTCGGAAATAACCCGCCCCGGACGCGCGCTCATCACCACGACCTTGTCGGCCAGGAACACGGATTCCCGCAGGTCATGGGTGACCAGAACGATGGTGACATCCTGGCTGGCGTGCAGGTCCCGGATCACGCACCACAGCTCTTCGCGGGTGAATGCGTCCAGCGCGCCGAATGGCTCATCCAGCATCAGCAGTTCGGGCTCATGGATCAGTGCCCGGCAAAGATTGGCGCGCTGCTGCATGCCGCCGGAAAGCTGCCAAGGAAACTTGTCGCCAAAGCCTTTGAGCCCAACCGTTTCCAGCAGCGCCTCGGCCTTTTCGACATATTCCTTCTTGTGCGCCCGCAGCCGATGGCGGTGTCGCTCCACAATTTCGAGCGGCAGCAGGATATTCTCCAGCGTCGTGCGCCAGGGCAGCATGGTCGGGTTCTGGAATGCCATGCCAACGATAGAGACGGGCTTGCTCACTTCCTGGTTGGCAACAATCACCGTGCCGCTCTGGGGAATGTGCAGCCCAGTCGTCAGTTTCATCAGCGTGGACTTGCCACAGCCGGACGGCCCCACCACGGCAACAAATTCGCCGCGCTCGATCCGCAGGTTGAGGCCGCTCACGGCCAGCGTTCCGCCCGGTCCGCCATAGCGCATGTCGACATTTTCGATGGAAACCAGGGGCATGGCGGTTCCGGTTATTGGACAAAATTGCGGTGCCGCGCTGCTCGCGGCACCGTTCCTCCCCCTGTTCGGGGGAGGCTGGGAAGGCCGCTTAAGGCAGCATGCGCTCTTCGGCGGGAGGCAAATATTGCGCGTCGAACACATCCGCCGCGGTCACCGCACCCTTGAGGCCAAGCGACAGTTTCAGCGTTTCGAGCGACGCGGTGAGCCGGGCCTCATCGATGCCGCCAAAGCCATGTTCGACCACATAGGGCGTCTTGATGTTCATCTCGTTGGCCATGGTCAGGCGCGCTATTTCGGTATCGAGGTTGAGCGTCTCGTTGCGAGACAGCACCGCCGCGGCGCCCGCCGCCGGATCAGCCACCGCATCGGCAAAGCCCCTGGCCAGCGCCCGCAGGAAGCCCTTCACGACGTCCGGGTTCGCTTCGGCAAATGTTTCGTTCACCAGGATCGCATTGCCATAGAGATTGAGGCCGTGGTCGGCGAACAGGATGGTGGAAATATCGTCTTCCGGCACGCCGTTGGCGATCAGGTTGAGGATAACCGAAAAGGCAAAGCCGAACACGCCATCCACGTCGCCCGAAGCCAGCATCGGCTCGCGCACCGGGAAGCCGATATTCTCTATGGTGATGCCGGAGGCATCGATCCCGGCTGCCGGAATGAAGGCCTTCCACTGGGCAAAGGCGCCGTCCGGCGGCGGCGCGCCCAGCTTCTTGCCTTCCAGCGATTTGGGATCGTCGGTAATGCCCAGCGACTTGCGGCCGATGATCGAAAACACCGGCTTGTCATAGACCATCATGATCGACTTGACCGGCTGGGCCGGATCTTCATCAAGGAACTTGATCAGCGAATTGATGTCGCCAAATCCGAACTGGTAGGCGCCAGTGGCGACGCGCGGAATGGCTTCTACCGAGCCATTGCCGGTGTCTATGGTCACATCCAGGCCTTCTTCTGCAAAATAGCCCTTGTCCTGCGCCAGCAAGAAACCCGCCGCTGGGCCTTCGAAACGCCAGTCCAGTGTCAGCTTGACCACGGTCTGGGCAAAAGCCGGCACGGTGGCGAAGCCTGCCAAGGCAAATACGGCAAGGGTGGAGGCAGAAAACAGCCTGCGATTCAGCATGAATGTGGACCCGTTGTTTGTTGTTCCGCCAAAACAAAGCGCACAGAATTTCGCAGCGCAAGGATAAAACGCACAAGGCGTCGCCAGAAACTTTGATTGCCTAAATTAGAAGCAAAGTGATTAGCGAATTGCCCTCGCTGTGATCACACAAGCGCGGTAGCAAGTGCCCGCGATTACGGACGCTCCACACGGCCGGGGGCAGCCCCGACCATATTAGAGCGGCCGTCCAGATCGGCCTGGCAGTTTCCCAAATGCTTCCGATCCGCTAAATAGTGGTCAATGTTCCATTTCAGGTGATTTCTCAGCAGGCTGATTAAAGGACGAGTCCCGCTTGCTTTGCACCGGTCACTTTCGCAGCGACGGGCACATTAAATTTCTGAGTGTCTTGCCATGAACGACGCACATCCAACTCTGGTGTTCAAAACCAACACCCGAGAGTTGCCTTTGAAACGGGCGCTGGAGTTCTGGCAGGACTCCGCCGGCTCGCTGTATGACGTCAATCTTGCCCGGCCCGAAGCATTTCACACGACGCACACCACCTTTCGCGTCGGCGAATTGCTGCTGACATATTGCCTTAGCGTTGCCCAGAAACTGAGCCGTTCCAGCTATCGTATCGGGGCGGACGGGTACGATCATTTCGAGGTGCAGTTTTTCCTGGCGGGCCAGTGGAGCCGCCAGGACGGCCGCGGGGAGGCACAAGCGGGGCCGGGCGATCTGGTCATTCACGACGCCGGGCAGGCTCATGCGGGATCGGCCAGCGATTTCGCCAATCTGACCCTGTTTGTCCCGAGGTCCCTGCTGGCGCCCTTGCTCACTCATCCGGACGAACAGAATATGCGGGTTCTTGCCGCCGACGAGCCGATGGTCACCTTGTTGCGCAACCACATGGTCGCGCTCTGGCGTGCGCTGCCGCTGCTTGACGAGCAACAGGCCGCCGCTCTTGCGCTACCCGCCGTGGAACTCGTCGCCGCTACGCTGAACGGAGTAAAAAGAGCGGATTTATCGCTAGGGGTAGCCGCTGCCCAGTTTGGAGAAATCCGCCGCTATATCGATGCGCACGCCCTCGATCCGAACATTTCTCCGGCCCAGATTGCTGCCGCCTTCGGCATCTCGCTGCGCAAGCTCACCTATCTGTTTTCCAGCGAGGGGGGCGTGGCGAGCTATCTTCAAAAGCGGCGGCTGAACCTGGCGCGCGCAGCCTTGCGCGATCCGACTCAATCCCACAAATCAATAGCGGAAATCGGGCTCGAGCACGGCTTCATCTATGCGCATAATTTCACGCGGGCATTTCAACGCCTGCATGGACTTACCCCACGTGAAATCCGCCTTTTGGCGCAAAGTGGCCGAACGGGCGAATCGGCGAGTTGGTTCGATCGGGCTACGCTTTGGGGACGATAGGGGCTCGTGCCCTGGCCCGGTGATGTGACGTTGCGCGTCGGGAGTATTTTGCCCGGTCCGGTTTGCGCGCTGAGATAGATTCGCCGCGCATCGCCCCTGGCGGCTTATCTTCACGGCCCAAATTTGATTTTTTAGCCTCGATTGCGCAGCGGATCGGGGGCCTCGTCCTATTGAGCGTCAGGCATTCGGAGAAGCTCGGCAAGTCAGCTTGCCGGCGCCTGATGCCGCCTGTCCGCTATCTGCCAATGCCTCGGATTTCAGCAGTTGGAGTATGCCATTATGAAAAAACTCGTTCTTTTCGCCTTCATCGCGCTTGGCGCGTCGACGGCACAAGCCGCCGATATCATTGCCGTACAGTCTCCGCTTCCAATCGCGCCTGCTTATGCATGGTCCGGCGCTTATCTCGGTATCCAGGGCGGCGGTGCCTGGGCGAGCGGCGAATTTTCCGGCCTTGGCATCTCCAGTTCCGAGGAAGCCAATGGCGGCATTTTCGGTGCTTTCGCGGGCTACAATTACCAGTTGGACAATAATGTCGTGCTCGGCATCGAGGGCGACCTCGAATACAATTGGAACGAACAGGAAATCTTCGGTGCCCAGTTCGGCACCGATTGGGCGGGTTCGGTGCGTGGCCGCCTGGGCTACGCCTTCGATCGCGCGCTGATCTACGCCACGGCAGGCTGGGCGACGACGCAGGGCTATGTGGATTTCCCGGGCCTCGGCAAAACCGAAGAAACCTTCAACGGCTACACGATCGGCGCAGGCGTGGATTACGCCTTTACCGACAATGTGTTTGGCCGTGTCGAATACCGTTACAGCGACTACGGCGACAGCGATCTCGGCGGCGTCAATGTCGCTGTCGACCAGCATGCTCTCAAGGTCGGTCTCGGCATAAAATTCTAGGCCTTGATATGGGTGACATTCGTGCGCGGCTGTCACCCATCAGCCGTCCGGCGCGGGGACGGGCCGGCTATTTCCCCGACCGAGATTCAGCATTGGCATGGCATTGATCGCGACCTTGTTTTCCCGACCCATGGAGTATGCGGCATTCCAATCCGGGTGGAAGAGCGCATGCCGCACTTGGTTTTCCGCCCTTATGCTGGCGGCGCTCACGGTGCTGCTCAGCGCGCCAGTGCAGGCCGCCCCGCCCACCATCATGCAGCAGCCGGCTGATGTGACGACAGCGGCAGGGCAATTCGTCACCTTCTCGGTTGTGGTCGCCGAAGATGACGTTTCCTACCAATGGCAAGTCAGCACCGATGGTTTGAGTTTCGCGACCGTTCCGGGAGCAGATGGCAGCAGCCATACCTTCAAGCCGGTTCGCGTTGCCGATAGCGGTCACCGCTATCGCGTCGTGGTCAGCAAGGATGGCGAGACCGCCTATTCGAGACCCGCGACGTTGACGCTCACCAAGGCGGTTTCGATAGTGATCGTGGATGACCTGCCAAGCGGCAGGGTCTATGGGCAAACCGTTGTCATAAAGGCCCTGGTCATCGGGACCAGTGCGCCGCCCAGTGGCGAAATAGCCTTCATGGACGGCAATACCAGGATTGGTGTCGCCACATTCGAAACCGGCAGCGGTGCCAGCCTCACCCTGACAACCAACCAACTTGCCGCCGGGCTGCATACCATTACCGCCATCTATTCGGGTGACGCCGACCATGAGCCTGGCGTCAGCAACCCCGTTACCATCGACATCGCCAAGGCGGAGCAGAGCATCTATTTCGATACCATTGCGCCTCGGGAAGCGGTGGTGGGGCAGACCTATGCGGTGAGCGCCCACGCCATCCGGGTCAGTGCGAGCGTGCCCGTCGAGGTGAGGGTCGAAAGCGGCGGCATTTGCGCCATTTCCAATGGCGTCGTCACCTTCCTCAAGGGCGGCGATTGCATGCTGAGCGCGCAGCATCCGGGCGACGCCAATTTCAATGCCTCGCGCCAAGCCATCCAGACCATAGCGGTGATCGGGGATACGCCGACACCGGACTTCAGCTTCTCTCCACCCTCGGGGCCCCTACCCGGTGCCATGGTTGGCGAAGACTATAATCAGCCGATATCGGCTGTTGGCGGCACCGCCCCCCTGCTCTACAGCCTGCTTTCCGGCTCGCTGCCGACGGGCATGGTCCTCAATGTCTCCACCGGCACGCTGAGCGGTCCGCTGGATGCGAATAGCCAGGGCGATTACGCCTTCACCATTCAGGTCCGCGATAATACCGGCGCGACCGGTGCGGCCAGTTACACGCTCAAGGTCGGTGAGCGCACCGTCACGGTGCCTGATCAGCAGATCGAGGTTCCGCCCGGCTCCACCCCGGTTAATGTCGATCTCACCCGCGGCGCCACCGGCGGCCCCTTCAGCGCCGCCGACATCATCTCCGTCGCGCCGTACAATGCCGGCACCGCCTCCATCGTGCGCGGCGAATTCGCCCAGGCCGGACCGGTCGAGCCGCTCGGCTGGTATCTGAAGTTCGTTCCGGACCCCGCCTTTTCCGGCCGCGTGCAAGTCGGTTTCCGGCTAACCAGCGCTTTGGGAAGTTCCAATACCGGGACTGTCACCTATGTGCTCGCCCATGATTCAGCGGCGATCGCGGCCGAGATCGGCGGGCTGGTGCAGGACTTCGTGCAGGCCCGGCAGGGTTTGATCTCCTCAACGATCAAGGTTCCCGGTCTGGTGGACCGGCGCAGCATGGCACTATCCGCCGATCCAATAACATCGCGCTTGCAGCCAACCGAGCAAGGCATGGCGCTGGGCTTCTCCACCAGCCTGGCGCGACTGGAGGCGGCCGATGCGGGCATTGCGGTGGCCGCTGCAGCGCCGTTCAATATCTGGGTCGACGGGACATTCCTGGTGCACCAGAGCGATGCCAGCGGCAGCCAATGGGGCAGTTTCGGCATGATCTCGGCCGGTGCCGATTATCTCGTCACCGACCAGGCGCTGATTGGCCTGTCAGTCCACTTCGATCGCATGACCGATCCGGGCGAGGACGCCGAATTGAGCGGCAATGGCTGGCTTGCCGGTCCCTATGCGTCGCTGGAACTGGGCCAAGGCGTGTTCTGGGACACAAGCCTGCGCTATGGCGGTTCCGCCAACGATATCGACACCAGGGCCTGGGACGGCACCTTCGACACGCGACGCTGGATGGCCGACACCGCGATCACCGGTCAATGGCTGCTCGACGAAGTGACCACGCTCACCCCAAAACTGCGGGCGGTCTATCTCTCGGAAACGGCGGCGGATTACACGGTCACCAACGGCATTGGCAATGTCATCGACTTGTCCGGCGTCACCCACGAGCAATTCCGCGTCAGCCTAGGCGGCGAAATAGCCCGCCTCTATGTGCTGGAAGACGGCATGACGTTCCTGCCCAAGCTGGGCCTGACCGGCGGCTTTGCCGGGCTCGATGGTTCTGGCGCCTTCGGGCAACTGTTGCTTGGCGTGTCCGTTGCAGCAAGGCAAGGCTGGTCCGTCGATACCAATTTGCTGCTCGACATCGACGGCAATGGCCAGCGCTCCATCGGCGCCAGGCTTGGCCTGTCCGGACAGTTTTAGCGTTTTGCGCTGTAGCTGCTCGCGTCGCTAACCAAATTGCGCCAGGTCCTGCACGCCGCGGTGGAAGCGGGCCAGCTTGGCGTAAAAATCCTCGAGGATGTAGCGCACGTCGATATTGTCGTAGACCTTGATGGGCCGGTTCTTGCCGGTATGAACGTAGTTCATGTGGCTGGTGAATTCGGGCGCAGGGCGCCAGTCGGATAGCCCGCCATGCGGGTTGAGAATGACCGACAAGGCCGGAGTGTCGCCCAGCGAGCGATGCTCGATCGGCCCCGGATGCACCCGCAAGTTCCACTCGATCAACTGCTCGACCAGATAATCCCCGATAGCGCCGCGGCCGGCGCAGCGTTCCTGGAGTTCGGCATAGCTCACCGCCATCATGCGATAGACGGTGGAGGGAATCTGCCAGACCTGGATGTTCGAGCGCATCACCACATTGGCGGCGGCGATATCGTTCATCAGGTTGAATTCGCGCCCGCCCACCGGCCAGGCGCCGCCCCCGATCCATACGCAGATGACATTGCGCTCATTGAGCCGCGGCTCCAGCAGCAATGCCGAGGCCATGTCGGTCAGTGGGCCCAGGAATGCCACATAAAGCGGGCGGTCATCGTCCGCCATGGCTTGGTCGATGATCATCTGCGCGCCGGGCGACGGCACGGGCGTGCTCTCGTCAGGCAAGGCATTTGCCCCGCCATTGGCCACCGGGATGCGGCCGGACAGATCCATCAGGTCCAGCAATTTATCGATCTCCTCCCGGCTATCGAGCATGCTGGTCTGCGAGCGATGGGCGCCGAAATGGGCGGCGATGATGCCATGGAAATCAAAGGTCGGCGTCAGGAGGGCATGAACGATAGTGAACTGATCGTCGGCCTCGTTCTTGGCATCGGTATTGAGGATCAGGCGGGCGCGTTTTTCGCGGGGCAACATGGCGGTCAATCCTGTCAATGGCGGTCGGTATCCGGCTCAGAACGAGCCGAACAGGGCTTTCTGGGCAATGCGAAGAGCGCCGATGGCGTCGTGCTTGCTCTGCGCCTCCTTGAGCGCGTCGATATCGAGCGCCTCGAGGCCGCGGGAAGCCGCCTTGAGGAAGTCGATGGCATGAGTCGCCGTGGCGACGCTGTCCTCGCGGAACGGGAATTGATCGAGCTGCCAGACGCCCTCCCACTTGTTCTTGCGCAGCACATAGAAGAACTCGAACAGCTCGATCGGGTGCAGGCTGCCCGCCACCAGATCATCATCCCAGGAGCGGTAATTGTCGTTGACGTCCATGCCGAAGAGCCGGCCATAGTCGATCGCCATCTGGGCTGAATCGGCCGCGGACTCGCCGCCGAACAAAGCGTGGCCGAAATCGAGCAGGATGCCGACATTGGGCAGCCCGATCTTTTCGATGCCGAGCAGGGTGCGGGCGAGGGAATCAAAGCTCATATGCACGCGCGGCTCGCGCGGCTTGTATTCGATGACGAATTTGAGGTCCGGGTTCTCGCTGGCGAGTTGGCCGACGCCATCGAGCGAATGCTTCCACAGCGTGCCGTGATCGACCTGGAAGGGATAGTCCCAACCGTCCTGGCCGGGCCACAGCTTGACATAATCGGCCTTGAAGAAGCGCACCACGTCGCAGGCTTCGGTGATGAGTTCATGAGCGCGGCGGCGCACCCCGGCATCCGGATTGGTGAAGGCGCCCTTGGCGAACTCGCGGGTATAGATTTCCGGCGTGATGCCGATGACGCCGAGATTATTGCGATCGAGCGCCGTCTTGATTTGGGCATTGCTGAATTCGCCGCCGAAGAACGGATAGTTGATATCGACGACCGAGAGGTCCTTGACCTGGCCGGCCAGGTCGATGGCCTCGATGACGCTGCGCGGCGTGCCATAGCCATCGGTCGCGTAGCGATCCACATAGGTGGCAAAATGCCAGATGCCGGCGCCATAACGCTGGTTACTCATCGAAATCCTCCTCTTTCGGGTGCCGTTTCGGGCTGGTTCAGGGTGCGCGCGACGGCCATGTGCCAGCGCGCCAGATGCTCGTTTCGTTCCGCCGCAGGCATGGCGGGGGCATAGTGTTCGGCCGCCGCCACCGGCGCCGTATCATGCCCGAGCGCTGCATGCGCCAAGGCGGCGGCGCCAAGGGCGCTCACTTCGGCGGCGGCGGCAACGGCCACCGGCCGGCCGATAATGTCGGCTTGGAATTGCATCAGGAAGCCGTTGCGCGAGGCGCCGCCATCGGCGCGCAACTCGGCAAGCGCTGTGCCCGTATCCTGCTCCATGGCGGCCAATACATCGGCCACCTGGAAGGCAATGGCTTCGAGCGCGGCGCGGGCCAGATGGGCGCGGCTGGTGCCCAGCGTCATGCCGGTAATGGTGCCACGCGCATCGGCCCGCCAATGCGGCGCGCCCAGGCCCACCAAGGCGGGCACGAAGGCCACACCATTGCTGTCCGAAACCGTCGCGGCGAGGTCGGACAGGGCTGTGGCATCGGCAAGGCCGAGCATGTCGGCCATGAATGCCGCCGCCTGCCCCGAAACCGAGATATTGCCCTCGAGCGCATGGACCGGCCCGGCGGAGGTGCTCCAGGCGATGGTGCTGGAAATGCCATGGCGTGACAGTACCCGTTCGCCGGTGAGCGCCATCAGCGACGTGCCGGTGCCATAAGTGGCCTTGACCATGCCGGGTTTGCGCACGCCATGGCCATAAAGCGCGGCATGGGAATCCCCGATCATGGCGTGGATGGGAATGCCGCTAGGCAGCGCCGACGCTCCCGCGACCGTCTCACCGAACCGGGAATCCGATGGCATGACGACCGGCAGGAGCGACAGTGGCACATCGAACAGGCGCGCCAGTTCGGCATCCCAGGCCATGGTCTGGGTATTGAACAACTGCGTGCGCGAGGCGTTGGAATGGTCGGTGGCGTGAACGTCGCCGCCACTCAGTGTCCACAACAGCCAGGCGTCGACCGTCCCGGCCCGCAATTGACCGGCTTCGGCCCGCTGGCGGGCGCCCGGCACTGCGTCGAGCAGCCAGGCGATCTTGCCGGCGGGAAAGAGCGGATCGAGCGCCAGCCCGGTTTTCTGTTCGATGATGCCCGCATGACCGGCCGCGCGCAGCGCTTCGCAGGTGGCGGCGGATCGGCGGCATTGCCAAATGATGCAGGGCCCGATGGGCTCGCCCGCCGCCGCATCCCAAACGATGATCGACTCGCGCTGGTTGGAGATCGCTACAGCCGCGATGTTCTGGGCACCCGCCTTGCTAACAATCGCAGCAATGACCTGCCGCACGCCATCGAGCAGCGCCGTGGCCGATTGCTCGGCCCAGCCCGATTGCGGATAGGACACGGCATTGGGTACCGAGGCCTGCTGCAATATGCGGCCAGCCGCATCGACCAGTAGCGCCTTGGTATTGGTGGTGCCCTGATCGATGGCGAGAACGAGGTCCGGCTGGCTCATCTCTTGCGCGCGATGGTCTGGCGGGCGGCCTCGGCAATGCCGGTTTCGGTGAGGCCGAAATGCTCCATCAGCCACTCGGCCGAGCCGGTGGGCACAAAGCCCGGGAAACCCATGATGCGCATGGGGACCGGTGTGTTGGCGGTGACGATCTCGGCAATGGCGCCGCCCAATCCGCCGCGCACCGAATGTTCCTCGACGGTGACGATGGCGCCGGTTTCCGCTGCGGCCAGAATCGCCGACTCGTCCAGCGGATTGACCGTCGCCATGTTGACAACACGGGCACGAATACCCTCGCCCGCAAGGATTTTCGCGGCCGCGACGGCGCGGTGCACCATGGTGCCATTGGCGATAATGGCGATGTCGTCGCCTTCGATCAGCGTCTCGGCCTGGCCGATCTCGAAACTGGCATGGCTACGCTCAAGCGCAGGCACCGGCATGCGGCTGACGCGCACGAAGACCGGGCCGTCCATGGCGGCGGCGGCGCGAATGGCCTGCTCGGTCTGCCACGGATCGGCCGGAACGATCAGCGTCAGATTGTTGAACAGGCGTAGCCAGGCCATGTCCTCGATCGAGTGATGGGTGGGGCCAAGCTCGCCATAGGCGACGCCGCTCGACTGCCCGATCAATTTCACATTCACATTGGAATAGGCAATGTCGGCCTTGATCTGCTCAAGCGCGCGGGCGCTGAGAAAGCACGCCGCCGCCGACACGAACGGCACCTTGCCGCCATTGGCAAGGCCCGCGCCAACCGCCACGACGGTCTGCTCGGCAATGCCGACATTGACCATGCGCTCGGGCCATTTCTGCTTGAACCCGGCCAGCTTGGACGAACCCACGCTATCGCTGACCACGGTGACGATCCGCGGATCGGTGGCGGCAAGCGACTCGATGGTGGCAGCGAAACTGTCGCGGCAATCGAACATGCCGGCCTTGGCCGGGGCTGCTGCACTCATCAGACCAACTCCGCCATGGCTTGCTCATATTGCTGTTTATTGGGCACGCCATGATGCCAGGCCACATTGTCATGCATGAAGCTCACGCCCTTGCCCTTGACCGTGTTGGCGATAACGCAGAGCGGCTTGCCCCGGCCTTTCGGATTGGCGCTGAGTAGGCTCAGAAGGGCAGCATGATCGTGCCCATCCACCATTTCGACATGCCAGCCAAAGGCCCGCCATTTGTCGTCCAGCGGATCGAGCGAAGCGGTGTCCTCGGTGCGCGCGCCCTGCTGCAACCGGTTCCGGTCGATGATCAGGGTGAGGTTTTCGAGCTTGCGATGGCCGGCGGTAAGCGCGGCCTCCCAATTGCTGCCCTCCTGCAATTCGCCATCGCCGGTCAGCACGAAAGTGCGGAAGTCGGCGTTGTCGATCTGGCCGGCAATGGCGATGCCGATGGCAACGGGCAGGCCGTGGCCGAGTGGACCGGTATTGGTTTCGACGCCCGCCAGGTAATTGCGATTGGGGTGCCCGTTGAGCATGCTCAGCGGCTTCATATAGCTCGATAGTTCAGCTTCCGGGAAATAGCCGGCAGCGGCGAGCACCGAATAAAAGGCGCCGGTGCAATGGCCCTTGCTCATCACGAAACGGTCGCGTGCTGGATCGCGGGGGTTTTTCGGATCATAGCGCATGGCGCCGAAATACAGCGTTGCCAGCACGTCCGCAGCGCTGAAATCGCCGCCCGGATGCCCCTGCTGGGCCTCATACACCATCTGGAAGCTGCGCCGGCGAATCCACAGGGCCTTGCTGGCAATGAGCGAAACGGCGTCATTTCTTAGCGTTGGCGCAGGTAATGACAATCTGGTCTCCAGCGTATCGGGCCGGTACGGGCCGCCTCTGTCGGGCGTGGCGAGCAAATTGTTGCAGAGATGCAGACGCCTCCAATGGGCGCCGGCCATGCCACAGCGAAAATGCTTCCTCACAGACAGGGTGCGGTTGCTGCACCTCTTTGTTTGCATGATTGCTATCCTGCGTTTTGCTTTCATGCAATGGCGAAAAGTTTCGATTTATGTGTTTTTTCTAACTTTGCCTATGCACCTGTTTTGCGCTTTTTCGGGTGACAAGCGCGTTTTGGTGCTTCAAACGGATAACCAGATGCTAGCACTTTACCCCTGTGTGAGGGATGCGGAATGCAGAAACCAAGATCATCCAAAGCCGGGCGCGGGAGTGTTGAGGGCGGGCGGCAGCATTTGCTGGCCGAGCCGCGCCGCATGAAAATTCTCGAATGGCTGCAAGAAGAAGGCAGCGCCCGGGTACGGGATCTTTCGGCGGCCTTCGCCGTGTCCGAGGCAACGATCCGCCAGGACCTGGAGCGGCTGGATGCCGATGGCTATATTTCGCGCGAACATGGCGGCGCCTATCTGCGCTCCATCCCGCAGCAGGTTCAGTCTATGTCCCTGCAGCACGGCCAGAACATGGACCGCAAGAAGCTGATTGGCGCGGCCGCCGCATCGCTGGTCCGCAACAACGAAACCATCATCATCGACTCCGGCACGACGACGACGCAATTTGCCGAGAATTTGAAGTCCAGACAAGAACTTAACATCATCACCAATGCCCTCAACATCGCGTTGATCCTGGGGGCAATTCCCACCAATACAGTGCATATGCCAGCGGGCCAGTTCAAGGCGCCCACCCTGTCGCTGAGCGGGGAAAAGTCGGCGGAATTTTTCGTCGGCATCTATGCCGAAAAGCTGTTCCTGGCCACCGCCGGCATCTCGTTCGAGGCGGGCCTGACCTATCCGGCCATCGGGGACATCTATGTGAAGCGCGCCATGGTGAAAGCCGCCTCGCGCGTCTATCTGCTGGCCGACTCGACCAAGATCGGCAAGGTCTCGTTCTCCTCGCTCGGCGGGGTGGAGCTGGTGCATACCCTGATTACCGACAGCGGTATCATCAGGACCGACCGCGAAGCCTTCGAGCGCCGCGGTGTCGAAGTGCTCGTCGCCGACTAAGCGCATCATTTTCGCCTTCTAGCGTTTAGCTGCGTGTTCCGCCAAAAGGGCATTGACAGCAGTAAGCTTCGACCATATTCGTTAGAAATCGCAAAAATAACGAAAATAAAAACAATTACTGCGATGCGCCCCGCAGGTAAGCGCGTGGGACGGAGGTCGTCATCCCTGGCCTGACAGGCATGTTGCTGACGCAGCAGCCGACGCCAGGTTGTGGCCGATCCGTGCCCGGAATGCCTGATTTAACCGGTCGATGCTCGCATAAGCGCACGGCCGGTCGAGGAGGATACAGATGACCCGGCTTGGCCGATTTCTGCTGACGTCCGCAATGGGCGGCCTGATGACCACCGCCGCCTTCGCGCAAGGCGCCATGACCGATGTGGGAACGCCACGCAGCGAAACTCTCATCGTGCAAACCTTCGACGGGCGCTCCGCCAACCCGTCGGCACAGAACCCGCTGAACTCCTACGCCATCTGGCGCGGTTTCCGCGAGCTCGGCTGGGGCTATCTCTGGGAAATGGATACCGCCACGGGCAAATCCTATCCCGAAATGGCCGACGGTTTCCCCGAAGTGCTGAACGACGCCCATACCCAGTTCCGCATCAAGATTCGCCCGGGAATCCTGTGGAGCGACGGCGTCGAGTTCACGACCGACGACATCATCTACTCGCTCGACACCGCCTTCAAATATCGCGAGCAGCTGACCAATGTCGCCAGCGTCACCGTCTATCTCAAGAGCTATAAGAAGATCGACGACTACACCTTCGAGGTCGAGACGGTGAACCCGTCCTACGACCTGACGACCCGCTTGGGCGTCTATACCTGGGGTACGCCGTTCAACTGGGTCCCCAAGCACATATTCGAAGCGCAGGGCGACCAGGTCGTCCGCTTCCAGAATGCGCCGCCGGTGACCCTGGGGCCCTATAAGGTCAAGGAATTCGATCCCAATGGCTTCTGGCAGCTGTGGGAATTGCGCGAAGACTGGCAAAAGTCGAGCTGGGGCAATCTCGGTACGCCAAAACCCAAATTCATTCTCTACAAGGATTTCGGTGCGGAAGAGACACGCGCCCTGGCCTTCGTGCAGAACCAGTACGATGTCGACACCTTCATGAGCCCGGACAGCATCGATGCTGCCAAGGCCCGCAATCCCAAGGTCGAGACCTTCTCGGCGACCTTCCCCTATCACGACATGAACGATGCCTGCTCCTACGGCGTCTATATCAACCAGCAACGTGCCCCTTATGACATGCCGGAGGTGCGCTGGGCACTGGCCCTGTCGCTGGACCTTTCCCAGATCGGCATCAGCGCCATGAGCGGCCAGTTCAAGGCTGCGGCCTTGCCCCTGCCCGATACCCCGATTACCGGCCCGATCTTCTACGAAGCCAATCTGCAGGCGCTCAAGGGCCTGACGATCGGCGATGGCTACAAGCCATTCGATGCAGAATTCAGCACCCAGCTCGTCGAGACGCTCAAGGCCCAGGGCATTGATCCGTCCTTGCTGCCGACCGGCGACGCAATCCGCTCCGGCTTCGGCGCGGGCTGGTGGAAGCACGACCCGGCGGAAGCCGAAAAGCTCCTCGGCTCGGTGGGCATCAAAAAGAGCGCGGATGGTTTTTACGCCCTGCCGGACGGCTCACCATGGGTGATCGAGTTCGTCATCCCCGGCGACTGGAACAAAGTGCTGCAACGCCTCGGCTTTTCCATCGCGGACAGCTGGCGCCAGGCTGGTTTCAACGTCAATGCGCGCCAGGTGGACAATGGCGAATACACCACGGTGCAGAACACCAATTCGCGCAACGAACTGCAGATCAACTGGTCCAATACCTGCGTCTATAACAGCAACTGGCTGGGCAACTGGAACCAGTTCCGCGAGAGCAATATCAAGCCGGCGGATTCCACCGATCCCTTGAGCGGCAATTATGCCCGTATCACCGACCAGCAAGTGCTGGACCTGGTAGCTGAGGGCGCCGCGCTGCCGCTCGATGATCCCAAATTCGTCCAGAACGGACAGGAGATCGCCATGCGGATCGCCAGCGAGATGCAAATCATCAACCTGATGAACATCCCCACCACGATCCCGACCAACAGCACCTATTGGACGAACTTCCCCAAGCAGAACAACTTCTACGCTGCGCCCTACACTTGGTGGAGTTCGTTCAAGCAGACGGTGGTGAACATCGAGCCAACCGGCCAGCAATAGCCGGCTTGTGGGCGAGGCGGCATTCTCCCGACCGTCTCGCCTCCCTCTTCAGTCTTGAGGTTTGATCCATGGGTGTCGTTAGCTTCGTGGCCAAACGCATCGGCCTTTACCTGGCCGTGCTGTTCATCGGCCTGACCATTACCTTCATGCTGCCGCGCCTGATGCCGATCAATCCGGTGGATGGCTATATCGGCCAGATTCAGAGCCGGGCCAATGGCACGCTGACGGCCGAGGCGATTGCCGAACTGCGAGTCAATCTCGAGCAGCTTTACGGGCTCAAGGGCGACGTGTTCACGCAATATGTGTCCTATCTGAAGCGCATCGTCCTCAGCTTCGATTTCGGCCCTTCCTTCACCTATTACCCGCAGCCCGTCTCGGCGATGATCCTCAATGCATTGCCCTGGACGCTGGGCCTGCTGCTGACCTCGACAGTCATCGCGTGGCTGCTCGGCAATCTGGTGGGGCTGGTCGCCGGCTACTTCCACAAGCAGAAGGCCGCCTCGCTCCTCGAATTCGTCGGCATCCTGCTCTACCCCATCCCCTATTACATCCTGGCCGTGACCATGCTGCTGTTGCTGGCCTATATCTTCCCGGTCTTTCCGCTGTCGGCGACCTTTCCGGTGGGGCAGATGACGCCGGAGAAATTTGGCATGGTCATCTACAATTCCCTGTTGCCCGGCATCACGCTGGTGCTGGCCGGATTCGGCTGGAATATCCTGTCGATGAAGGCACTGACGGTGGCGACGACTGAAGAGCCCTACGTCACCTATGCCCGGCTCAAGGGCACCTCGAACTGGACGCGGATGACACGCTATGTCTTCCGCAATGCACTGCTGCCGCAGGTGACCGCGTTGGCGCTGTCGCTGGGCATGGTGTTCAACGGCGCGCTGCTGACCGAGATGATCTTCTCCTATCCCGGCATCGGGCTGGTCATGCGCACCGCCGCCAATGGTGGCGACTACAATGTGCTCTACGGCGCCATCACCATCTCCATCATCGCCGTGGCGACCGCCGGGCTGGTCATCGACCTGCTCTATCCTCTCCTCGATCCGCGGATCCGTCACAAATGAGCATCGACGTCAACAATATCGACCCGGTAGCCATCGTGGTGACGCCGACCCCGGCATCCACCAGCCGCAAGGGCAGCCTAATCTGGCTGCTCAATGTCCGGCTGACCTTGGGGCTTATCATCCTCTTCGTCATGGGGCTGGGCAGCTTCATCCTGCCCGGTTTCGCGCCGGTCGACCCGTCGATCCAGGCCAGCTATATGCGCAATCTACCGGTTTCCGGCGTGCACCTGCTCGGCACCAATGCGCTGGGGCAGGACATTTTCTGGTTCCTGGTCTTTGCCATCCGCAATTCGCTGACGTTGGGCATTGTCGTGGCTGTCGGCGTCACCATCATCGCCACCGTGGTCGGGCTTAGCGCCGGCTATATCGGCGGGCGCTTCGAGCGCATCGTCATGCTGTTCGTCGACACTTTCATCACCGTACCGCTGCTGCCCATCCTGATCATCATGGGAGCGCTGATCCGCGGCAATACCTCGTTCCTCACGGTGGGCTTCATCATCGTGCTGTTCGGCTGGGCCTGGGATGCGCGCACCGTGCGGGCCATGGCGCTGTCGCTACGCGAGCGTGAATTCATCAATATGGCGCGCTTTTCCGGCGCCAACACCATGCAGATCCTGCTGCGGGAAATCTTCCCCTATGTGTCGGCTTATATGGTGGTCGGCTTCATCAACACCGTGCTGTTCGCCATCAATACCGAGGCCACGCTGGCAGTGATCGGGCTGTCGAAGGTGGAGGTGCCCACGCTGGGCTCCATCATCTTCTGGGCGCTAAACTACAATGCCTTGTTCACCGGGCAATATGTCTGGCTGGTGGCGCCAATCATCGCCACGATCACGCTGTTCCTCGGCCTGTTCCTTACCTCCACAGGCTTCAACCAGGCCTTTGCCAGCAAGCGCGGTGTATCATGATCCGTCTGTCCGATCTCAAGATCAGCTATCACATCGGCAGCCGGGTCATCGACGCGGTGGACGGCGTGACGCTGACCATTCCCGATGGCTGCATCGTGGGCATTGCCGGTGAATCGGGTTGCGGCAAGTCGACCCTGATGAAAGCGATCTACGGCGACATTCAGGCACCGATGTATCTCTCGCGCGGCAATATCGAATATAGCCTCAAGGGTGCCGATGGCCGGCCGGTGACCAGTGCGAGCGTGCGCCAGGAATGGTTCAAGTCCATTTCCTACATTCCGCAGAGTTCGATGAATTCCCTCAATCCGGTTATCCGCATTCGTGACCAGTTCATCGATTTCCCTGGAACCGACAGCAATAAGCGACGCGTGCTGGAGCGGGCGCGGGACTATATCGGCAAGCTTGGACTGGCGCCGGAAACCCTCGATTCCTATCCGCACCAATTGTCGGGGGGCATGCGGCAGCGCGTCATGATCGGGCTCGCCACCTTCTTCCAGCCGGAACTGATCATCGCCGACGAACCAACCACCGCGCTCGACGTGGTGGTTCAGAAGGAAATCCTGATGCTGCTGATGGACCTGCAGGAGCAGATGGGCAACACCATTCTTGTGGTGTCGCATGACATGGGCGTTCACTATCAGACCACCCACAAAATGCTGATTATGTATGCCGGCCGCGTCGTCGAATATGGCGATACCGACAGCGTTTTCGCCGATCCGCAGCATCCCTATACCAGGATGCTGATCGACTCCCTGCCGGCCATTGGCGACGACAGCATGCGCGGCGTGATGGCAAGCGCCGCGGCAACGGGCGGCGATCGAGCCTTTCGCGTCGAGCCGGTGCTGGTCGAGGTCAAACCCAACCATTTCGTGGCGCGCCCAGCCGTGCAGAACGCGGGAGCCGCGGCATGACCACCATCCTCAAGACCGAAGGGCTCAACAAGGTCTATCGCCGGGGCGGACTGGTCGGCGCCCGGCACATCCATGCATTGAGCGACGTCAATATCACGGTTGAAAGCGACAAGCCGGTGGTGATCGCCGTTGTTGGCGAGTCCGGTAGCGGCAAGACCACCCTGGCCAAAACCCTGCTGCGGCTGGAGACGCCCACCTCGGGCCGGGCCATCGTCTATGACAGCGTGGTGGCAGGCGCGGGGGCGACGCCATCCAAGCGTGAATTCCTGGGCCTTGTGCAACCCATTTTCCAGAATCCGTTCGAGGCATTCAGCCGCTATCGGCCGGTGGATGCCTATCTCCACGAGACAGCGCGGCGCGTTGCCGGCATGGACGAGGACCAGGCCCAAGCGGCGGTGGCCGAGGCCCTCAACAGCGTTGGCCTCAACTATGCGGAGATCCGGGGCAAATATACCAACCAGTTCTCGGGCGGCGAATTGCAGCGCATCTCGGTCGCCAGGGCGCTCATTCCGCAACCCAAGCTGATCGTAGCGGACGAGCCGGTCAGCATGATCGACGCCTCCCGGCGCATGATCATCATCAACCTGTTCAAGCGGCTGCGCGACGAAGAGGGACGTAGCTTTCTCTACATCACCCACGACCTCGCCACCGCCTATTACATCTCCGACTACGTCGCGGTGATGAACAAAGGGCAGGTTGTGGAGTTCGGTGCCGCACGCGAGGTGATGAGCGATCCCCAGCACGCCTATACGCGGCTGCTGCTCGACTCCATTCCGACCACCCGCAGCCGCTGGCGTCCACGCACGCCCGCGGCCGCCTGACCCAGTTTCATCGCGGGCGCTGGGCGCCTTCATTTAGACGACAGGATAGATCATGACCAATTCTGCAACGGCCAATAGCGCCGCAACGCTGTGGGCTACGTTCGAACTCACGCTTTCTGGCCCCGCGGAAGGCAACCCGTTCAAGGATATCGAGCTGCGCGCCAGCTTCCGCCAGGGCGACCGGCAGGTCCCTGTCACCGGCTTTTATGACGGCGACGGCAAGTACAAAATCCGCTTTCTGCCTGATGCAACGGGGAGCTGGAGCTATGCGACCTCGAGCAATAGCCCGGCGCTTGATGGCATCAGCGGAACGGTCGAGGTCGGGCCGGGCAAGCCTGGGCACCATGGCCCCGTGCGTGTGTCGAACCGCCACCACTTTCGCCATGCCGATGGCACCCGCTACATCAATATCGGCACCACCGCCTATGTATGGAACCTGCAAGGCGATGCGCTCGAAGAGCAGACGCTGGCAACGCTGGCCGAAGCGCCCTTTACCAAGATCCGCATGTGCGTGTTCCCCAAGCATTATCGCTACAACGAGGTCGAGCCCGAGCTTTATCCCTTCCCGCTCATCAAGCGGGGCAGTAGCAAATGGGGCGGCAGCTTCAACGGCGATTATGGTTGGGAATTCGACTTCGACCGTTTCGAGCCGGCCTATTTCCGGCACCTGGAAAAACGCATCAATGATCTGGCGGCAATCGGCGTCGAGGCCGATCTCATCATCTTCCACCCCTATGACCGCTGGGGCTTTGCGCGCATGTCGCCCGAGCAGGACGACACTTACCTGCGCTATCTGATCGCGCGCCTGGCTGCCTTCCCCAATGTGTGGTGGTCGATGGCCAATGAATATGACTTCATGTTCACCAAGACGCTCGACGACTGGAACCGCTGGATCGACATCGTCGCCGAGGCTGATCCGCATGGGCATCTAGTGTCCGTACACAATGGCTTTGCCCCGTTCGACTACAGCCACCCCAAGCTGACCCATGTCAGCATCCAGCGTCCCTATACCGAGCGCAGCATGATCTGGCGGGAGCAATTCAATAAGCCGGTCTCGCTCGACGAGGTCTGCTACGAGGGGGATATCGCCGAAGCCTGGGGCAATATTTCGGGCCGCGAACTGGTGCACCGCTTCTGGAAGGGCACAGTCAATGGCGGCTACGTTACCCATGGCGAAACCTATTACAATGACAGCGAGACGCTATGGTGGGCCAAGGGCGGCAAGCTGATTGGCGACAGTGTCAGCCGCATCGCCTTCCTCCGCCGCATCCTTGAGGCAGGGCCGGACGAGGGACTGGACCCGGTGCCCAGCACCGGCCACTACCAGATCGAAATTGCCGGCGGGCTGGATCATGCCGATCTGCGCAAGCTGATCGCGCCATTTCCCGGCCAGGAAGGCTGGAGCCGCGTCGGCATGCATTTCGCCACCGCCGGGCAGCCGCACCGCTATTATCTGAGCTATTTTGGCGAGAACCAGCCGGGCGAAGTGGCTGCCAATGTGCCGCCGGACGAGCGTTACACTGCCACCCTGATCGACACCTGGGAGATGACCGAAACCGAGATCGCCAGAGATGTCGAGCGCGGCCAATTGCTACACTTCCAGCCCAAGCCATACCAGGCGCTGCTACTCCGGCGGGCGTGAGGAGACAGTTTTCATCTTGCCCTACGCCAAATCAGGCACGGTTTCGGCGTAGTGGCAGGCGGTGAGAAGATTGGTGTTGCCATGGGCCACCAGTTCAGGTGCCTCCACGGCGCATTTGTCGGTTGCTTTCCAGCATCTCGTGCGGAAGCGGCAGCCGCTGGGTGGATTGGATGGGCTGGGCAAGTCGCCTTGCAGCACGATGCGGCGGCGCTTGCCGCGGAGCGTCGGATCGGGGGTTGGCACAGCGGAAAGCAAGGCCTGTGTATAGGGGTGCCGCGGAGCCGAAAAAATCTCTTCGGTTGGGCCGGTCTCGATAATGCGCCCCAAATACATGACCATGACGCGATCCGAGACGTGTCGCACCACGGCCAGATCATGGGCGACGAACAGCATGGCCAGGTTTCGCTCCTTGCGCAGGCGAGCGAGCAGATTGATCACCTGGGCCTGGACCGATACGTCGAGCGCCGAGACCGGTTCGTCGCATACCAGCAGCGACGGATTGAGCGCCAGCGCGCGAGCAATGCCGAGCCGCTGGCGTTGGCCGCCGGAGAACTCGTTGGGATAGCGCAAGGCATGTTCCGGACGCAGCCCGACCGCCTCGAGCAACCGTGCGATCTGGGTCGACCATTGGGCGCGCGGAAGGACACCGGGATGCAGCGCCCATGGTTCGGACAATAGCCGGTCGACGCGCATGCGCGGATTGAGCGATTGATAGGGATCCTGGAAGACGACCTGCATCTTGCGCCGCATGGCGCGCAATTCAGCACCCTTGGCCTGGGCGATGTCGACACCATCCAGCATGGCGTGGCCCGCCGTGGCGGCGTTGAGGCGCAACAGCGTGCGAACCAGGCTTGTTTTGCCACAACCGCTCTCGCCAACCAGGCCCAATGTCTCGCCCTTGGCAATGGAAAAGCTCACACCATCGACGGCGCGGACCGGCGCGGATCCGCTGCCAAAGTGCTTGCTGAGATTGTCGACTTCAAGCAGTGGCGCGCTCATGCGGCATTCCCCGGAAAGTGACAGGCGGTCAGACGTCCTGGTCCGGCATCAGCGAGGATCGGGACTACCTGGGCGCAAAGCTCCTTTGCCCGCGGACAGCGGGTGCGAAACGCGCAACCGGATGGCAAATCGGCGGGATTGGGCGCCGATCCGGGTATGGGCACTAGTTCGGACGTCGCCACATCGATCCGTGGCTGCGAGGCCAAAAGCCCGATGCTGTAGGGGTGGCGTGGATCGGCAAACAGCTCATAGACGCTGGCCTGTTCCACTATGCGTCCCGCATACATGACGGCTACGCGATCGGCGAGTTCGGCCACCACGCCGAGATCGTGGGTGATGAAGATCATCCCGGCGCCGCTGCGCTTGCGGATGGTGTTGAGCAGATCGACAATCTGCGCCTGGATGGTGACATCCAGCGCCGTAGTGGGCTCGTCGGCAATGATGATGTCGGGTTCGAGCGCCACGGCCATCGCAATCATGATGCGCTGGCGCATGCCACCGGAGAATTCATGCGGATACTGCCGGGCCCGTCTGGCTGCATCGGGAATGCCCACCGCGTCGAGCAGGTCGATGACCGCCCCCTCGATCTCGCCCGCCGCCTTCTTGTGGTGGATGCGGAACATTTCGCCGATCTGCCAGCCGATCGAATAGACCGGATTGAGCGCTGCCAGCGCATCCTGGAATATGAGGGCAATACGGGTGCCGCAGATCGCCCGCCGCTCCCGATGCGGCAGATCAAGCAGGTTGGCGCCATCGAATGTGATCGAACCACCATCGATGGCACCCGGTGGATTGGGCACCAGATCCATGATTGCCGAGGCCGTCACCGACTTGCCGGAGCCGCTTTCGCCAAGCAGCGCCAGGACTTCACCGCGTTGCAGCGAGAACGACACGCCATTGAGCGCCTTGATGCGACCGGCGGCGGTGTCGAAGGAAACGGCGAGATCGCGAATGTCCAAAAGGGTCATGGTCATCGCTTCCGGCGGATAAGCCGCCAATGCTGGGACGGATCGTTGACGATGCGGAACCAATTGGCGAGCAGGTTGAAACTCATGGTGGTCAGCATGACGGCAAGCCCGGGGAAAAAGCCCAGCCACCATGCCGAAGAGAGATACCCCTGCCCCTGGGCAATCATCAGGCCCCAACTGACCGCAGGCGGCTGCACGCCCAGGCCCAGATAGCTGAGCCCGGATTCAAACAGCATGACCATGGCAACATTCACCGAGGCCAGGGTCAGCATTGTCGGTGCGACGATGGGCAGGATGTGATGGCGGATGATCCAGATCGGCCCGCCGCCAAAGACCCGCGCCGCATCGACAAAGAGCCGCTCGCGCACCTCCAGCGTCTCCGCCCTGGCGACGCGGATGTAGGAAGGCATGCGGGTAATCGCGAGCACGATGACGAGGTTGGTGACGCTCGGACCGAAGAGATAGAGCCCGACCAACGCGACCAGCAGGGTCGGAAAACCCATGACGACGTCGGAAATGCGCATGATCAGCGAGCCCACCGGGCCGCCGAAATAGCCGGCGACCAGGCCAAGCATGGTGCCCATAACGAGACTGAGCAGAACGGTCAGCAATGCAATACCGATCGAAGTCAGCGCCGCTTCCGCAAGGCGACCCAGTAGCGAGCGGCCCAGGGAGTCAGCGCCAATCCACAATCGCCAGTCCTGGGTAAAGTCGAACGGCGGCAGATTGCGTGCCTTGAGCGCGATGCGGCTCCCGCTGAAGGCCCCGAATGTATCGGCCAGGATCAGCACGAGAACCAGCGCCAGCCAAATGACCGAGCACAGCGCCATCGGGTCGCCGGCCAGGGCACGGGCAAACCATTTGACGCGACTTGCCTTGCGTGCGGGAGCAGTCCCAGAAATCTCGGTCATTCCACCCTCACGCGCGGATCTATGGTGGCATAGAGAATGTCGACCAGGATGTTGATGAGGAAGATGACCACAGCGACCGCAAAGATCGAGCTTTGCACGATCGCGAAATCGCGGCGCAGGATGCCATCGATCAGCAGCTTGCCGATGCCGGGGAAGCCGAACACCACTTCGACGACGCCGCCCCCGCCGGCAAATTGGGCGGCGAGGTCGCCCGTTACCGTGACTGCGGGCAGCAGCGCGTTGCGCAAGGCATGCACGAAGCCGACCCGACCCTCACGGGCCCCTTTAGCGCGCGCAGTGCGCACGTAACTGGCATTGAGCGCCTCGATCATCGAGCCGCGGATAATCTGCACTAGCATGCCAAAAGGCCGCGCCATCAGGCAGACGACGGGAAGCACCCAATAGGCCGGCCCGCCAAAGCCGGAGGTGGGCAGCAGCCGCAGATTGACGGCAAAGACCAGCACGCACATCAGGCCAAGCCAGAAATCGGGTACGCTGGCGGCCGCCTGGCTCACGACATTGATGAGGCGATCAACGGCGCTGCCGGCATTGGCCGCGGCAATGACGCCGACAAGAGCCGAGATCGCAAAGGCCAGTGCCAGCGCAATGGCGCCCAGTGCCAAGGTACGAGGCAGTGCCTCAAGCACGACCTCCATCGCGGGCCGATTGTGCCAGAGGGAGGTGCCGAAATCGAGCCGCAGGACATTGAACAGGAATTCGAAGAACTGGACCACGAGCGGCCGGTCCAGACCCAGTTGAATCCGCATGGCGTCGCGTGCTGCCTGGGAAGCGTCCACCGGCAGGTAAAGATTGACCGGATCGCCCGTCAACCGCACGAGAAAGAACGTCGCCGCCATCAGTGCCAGCAGGGCAAGTGCCGCAAGCGCCGTGCGTCTGAGGAGGATTTTGGGTGACATGGGCCTGGATGCTTTGGGTGGTGTCCGCCGCCCCGGCGGCCGGCGGACTTTAGAATTGCAGCTACTTGTAGCTAATCGAGCGCAGCTTGATCTCGTTGCCGGCTTGAACGTCCGGCACATAATTGAGATCAGGCGAGACACGAGCGATC
Organism: Devosia neptuniae; assembly: GCF_025452235.1. NCBI lineage: Bacteria > Pseudomonadati > Pseudomonadota > Alphaproteobacteria > Hyphomicrobiales > Devosiaceae > Devosia > Devosia neptuniae. The sequence continues at coordinate 292,358 of NZ_CP104965.1, forward strand.
GTCACCATGTGGAACAGCGGCACGATGTTGATCGCTTCCACCGCAATATTGGCGAAGGCCTGCTGGAACAGCGACTGGCGCTCGTCACCGGTGGCTGCCGAGGCCCTGGCGATAAGATCGTCCACGCTCGGATCGGCAAGCGTCGAGGTATTGCCGCCCGAGGTAAAGCGGTTCGGCAGCGTGAACACGGCGTCACCTTCGGTATTGTCGATCTGGGTCTGCAGGAGGGACGGTTGGCGCTCCGCCGGAAAGGGTCCGATCAGCTTTTCCAGCCAGGGCGTGGTTTCCATCATTTCGAGGCGGGCGTTGAAACCGACGTCGAGCAGCATGGCCTGAATGGCTTCCATGCTCTCGGCCGAGTTCGGATAGATACCAATGCGACCGTAAAGCACGATCTCGGTATCGACCGGCACGCCGGCGGCACGCGCCTCATCCAGCAGCGCACGAGCGCGATCGGGATCATAAGGCCAGACCGGAATATCCGGATTGTAGCCGAACACCGATGGCAGCACGACCTGCATGGCCTTAGTGGCGCCCTCGTTGAACACCGTGCCGATCAGCCCGTCGCGGTCGATGGCAAGGTTCAGCGCTTCTCGCACCCGCTTGTCGTCGAGCGGGGCAATGGCCTGGTCGATACGCAGCAGCGAGGTTTCCGCATTGGGGAAGGCAATGTCATTGGCGCTGGTGGCGTCCTGGGGGGCGATTTCAAAGGCGATCTGTGCCTCACCGGTATCGACCATAGCCGCGCGCACTGCAGATTCGCCGCGCCAAACGATATTGGCATTGGCGATGGCCGGTTTGTCGCCCCAATAGTCGTCAAAGGCTTGCAGGGCAACGGACTGGCCGGCACTCCAGGCCTTGAGGGCATAGGGACCGGTGCCGATCGGCTCGCGCGTCTTGGCATCAGCCGGCGTGACAGGTGCACCGATATCGAGCGCCGATAGCTTGTTGGGCAGGATCGGCTCGACGGTTCCTGTCTTGATCACCAGCGTCGTGGCATCGACCGCTTCGCCGGTGAACGTATTGCCCTGCAGCGTCGCCAGGCCAACTTCGCAGCCGATATCTGGATTGGTGGCGCGCGCCAATGCCGCAACGACGGCGGCCGCGTCGAAGGCGCTGCCATCATGGAACGTGACGCCTTCGCGCAGTTTGAACTCCCATGTCAGGTCATCGATCTGGCGCCATTCGGTGGCCAGGCTGGGCAGAACTGCGCCATTAGCCGGGTCCAGATTGACCAGGGTTTCGGTGACATTGTTGCGCAGGATGCGAGCATTGTTCGACAGATCGGTGTCGCAGGGGTCCAGCGACTTGGGCTCATCGGTCACCACCACTGTCACCAGATCGGACTGCGCCAATGCAGGCTGGACCAGCGCAGTGCTGAGCATGGTGGCGATGAGAAGCGCGCTCCCGCGGAGCGTGGACTTGTGCAGCATTGATATTCCTCCCTGTACCGATGCTCACAGATGGATTAGTTTCAAATACGACATCGGGTATGGACAAGACACATCACATCGCTATTCCCCTGTCAAGTTTAGTTCCAAATAGGGCACGCAGGTTTCATGAATGAACTTAGACATGGATCGCCAGTCGTCGAAAAGACCGCCCATCTGCTGGGCGCCATCGCCGAGGCCAAGCATGGCGTCTCGCTTTCCGACTTGGTCGAACAGCTTGGCGTCGCCCGGTCCACGGTCTACCGCATCCTCAATTCGCTGGCCGCTCACGGCCTCGTCGCCCGCATCAATGGCGGCGCGACCTATAAGCTGGGGCCGCGCTTCATTGAATTGGCACGGCGCATTTCGCCAGGCGCCGATCGCGCCACCATGGCCGAAGCCGCCCATCCCATCATGCAATCGGCGGCCGATCGCATCCGTGAATCGTTCAAGCTTTCGGCGCCCGAGGGCGATGAAATGCTGACCATCCTAGCGACGCAAAGCCCCGCGGAATATGCAATCTCCGTTCGTGTTGGCAGCCGTTCACCCAAGCATGTCGGCGCTTCCGGCAAGCTCGCTTTGGCCCATTCGAGCGACGAAGCCATTGCCGAATATTGCGCCAAGGGCCTACCTGCCCGCACCGCCCACACCATAACGGATCCCGACGTGCTGATGGACGAGTTACGTCGCATCCGCGACGACGGCTATGCCGAAGATAACCTGGAATCCAGCCAAGGCCTGCGCGCCATCGCGGCTCCCGTCTTTGACGCCGCCGGCGCGCTGGTTGCCGCCGTCAGCGTTCCATTCATCGGCGACGCCACGCCGGATCGCAAGCGCACTATCCGCAAGGAAGTGACCGAAGTGGCCGACAGCCTAACCCAGCTTCTCGGCGGGACCATGCAAAAATCCAAATAAGAAACCAAATGACCCCTATTGAACTTTTTTGCACCAGCCTGCTATGTGACTGGCGACAGAGGAGGAGCGCATGACGGGTCTTAGCGCCGAGACGATCGCAAAACTGAAGACGACCAATTCGGCCACACTGAGCACGCTGCTGCTCAAGCGCGGATTGCGCAACACCGCCATCCGCGGCGTGCGCCCTCTGCGGACCGATCTCGAACCCATGGTGGGACCGGCCCTGACGGTGCGTTATATCCCGGCCCGTGAGGACATCGACGGGTCCGAATACAGTTCCAGCCCGGACAATTTCCAGCGCAAGGCGATCGATACGATCGAGGCCGGCCATGTGCTGGTGCTCGACTGCCGCAGCATCCCCGAGATTGCGGGCATTGGTGCGGTACTGATGCGCCGGCTGATTTTCCGACAGGTCGCCGGCGTGGTGCTGGATGGCGGTGTGCGCGATTCCATGGACATTGCCGAACTGGGTCTGCCCACCTTCTGCACTGGTGCCGCCGCACCGGCAAACCTGGTCGCGCACCACGCCTCCGACATGAACCAGCCGATCGCTTGTGGTGGCGTTGCCGTCTATCCGGATGACATCATGTTCGGCGATGCCGAAGCCGTCATTGTTATCCCGCGCAAGTGGGCCGACGAGATCGCCGACGAGGCGGTGGCAATGGACCGGCAGGAAGAATTCCTCAAGCTCGAGATCGAGTCGGGCAAGCCGACCGTTGGCGTCTACCCTCCCAACGCCGAAACCCAGGAACGCTACAAGGCCTGGCTGGCAAGTCGCGCGTAGTTCTTCGCCACAATCGGCCGTGCAAGTGCCGCTGAGCCTACTCGGCGGCACTCGCGCGACCGGCGTGGACCGGTTCGATCTGTTTCGCTACCTGACTGGGTCGGGTAAATATGAGGTCGTTCTCGACCAATCTCATTCACGCGCTTATCATCCCAGCAAAGGACAAAGCAGATGTCGAAACAATCCGAACAGACCAGGCATCTTGCCGAGCACTATGTCGATCAGCTGTCGGATTGGGCCAAAATCACCACAAGGCCGCTGTTCGGTGCGGTGGCGCTCTATCGCAACGAGCATGTCTTTGCCATGGCCTGGCAGGGCGCGCTTTACTTCAAGGTCGATGCCGATTCACGCCCGGAATACGATGAAGCGGGTTCCCAAGCGCTCGGCTATACGACTGAGGGCCAGGATCACGCGCTCAAGTCCTACTGGGCCGTTCCCGCCGACATACTCGAAGATGACGACAGTCTCCGGGAGTGGGCAGAGCGTGCCTACCAAGCGGCGTTGAAGAGCGGGCGAACTTAACCCGATACGCCGCTTTGCAGGTCGCAGTCTGGCTAGTGATGTGTGTCGGAGCAGTGTCTTGGGCATGCATCGGCACGGCCGATCCCGCGTCGGAGGCTGCCACAAGGCACGGCCTTGTCTCCTTTAAATGTTTGCGAGGTTAGCTGAGTGCGCGGGATACCAGGACGGTGTCGACATACTGGGTCATGCGCATGATCTTGCCGTCCTTGAGGTGGTAGAGATGGGCAAAGGGCGAGGTCATGGATTTGCCGGTTACGTTATAGGTGCCGGAATAGACGCCGAACGCGGCAACGCGATCGCCATCAGCAAGGTAGGTGTGGACTTGGGCGCGATAGCTCGTCCATTCCGTCTGAAGACGGTGGAATACACCGGCGATCACTGCCTCCGGCCCGACATAGGTTCCCGCATAAGGAAAGCCCTCTGCCTCGGTCCATTCGACATCGGCGGACAGTACGGCCCGCAGGTTGCGGCCGTTGTCCGCCGAGGTTCCTTCATAGGTGCTTCGGATCAGCTCGAGATTGGTGCTCATTTCAACCCCACTGCATTTCGCCAGTGGCGACCTTGGAGCCAATATCGAGAGCCACGCCCATGCCCAGATCGGGGAAGCGGGCTTCCATTGCAGTCTTGAGTTTGGCGGAGTCTCCACCTCTGGCCAGTTCTTCTTCGAACGCCAGCAGATAGGCTTTGGTATGCTCGATCCCGGCAAGACCCGTCGCAGCCGCCGGATCCATGTGGCCCGGAATGACGATGGCAGGATGGCGAGCAGCAATCGCGTCGAGATTGGCGATCCAGGCCGCGCGCTGCTCTTTGGTGGGGGTATCGGCAGTCCAGACATGCACGCCCGAGAAAATCAGCACACCACCAAAGACGGCATTCAGTGTCGGAACCCACAGATAGCGGCGATTGGCGAGGCCCGCGGCCGCAACGATTTCGACGGTTTCGCCATCCACGCTCAGTGTTGGGCCGTCGAAGGCCTCGGGGAAAATGATATCGGCCTGCGTCTGCGGTCCACTCTCGTTGAGCTTGGGGCCCCACGCGGCCAGTTTTTTGTCCACATTGCCCTTGATGGCCTCCACCGTGTCCGAAGCGGCAATGACCTTGGCGTTGGGGAAAGCTTCCAGCACCGGCTTCAGGCTGAAATAATAGTCCGGATCGGACTGGCTGATATAGATCGTGGTCAGCGTCTTGCCCGTCGCCGCTATGGCCTGCGCCAGCGCGCGCCCATCGGGATAGGTGAAGCCGCCATCGATCAACAGCGCCTCACTCGGCCCGGACAGCAGCACCGGTGCCCGGAAGAAGCCGTTCCCGCCGGCAGGAAAATGGGTCCAATTCAGGGTAGTTGTCATGGTGGTCACTCCTTGGTGAAAGTCGTAATCATTGCGAGGCTTCAGGCAGCTTCGAGCTGAGCCGCCAGGATTTGCGGGTCGCCAAACAAAGTGCCGCTGGGCAGCAGGCGACGTTTGTCGCCTTTGCCAATGATCAACGCCGGCACACCATTGGCGCCGAAACGCGTCATGTCGGCACGGGCAGCCTCGATCCGCGTCCGGTAGGCTGCCAGCAATTGCTGATCCGCTGCCCGAAGACGATCAGCGGCATCGCTGAAACCGGCAGCCGCGAGGATGTCGGTCACAACGTCCATGCTCCCATTGTCCCGGCCATCGACATAGCGGGCCTGCTGGAGCGCCTTGAGCGCCGCCATTTCCTGGGCGGGCGCCTGCAGGCCCACAGCGACTATGGCCAACGTTGATGGCGCGGAGTCGAACGTGGAGCCGACCGCGCCAAGCACCTGCTGGCGGTAAGTCTCGCTGAAAGGCTGCCCAGTCAGACGGGCGATGCGTTGATCGTTCTGCCAGGCATAGGCGGCGAAGGATTGATCCATCGGGCGGGCGCCTTCACCGGCAAACAGGCCGGTGGGCGACAATTGGATGGTGACCCCGCCCAGTTGGCTGATTTGCTCAAGCGCACCGGTGGCGCCATAGCACCAGCCGCAAAGGGGGTCGAACAGGTAGGTGATGTGCATGGGCCTAATGTCCTCAATGTTGTTGGCTGGAAGCTATGCCTCCGCCATTGATTGATCGAGAGCATCAAACCTGACAGAATGTTTTCCTCTGGCATACAATAGGACAGATGATGCAGGCCATCAGACTCAACCGGCTCGCCTATTTCTCCGCCGTGGCCGAAACCGGCTCCTTCACCAAGGCGGCCGAGCGGCTGGGGATCACCAAAGCGGTGGTCAGCCAGCAGGTTAGCCGTCTCGAAGAAGAGCTGCAGACCAGCCTGCTGGTCAGGACCACCCGACGGGTCGAGCCAACCGAGGCCGGACGGCTGCTACACGCTCGATGCGTGATGATCTTCGGCGCGGTGGAAGACGCCATCAGCGAGATCGCGCAGATCAATTCTGAGCCCACCGGGACCCTGCGCATAGCGGCGCCGAGCGATTACGGCGCAGCAACGATTGCCCCGCTCATCGCCGCATTCACCCGGAAATATCCGGCCTGTAATGTCGAATTGCGGCTCTCCGATACCAAGGTCGATCTCATTGCCGATCATTTCGATCTGTCCATCCGCGTCGGCTGGCTGGACGATTCCAGTTATCAGGCCCGGCGTATCGGTTCGTTCCGGCAATTGCTGGTGGCCTCGCCCGAATTGCCGCAGGCGGGGACTGCAATCGTACCGGAGGATCTGGTCAGCCTGCCCTTCATTGCCAATGCGTCCCTCAAGGAGCCATTGGTTTGGCGCTTCACCAAGAATGACTTCGACCCCACAACGGTCAGGCTCCGCCAGAGCATCCTGACCAATTCCACGCCAGCCGCCATGGCCGCCACTCTGGCCGGCGGGGGCATATCAGTCTTGCCGGACTTTCTGGCCGCGGACCATTTGCAAGCCAATAGGCTGGTCCAACTCCTGCCGGCCTGGGATTTGCCGGCCGGCGGCATATATGCGGTCTATCCGGCGGCGCGCTTCCGGCCGCCCAAGGTCATCGCCTTCGTTGCCATGCTGTCACAGCATCAGCAAAGCAATCGCAGCATCGCGCCGCCTTTATAATGTCAGTCTCCCGATCGTTGCGCCGACCACGGCAACCTGATCGCTTGGTCAGCCCCTACTCCGTGACCACGCGGCCGCGTTCGTCTGCTTCGAGCAGTTCATTGGTGACGTTGCGGATATGGCGGGCCATCGCCTTGTAGGCGGCGTCTGGGTGGCGCATGCGCAAGGCCGAGAGGATCGCGTGATGATCGCCGATCCAGAGCGGGCGCACGCTTTCGGCGTGGATGTGCTCGTGCAGCTTCTTCCACATCAATGATTCATCGCGCTGCGCCCATAACGCCTCGATCATCGAGACGATGATGGCATTGTTGGTCATCCTGGCGATGGTCATGTGGAAGTCCCGGTCGCCCTTTTCCTGCAGCAGGACCACTTCGGTTTCCTGCTCCATCTGGGCGATGCATTCTTCCAGCACCAGAATATCGTAATTGGTCGCCCGCTCGGCGGCCAGCGCCGCTGCGCTCGACTCGATGGCAAGGCGCGCCTCCAGCAGCTCGAACGGTCCGGGCCCGATGTCGCTTACGGAGAGGTCGAAGTTCACCTGCGACAGCCGGCTGGGCAGGACCATGATCCCGGCCCGGCCGCGCACTTCGACGATGCCGCGCATTTCCAGCGCGATTACCGCCTCGCGCACCACCGGGCGGCTGACCGAAAGCTCTTCGGCCAGTTCCCGCTCGGATGGCATGCGCCAGGATTTATCGGCAGCGTTCTGCTCGATCAGTCTGGCGATCTGGCGCGCAACGACCTGATACAGCCGCTGATTGCCCTGCAGCCGCGGGTAGCTCCGGTCCTTTTGCATCTTTGACCTCCCAGCCGTCGACCCGCCGGTCAAGGGAGCCAGGAGCCATAGAGCGGATGCGCTGGCGTGATTGGCAATTGTGACGGCTGGCCCGTTCTCTGGGAATGATACGCCGCGGTAACCAAAGCAAGCGAATTGCGCGCATCTTCGAGGGTTACAGGCGGTTCCCCGCCAGTCATGACCGCCTCATGGAATAGCTCGAACTGCCTTGTATAGCCATCTTCGGTGACCTGGTGCTCGGCGAGCGCTGCATCGATCCTGGCCTGATGCTCCGGCGTGCCGGCGATGAAGGTCCAGGGATCACGGCCCATCGTATAGGGCTCCAGAATACTCTCGGCCACCATGTCGCTGAAACAGAAGCGCAAGCGGGAGATTTCCTTGCGCGACCCCAAAGTCATGGACAGGGCAGCGAGCGAGCCATTGGCCATCTTGACCGAGAGGGTCATAGTGTCCTCGACCTCGATCTTGTTCACCAGGGTCGCGCCATGAGCGAAAATCTCGGCACAGGCGCCGTGGACATAATTGAGCATGTCGTGAGCGTGAATGGCGTGGCCGAGCAGCCCGCCGCCCAGTTCGCTGGCCCATTTGCCGCGCCACGGCACTTCGTAATAGGCCGGACCCCGCCACCAATGTGTTTCGACCGTGGTGAGGAACGGCCTTCCGGCCAGACCCAGTTCGATCAGCCGCTTGAGTTTTTGCAACCCGGTGCCATAGCGATACTGGAAGATCGGCATGAATTTGCGATCGGTTTTGCCGACGATTTCGCTCATCGCATCGACATCGGCGATGGAACCGAAAAGCGGCTTTTCGCAGATGACATGCTTGCCCGCCTCAATGGCGCGTTTTGAGAGCGCGAAGTGGGAATCGGGCGGCGTGCAGATGTCGATGACATCGAGATCGTCCCGCGCGAACAGGGTTTCGACATCGCTGGTATATTCGCCAACGCCAAATTCGGCGACGGCCTGGCGCCCACGATCCTCATCGAGGGAGCAGAGCACGGGAACCTCGAACAGGTCCTTGTTCCAGTTGTAACCGGCCAGGTGCCGCTGGGCGATGCCGGCGCCAATCAGGCCGACGCGCAGTTTCCGGGTCATGGGATCTATCCTTTAGGCTGGGAGGAAATGTTGACGGCCCGGCTCTGCGCATCGAGGGACAGCCGGCAGACCTCAAAGACATGATGCTGCGACATTGCGGTGGCAGTGCGATCACGCACATCGGCGGCAAAGCTGGCGAAGTAGTCGAGCTCTTCGTTGGAGCAATCAATATGTTCTACGCCATGCTCGTTGACGAGGAAAAGGTGATCCTTGCCGTCGCGGCCGGCGATATCGACATATTTGCGCAGCTCGATATAGCCCTCGGTGCCCAATATGGTCAGCCGGCCATCGCCCCAGGTCGGCAGGCCGTCGGGAGTGAACCAATCGACGCGGACATAGCCAGAAGCCTTGTCGCTGCGCAGCAGCAGATCGCCGAAATCCTCGAATTGAGGCGCCTGCGGGTTGGCGAAATTGGCGACTTGCGACGTGATGATTTCCGCGGTGTCGGAGCCGGTGTAGAACAGAAACTGATCGATCTGGTGGGAGGCGATGTCGACGATGATGCCGCCGAATGCGTCATGTTGCCAAAACCAGTCCGGCCGGGAATTGCCCAGGCGATGCGGCCCGGTGCCCAGCGTCTGGATGACCCTGCCGATGGCGCCCTCCGCGACCAGCTTGCCAGCCTTGACCGCCGAGCGAACGCTGTGCCGCTCGGTGAAGCAGATCGAGAAGATGCGCCCGGTTTCGCTCACGGCCTGCTGCACCGCCTCGAGCTGGGCATAGGTGGTGAGGCCGGGCTTATCGACCATGACATCCTTGCCCGCACGCATGGCCCGGATCGCGAGGCCCGCGCGGTCTTTCGGAATGGCGGCAATGCAGATCACGTCGATGCTGGAATCGGCAAGGAGCGTCTCGCGATCGATCTGGGGAACATCCAGATAGGTTTGTGCAAAACTCTCGACCAGGCTTGGGATCGAAGTTTGGGGGCAATAGCCAACGAACTCGGCGCCGGCCTTGATCAGCCCTTTGGCATGATCGAAAATATGTCCGTGGTCGATGCCAACGACCGCAAATCTAACCATTTCAGGCATTCCCTTCGCTACTGGCGAACCGGTGCAGGCTCATTTCATTGGTCAAACCAGACAGGCATTCCGTTTTCCTGTCAAGACTAGTGGCTGACCAGATAGTCCCGATATTTTTGCCTTTTTGTGTGATTATTCCGCGCAAATGCTTGCAATCTTTGGTTCGCATCGCGTCGCATCCAATCTGGTCATACCAGAAGGCTTGACATTGTGGTCTTACCAAAACAAGCTTGGGTCCAGCGGCTGTTTCAAACGCAGCGCATTCCTGGAGGAGGAATTGGAATTGAAACGCACTGGATTGAGGACCACGACCGCGCTGGCTTTGGTAATTGCCGCCGCGCCGATTAGCCTTGCCTACGGGCAGCAGATCACTGTTTGGGCCGGGGATACCGGCAGCGGGGGCAAAATCTTCGCCGAGATGGCCAAGACGTTCGAGGCCGAGAATCCCGGCGTCACCGTCAATGTGGAGGAAGTGAGCTACCAAACGCTGGTGGAAAGCTTGCCGGTGCAGCTTGAGGCTGGCGAAGGGCCCGACATCGCCATCATCACCGACTTGGGTGGGCTGAGCCGCTTTTATCAGGACATCACACCCTATGTTGACGCGGCCTATTTCGAGCAGGAATGGGGCCAGACGCTGCAATGGCTGCGCGGCGGCGATGCGACGAGCACCGCCATCTACGGCATGCCGACGACGCTCACCGTCAACGGCGCCTATGTAAACCTGACCCTGTTCGAGCAGGCTGGCGTGCCGGTTCCCGCTGAGGGCGCAACCTGGCAGGAATGGGCCGAGGCCACGCGGCAGGTCGCACAGGCTACCAATACCGAATTTGCCATGGAGATGGACCGCTCAGGCCACCGCTTTGCCAGCCTTGCCATCAGCTATGGCGCGCAATTGGTCGATGAGGCGGGGCATCCCGTGGTCGACGATGGCCTGCGTGCCGCCATCGAGCAGTTCGTTGCCTGGCATCAGGACGGCACCATGCCGATGGACCTCTGGGGCGCCGTTGGCGGCGCGACGCACCGCGAGTTATTTTCCGATTTCCTAAATGCCAATACCGTTCTCTATTTCGGCGGCTCCTGGACGCTGGCGCAGATGGATAGCGAAGTCGGCGATCTGTTCGACTGGGCCGTGGTTCCGGCGCCCTGCGGGCCATCGTCCTGCACCGTCATGCCAGGTGGCGGCGCCATGACCGTGTTCTCCCACACCCAGAATGCCGAGATTGCGGGGAAACTGATCAACTTTTTTGCCCAGCCGGAAAACCTCGATCACTACATCTCAACCGAAGTCGAAATCCCCTCGGCGGCCTCGCAAATCGCCAATGGGGTGGAATATCCAACGGCCTCGGCACGTACCTCGGAGGCGCTGGCCACATTCATCAACCAGATTCCGAAGATGGATGCCGCCGCCTACCGCTTCCAGGGCTGGCGCTACCAGCGGGCGATGATGAACGCGCTGACCACCCGTATCAGCCAGGTGCTCAACAATGAGTTGACGGTGGATGCCGCGATGGAACGCATCAAGGAAGACGTCAATCTCGCCATTCAAGCGGCCGGCGGACAGCCCTGATTGCAGCGGCCGTCCCGTTCCGTACGGGGCGGCCTTATCCATCCAATTCAAGGAACAGTCTCATGAGCGCAAGGGTTCAACTCGCCTCGGCCGCTGGCGCGATCCTGTCACTGCCGGCGCGCCTCATCGAGCCGGCAATGTCGGGTATCCAGCGCGGCGTCGGCATCAAGCGGATGCCCTGGGTCTTCCTGCTGCCCAACCTGGTTGCCGTCGTGCTGTTCGCCCTGCTGCCGGTATTCATCAACATCTTCTATTCGGTGAGCGGCAGCGACCGGCTGTTCCCCTGGGATCGTCCTTTTGTCGGCGGCGCCAATTACCAGAGCCTACTCGATTGCGGCAATTATCTTGATCCATCCACCTGCTCGCGCGATCTGTTCTGGCGGGCATTGGGCAATACGATGGTGTTCGTGCCGGTGCAGGTGATCTGCATGATTGCCGTCGCCCTGCTGACGGCGATCTGCCTGAACCGCGATATTATCGGCCGAGGGTTCTTCCGCGGCATCTTCTTTTTCCCCGTCATGCTGTCCCCCGTGGTGGTGGCGCTGACCTGGCAGTGGATCCTGCAGCGCAATGGGGCGCTGAACGGGCTGATTTCGGCCGCCGGTTTGACGCCGGTTAATTGGCTGGTCTTCCCCAATACGGCATTCTTCTGGTCGGTCTTCGTGACCGTCTGGGCCCATATGGGCTTCTACACGATCATTCTGCTGGCCGGGCTGCAGGCCATTCCACGCGATGTCTACGAGGCGGCCAAGATGGACTCTGCCTCCCCGTGGCGGGTGTTCACCCGGATCACGCTGCCGCTGCTCAAGCCGGTCATGCTGGTGGTTTTCATCCTGGCGGTGATCCGCTCGGTGCAGACTTTCGACGAACTCTATGTGCTGACCGGCGGCGGGCCCGGCTCGGCCACCATGCTGATGGTCCAGTATATCTACGAAGTCGGCTTCGCCACCCAGCCCCGCAATTTCGGCCTGGCTGCTGCCGCGTCGCTGTTCCTGGGACTGGCCTTGTTGATTTTCACCGGTATCCAAATGCGCATTTCGCGAGGTGGCAATAATGACTGATCTCAGCGAAGCCAAACCGACAGTGTCGATCGTTGAATTCGCCACGCGCCGGCGCGGGCGCAAGCGGCTCGATTGGACCGACTGGCTGACCTATCTCTACCTGTTCCTCGGGCTGCTGGTGATGTTTACCCCAGTGCTGTGGGTGGCCATTTCTTCCCTCAAGACGCCGGCAAACCTGACCGAATTTCCGCCCACACTGCTGCCCTATGCGGCCCAGACGGTAGTGGTGGAAGGCCATAACGAGCCCCTGCCCTTGTTTGACGTGGTGGGCGAGGATGGCCAGACCCGCCAACTGGCGCAATTGCGCCGGGTCGGCATCCAGGCGCAGATGATCGATCCCGCCAATCCGCAGGAGCGGATCGTGGTGCCGGTGGGCAATGCGACGCCGGTCCGGCAATTGCACCTTGCCACCGAGAACTACACCAATCTGCTGAGCAGTTCCGGCGGGCAGATGTGGCGCTATCTGTTCAACAGTCTCTTCATCACGGTGGTGGCAACCATCATCACGCTGGTGATGAATTCCATGGCGGCCTTCGCCCTCTCCAAATACCGCTTCCGCGGCTCCAACGCGGCGCTGGTTTCGATCCTTGCCACCCTGATGATCCCGGCAACGGTGGTGCTGGTCCCCACCTATATGATCGTTGCCCAGCTTGGGCTGGTGGGAAATCTCTGGGGCGTCATCCTGCCCACTGTTGCCACCCCGACCGGCGTCTTCCTGTTGCGGCAATATATGCTGACCATCCCGGACGAATTGATCGAGGCGGCCCGCATGGACCACGCCAGCGAATGGCGCATCTTCTGGCGCATCATCCTGCCGCTGTCCTCCCCGGCCCTCGCGGTTGTCGCAATCTTCTCGATCCTGTCACGCTGGAACGACTTCCTGTTGCCACTGGTCGTGCTGACCCGGCGCGAGTCCTACACGCTGCAACTGGCCCTGGCCTCGTTTCAGACCGAATACGGCGTGCGCTATGAAATCCTGTTGGCGATGACGACGCTGACGGCCCTGCCGCTCGCCTTCGCCTTCATCTTCCTGCAACGCTACATCACCAGCGGCATTGCCTCGACCGGTATCAAGTAAGGACCATATTGATGGCCAATCTCACGCTTCAAAATGTCAAGAAATCCTTCGGTGCCGTCGAAGTCATCCCCGGCGTTGACCTCGAGATCATGGATGGCGAATTCGTCGTTTTCGTCGGCCCTTCCGGGTGTGGAAAATCCACCCTGCTCCGGCTGATCGCTGGCCTTGAAGATGTCTCGGATGGCGACATCCGCATCGACAATGCCAGCGTCGTCGACGTACCCGCCGCCGACCGCGGCGTGGCCATGGTGTTTCAGTCCTACGCGCTTTATCCGCATATGACGGTGCGGGAAAATCTCAGCTTCGGGCTCGAGAACATCCGCATGGACAAGGCCGAAATCAACCGCCGCGTCTCCGATGCCGCCCGTCTGCTGCAGATCGAGCAATTGCTGGAACGGCGGCCAAAACAATTGTCGGGCGGACAACGCCAGCGCGTCGCGATCGGCCGGGCCATCACCCGCGATCCCAAGATATTCCTGTTCGACGAGCCGCTATCCAACCTCGATGCCGAACTGCGCGTGCTGATGCGGGTCGAGATTACCAAGCTGCATGAACGGCTGGGCAATACGATGATCTACGTGACGCACGATCAGATCGAGGCCATGACCATGGCCGACAAGATCGTCGTGCTGCGCAAGGGCATTATCGAACAGGTCGGCGCGCCGCTCGAACTCTACAACCATCCGCGCAATCTGTTTGTCGCGGGCTTTATCGGTTCCCCGCGCATGAACTTCGTCGAGGGCAAGGCCTCCGCCGCCTCCGCCGGGCAGGTGGTGTTCGAAGCGCCCGGCTTGCCGCCGCTGACCCTGCCGGGTGCCCTGGCACAGCCGCTGGCCAGCGCTCCGGCAACGCTGGGAATCCGGCCCGAGGATTTCGTGGTGTCCCGCGATGCGGATAGCGGCTGGCCGGTCACGGTCGGGGTCGCCGAGCAATATGGCGCCAATAGCTACCTGCACTGCACCCTGGCGGGCGAAGTGCCGATCCTGGTGCACGAAGCCGGGCAGAGCCTCGCCAAGCGCGGCGACGTGCTCTATCTGGCCCCGCGCGAAAGCCATTGGCACCTGTTCGATGCCGATGGGGCCGCCATTGAGCGCCAGGCATGATCGAAACCTGGCGCTGGTTCGGCCCGTCCGACGTCACCACCATTTCCGACATCATGCAGACGGGTGCCACCGGCATCGTCTCTGCCTTGCACCATATCCCCGACGGCGCAGTCTGGCCCGCAAGCGAGATCGCAAAACGCCAGGCCCAGATAAGCACGACACGCGATGGCCGCGCTTCGGGCCTCGTCTGGCTTGTGGTGGAAAGCCTGCCGGTTTCCGAGGACATCAAACGGCAGACCGGCGCCTGGCGCGAGCACATCGCCAATTACAAACTGAGCCTCGCAAACCTCGCAGCGGCCGGTATTTCAACGGTCTGCTACAATTTCATGCCGGTCATCGACTGGACCCGCACCGACCTGGCCTGGCGACTGCCGCATGGCGGCACCTGCATGCGGTTCGACGCGATCGACTTCGCAGCCTTCGACATTCACCTGCTCCAGCGCAAAGGCGCGGCCGAGAGCGTTTCGCAAGCTGTCGCAACCGAAGCCACGGCTCGCTTCAAGCGCATGAGCGACGCCGACAAACAGAAGCTGGCGGCAAGCGTGCTGGCAGGATTGCCCGGAGCCGCTGACCGATTGTCAGTCGACACCGTGCAGGAACATCTGGCGCGGTATGGCGACATATCGAGCGAGCGATTGCGCCGGCATTTGTTCGATTTTCTCGAAGAAGTGGTGCCGGTTGCGGCGGCGCTCGGCATACGCCTCTGCTGCCATCCGGACGATCCCCCATTTTCCCTGATGGGCCTGCCGCGCATCATGTCGACCGAAGCCGACTATCGCGCCATGCTCGATCATCTGCCGGATGCGGCCAACGGGATGACCCTGTGTTCCGGCGCGCTCGGGGCGCGGCCGGACAACGATCTTGCCGGCATCATGCAGCGCCTGGGCGACCGCGTGCATTTCCTGCATCTGCGCAATGTGCAGCTGGAAAGCGAGGGCGTGGGCGGCTCCTTCTATGAAAGCGAGCATCTGGACGGTAGCGTCGACATGGTCGCGCTGATCAGAGCAATCGTTGACGAGGAAGCGCGACGCAAGGCCGCCGGACGCTCCGACGCGATAATTCCGATGCGGCCCGATCACGGCCAGGATATCCTCGACGACCTGAACCGTGGCGGGCAGCCGGGCTATCCGCTGATCGGCCGGTTGAAGGGATTGGCGGAACTGAGGGGTGTAGCGCGGGCGCTCGCAAGCGGATCGGCGGGGCAGCCTTCATCCGCCGCGAGCCGCAGGTAAACTCACTGCTCCAATTGCGAACAAATCGCACGGCATCCTTCAGCGCTCATCCAAATGCGGACAGCCGAGCACCGGCCGTTCACCAACGCAACGGCCGGGTTGTCTTTCTCCTCGGCGGGCCGTTCCTGCCCACGATAGTTCCAAGAAAGCGCCTGTCGTCCGCCGGTCGCCTTGGCTGGTCCGGAGTTTATCGAGTGATTTCAACTGCGACACGCTGGATCTGAGAGCCTTCATCGCTCCAATGGAGCTTTCCAATTTTCGTCGCGCTGCCGACGTTCTCAACATGTCACAGCCAGCATTATCTCGGCGTATCCAGAAGCTGGAAGGCATGGTGGGGGCGCAGTTGTTTCAGCGCACGACCCGACAGGTGACGCCCACCGCCATTGGCCGCGAGCTCGAGCCGCTGGCAGGCCGCTGATCGATGAGTTTGATGCGTCGCTGTTCTCGTTCAGCGCTAGCAGACCGCCGGGACTGCGCCCGGCGATCCACCAAGATCAGGAATCGACAAACACTTCGTCGCGCGAGCGTCGAATGGATGGGAGCACGGCCATGACCAGCGCGATGACAGCCACCAGCAGCAACCCGGCCGAGAGCGGGGAGTGAATGAAGGTGGAGGGATCGCCATTGGAAATGATCAGCGCCTGACGCAGCTTTTGCTCGAGCAGGTCGCCCAGCACGAAGCCCAGTGCCAGGGGCGCGGCTTCGAACCCCAGCTTGTAGAGGCCATATCCGACCAACCCAAAGATTGCCGCCATAACCACGTGCGCCGGAGAGGTCCCTTGTCACAAGGGAAGCCCGCTTGCTTCCCAACGGCGTGACCACTTCATTGCTGACGCCCAAGCTCACTAGCGGACTGAGGATTTATGCGCGCATGGCTCGGGCCGTATAGCCCACGGGGACCCACGGCCACACTGGACGGCAGATGCAATCGACGTCGATCACGACGAAGGCGGGCTCCGCCGTGTTCGCTAACAATAAAATGGGTTTGACCAGGCGAGCTTGCCATCTTCGGACATCACCATAACGCGGCACCAGCTCCCCTCGAATTTTTTCAATGGGAGACGCGCGGAGGTTATGCCGCCGCCCGAAATCGCTTCGTTTTTGGACCCGCGGCCGACGACCATAATCTGGATGGCTTCCGAACACTCGATGGCCACCGTTCCATCGGCGACGACGATATTCTCGATGCTCGGACCCTGGGTTGAGTAGTAATGGCCGGCTTTTAGCGCTTCAACCAGCTCTTCCGGTTCGTTGCGCTCGGATTTCACCATCACCCAGCCGCCGAAGGCGTCGCGGTTACGGTCGCCCTCATAAAACCAATGCGCGTCGTCGGCGGCTGTAGCGTTGATGTGCCGGCCGGCGGTGAGGAGCGCATCGAGATAATAGGCGCCGCCGCCGCGGGCCTGCCGGACCTGGCTGGTGTGGTTATAGACTTCCACGGCATGGGCGCCCGGGATGGACTGGGCATCGCCCAGCGTCAGCGCGTACCATTCGGGATGCGGGATGACGACGAAGGCGCCGGCGTCGAGACAGCGCTGGGCGAGCTTCGAGCCGGTTTCGTCCTGCCGGTTCGGCTCGAAATCGAGCGGCAGGCCGACGGCGAGGATGTGCCAGTGCTCGCCGCCCTCGGTGGCAAGGGCATGGCATTCGGCGCCGGGAATGGTGGTGAAGCTATTGGTGCGGTAGGCCGACGTGTCGACCACCGGATAGTCATAGGCGGGCAGGAAATGATCCGACAAGCAGAGGAAGTCGTAGCCGCGCTCACGATAGCGTTTGCAGACTTCTTCCGGGTCCAGCAGGCCATCGGAACGCGTCGAATGGGTATGCAAATTGCCCTTGTAGAAGCGGCCCGGGGCGGAAAAGGCGTTAGCTGACATGCTGGAGAGTCCTGTTGGTGGAATGCGCAGAAGCGCTGGCAAACGCTTGCAATAGATTTTTTGTGTAGGTCGAGTTGGGATTGGACAGGATGGTGCCGGTGTCGGCGTAGTCGCGGATTTCGCCCGCCTCCAGCACCAGCATCTGGTCTGACATCTCGGCGACTACAGGCAGATCATGCGAGATAAAGAGATAGGCCGTATTGTGCTCGCGCTGCAGCCGCTTCATCTGTTTGAGCACTTGAGCCTGAACCGTGACATCGAGCGCCGATGTCACCTCATCGCACAATACCAGGTCCGGCTTGCAAGCGAACGCTCGTGCGATGGCCACACGTTGCTGCTGGCCGCCCGATAGCTGCCGTGGCGAGCGGGTGAGCAAGCCTGCATCGAGGTCGAGTTCTTCGAGCAACTGCACCACCCGGTCACGACTGGCAGCGCGCGTCATGCCAAAGAAAATCTGCAGCGGCCGGGCGATAATCTGCTCCACGCTATGCTGGGGATTGAGCGAGGATGCGGGATCCTGGAAGATGAGCTGAACGCGCCGGCGCAATTCACGGCCGCGACCATTGACGAGGCCCGAAAGAGGCTGGCCATCGAAGATGATCTTGCCACCATTGCCGTGCACCAGACCGGCAACCAGGCTGGCAAGCGTGGACTTGCCGCTGCCCGATTCACCGACGACGCCCAAGGTCGAGCCGGCAGGTATGGACAATGAAATGTCCTTGAGGGTGTGACGGGCAGGCGGCGCCTGGAAGAATCGCGAAATCAGCCGCGAGCGTTTGCCGCCATAGCTGAAATCGAGGTCGCGAATGCTCAAGATCGGCGGCGCCGTGGCCAGTCGGACCGGCTCGGCGCGTGAGTTTGTCCGCAGCTTGGGGATCGCCGCGATGAGCGTTCTGGCATATTCGGTCCTGGGTGCGGTGAAGACCTCCCTGGTCGGGCCATCCTCCAGCACCTTGCCATGCTGCATGACGAGGACCCGGTCGCACATGCGGGCGACGACGTTCAGGTCGTGGCTCACATAGATCAGCGTGGTATTGGTACGCTTCTGCAAGCGGCTGACCAGATCGAGCACCTGCGTCTCCACGGTCTTGTCGAGGGCTGTGGTCGGCTCATCGAGGACGATCAGCTCCGGTTCGGCCACCAGCGCCGCGGCAATGACGACCCGCTGGCGCTGGCCGCCGGACAGCTGGTGGGGGTAGCGCGCGAAGATCGCCGAAGGATCGGGCAGTTCCATGCTGGCCAGAAGCTCGATCGCCTTCTGCCTGGGCGAAACGCCGCCGGCCGCGTTGTGTGTCCGGATCAACTCGACCAGGTGCTGCCCGATAGTGCGATGCGGGGTTAGCGCGGAAAGTGGGTTCTGTGGCACCATGGCAGCGTGGCCGCCGCGGTACCGGTGTAACGCTTCCCCGGTGAGCGCAAAGACGTCGGTCCCGCCCACCATGAGGGCGCCACCCGCAATGCGCGCACCAGGCCGTGTATAGGCAAGAAAGGCGCGGGCCAGCGATGACTTGCCGCAACCGCTTTCACCAACGATGCCGAGCGTCTCGCCCTTCCCGATGGAAAAGCTGATATTATCGATGGCGGCCAGTTCGGCTTGCGGGCCGGTCTTGTAGACAAGTTTGAGATTGCGAACATCAATATGGGGCGCGGTCATCTCAGCCAAGCTCCGCTGTGGTGATACCGAAGGCGCGCGAAAGGCCGTCGACCATGAAATTGACGCCGATGATCAGGCTGGAGAGCATGATGGCGGGCAGCAGCAGAAACCATGGATCGGTGAAGATGACGCCCATGGCTTCCTGCACCATCAGCCCCCAATCGGGCGTGGGCTGGCTGATGCCCAGGCCCAGGAACGAGAGTGCGCTGATGCGAAGCACTGCCGAGGAGACCCGGACTGCCAATTCCACGCCAAGCAGGCCGATCAGGTTGGGCAGAATTTCACGCAGCATGACGGCCAGGCGCGTTTCGCCCCGCAATTCGGCCGAGCGCACGAAGTCGAGCGTCGACAGAGTGATGGTCTTGGCGCGGATAACGCGGACCACGCCCCAGGTATAGACCACGGCCACGACGGGGATCAGCGCACCGGGTCCGGTGCCCAGCGCCAGAATGAGAATGGCAATCAGGATCAAATCGGGAATCGCCATCATCGCATCGACGATGCGCATGATGATCTCGTCCGTCCGACCACCAACATAACCAGCTATGACGCCGAGCGCGGTCCCAACCACCACGGCCATGGCGACGCCAAGAAAGGAAACCATCAAGGCGATGCGACCACCAGCGATGATGCGGCTGAAATAGTCACGCCCGATCTGGTCCGTTCCCATAAAGAACTCCCAGGAGGGGTGTTGCAACGGGGCGCCGACCAGGGCGCTGGTGTCATAGGGCGCCAATAGGGGTGCGAGGAGTGCCAGCAGCAGGTGGGCGACCACGAGGATGACCCCGATCAATGTCGCGGGCTCGGACAGGGCGCGCCGTAGGCGCCGCGACCGCAGAAAGCCGGGCAAAGGGCGAAGGGGCGTTGAAACCGGGATATCAGCCATTTTGAGGCCTCGTGCGAACGCGGGGATCGAGAGCGAGGATGGCGAGGTCCGCCAGCAGGTTGGCGACGATCACCGCCAGGGCGGCGAGGAAGGCGATGGCCTGGATGGTGGGGATTTCCCGCTGCGAAAGGGCACGCAGCAACTCGCCGCCGGCGCCCGGATACTTGAACACCGCCTCCACCACGACCGATCCGGACAGCAGGCCGGCAACAAAGGTGGCCGTGCCATTGAGCATCGGAATCAACGCGGCCGGCAGGGCGTGAACAAGGCTAATGCGCCAGGTGGGGATACCGGCCAGCCGGGCGCGCTCGACATAGTCGCTGTTCAGCGCCTCCACCATGCCGGCGCGAAGCAACCGGAACTGATAGGCGACGCCGTGAACGCAAAGCGCCAGGACCGGAAGAATGGAAGCCGCGAGGATAGTCAGCTTGGGGGCGTTGGTGGGCGCCAGGATCACCGCCGGGGCCAGGCCGAGCCAGACCGCGAAGACGATGACAAAGAGGTTGCTGACCACGAAGTCGGGCATGGAATAGGTGAACAGCGTCGTCGCGCTGATGGTCGTGTCGAGGCGTCCGCCGGGTTTAAGGCTGGCCAGCGTGCCCAGCGAGATCACCATGGCCAGCATGACGACGAGCGCGACACCGGCCAGGATGGCGGAGTTGACCATGGGATGAAAGATTCGCGCCGCCACCGGCTCGTGCTTGATGATCGTGGTGCCGAAATCGAAGGTCATCAGCCGGGTCCATACTTCGAAGAAGCGGACCGGGATGGGACGATCAAGTCCCAGCTCGCTGCGCATCTCATCGAGCTGGGCCGGGCTATAGAACTGCAGCTCTTCTGCCGGAATGGTGGCTGTCAGCGCGTCGCCCGGCAGCACCTCCGTTCCCAGGAACACGATCAAAGCCGTAACGCTGAGAATGAAAAACGCCATCAGCAGGCGCCGCCCGGTCATTGCTAATATCTGTGACATAGCGCGATCCTGGATGTGGAAAGGGGCGCGTGACGCGCCCCTCGGTTCAGGTCTTAGGATTCGATCCAGACGTCATCAAACCGGCTCGACCAGTTCTGCGAGTGCGATTTCAGGTTCTTCACGGTCGGGGCATGCGCCAACATGTTGCGGCGGCCGCCCAGCACAATGGCAGGGGTATCCGACTGGATGATCCGCTGCAGCTCCTGATATATTCCCAGGCGTTTTTCCGCGCTCGGCTCGGCGATCGTTTCGGCATAGAGCTTGGCAAATGCATCCGCGCTCTCGCCTGTCCAGGCACCCTTTTCCTGCTCGTTTGCCACCATGCGTCCAAGATTGATCGCCGCGTTGCGTGGCCCCACCACACCAGCCGAAGGACGTCCGTAAGGCTCGTTGACCGACTTTACGTAGGCGTCAAAACCGTCGGTCGGCATTTCACGGATTTCCATGTTGATCCCCCCCTTTTTCAGCGATTCAACCACGATCGCCATGATGCGGGGCATTTCCGGGAACGAGGGTGAGAACACGACAGGCGGCAGGTCGATGCCGTTTGCATAGCCGGCCTCGGCCAACAGCTTCTTTGCGGCCTCGACATCATACGCCTTGTCGCGTGCCAGGAACTCTGCATTGAGCCCTGACATCTGGGTATCGTTTCCGACCCAAGTGCCCGGATCATTGTAGACGATGCTGTTGATCGCTTCGCGGTCGATGCTCAGGCTCACGGCGAGGCGAACGCGCGGATCATTCCAGGCGATATCAAGGTTCTTGGGCAGAGCGATCAGGAACTGGTCGCCGCCGGCAGATTTGTGGATGATGCCGCCGTCGGTCTCATACTGCCCAGCAGTGGTCGGATCGATATTGAAAACGGCATTGAACTGTCCCGAGCGGAAGCCGTTGATCGCGGTCTGGGAATTGACCACATAACCTTCGAGTTCATCGAGGAATGGCCGTCCGGTCAGCCAGTAGTTCTCATTTCGAACCGCCTTGAAGCCGCGGCGATTGTCGACCTCAACCAGCTTGAACGGGCCCGTGCCGATGCCATCCGTGAAAATGACCTCCGGCTCGGCTGCCGGCACGACCACCAGACGATATTCCGCCAGGGCATAGGGCCATTCGGCGTAAGGCGCATTCAGAGTGAACCGGACGGCATAAGGGCCCTGCGCCTCAATCTTTTCGAACCACTTGGTAATAAAGCCACTGCCCTTCTGCGCAATATGCGCATTGAAAGAGGCAACCACGTCATCCGACGTCATTTCCTTGCCGTTGTGGAACAGCACGCCTTCGCGCAGCTTGAAATCCCACACCTTGAGCGTTTCATCGGTCGCAGCCCAGCTTTCAGCCAGTTCACCTTGCAGGTTATAGTCGTGATCGACCCATACCAAGCTGTTCCAGACCGAGCGCGTCAGCAGATCGATCCAGTAATAGGGATGCTTGCCATTGTCGGAGGTGCCGACGGCCCAATTGGGATAGGTCTGAGCGTAGACCAGCTTGCCGCCCGTCTTCGGCACGGCGCCGTCAGGCAGCGCGGCCCAGCCTGGAAGCGCTCCATCCTGCGCGAACGCAAAACTTCCGAGCATTGACTGCAAGCCGAGCGTGGACGCGCCGAACCCTAGCAGTCTCAAAAAATCTCTTTTGGAAATCGTTGTCACGTCGTGCTCCAGTTTCTGCCGCGACAGCGCGGCGAGCCATCCCAAACTTTCACTCATGCGACCTGATCTCGACGTCTTTTACGGCGACGTATGCCAGGAGCGATAAGGCAGGCTCGCACCGCACTACGTTCCGGTCCAATCTCATCTATCTATGGAGCGTATAGATCAAATCTATCGATCGGCGAGTTACATTGATCAAATGACAGTTTTGCGACATTACTCGAGCGGGCGCAGGCATGGAAGATAATGCGGCACCCGGTGCAGCAACTTAGGCGCTGAGCGCCGGATGGCCACTGCGGCGAGAAACTCAGCCGCAGTGGCAACAGATCACCACGGCAGGGAGAAGGTCTTGACGTTGGTGTAGCTCTTCATCGCGTCGATGACGCCTTCCTTATAGCCGTTCCCCGAATCCTTGATGCCGCCGAAAGGGCTCATCTCGATGCGGTAGCCCGGAACTTCCCAGATGTTTACCGTGCCAACTTCGAGCCCGGCGATGTATTTCTGCATGCGCCGGAAATCGTTGGTACAGACGCCCGAGGACAGCCCGAAGGCGGTCGAGTTTGACAGCGCGATGAGTTCATCGTCATCGTCCGGCGCGCGGATGATCGGGATGATCGGACCGAAGGTCTCTTCCATAACCAGCTCGGAGCCGTGCGGCACGTGATCGACCACGATGGGGGGCAATAGCGCACCACGACGGCCCGGGTGGTAGAGGATTTCGGCGCCCTGCTCTGCGGCGATATGGACACGGTCTTCAAAGAGCCTGGCCGCGCGCTCGCTGACGACAGTCCCCAGGTCCGTCGAGCGATCCATCGGGTCACCGAACCGCAATTTCTTGGCGCGTTCCAGCACTAGGGGGACAAACCGGTCTGCCACGCGCTCCTGCACCAGGATGCGCTTGACCGCGGTGCAGCGTTGGCCGGAGTTCTTGGTGGCGCCGGCAACAGCCAGATCCGCAGCGCGCGCCAGATCGTCGTCAGACAAATCGTTGAGAATAATCAGCGGGTCGTTGCCGCCCAGCTCAAGAACCTGGCGCTTGTAGCCGGCCTTGGACGCAATCAACTTGCCCACCGGCACACCACCGGTGAAGGTGATGAGATCGATGTCCGGGTTGGTGATCATCTCGTCGCCGATATCCGTCGGCCAGCCGGTGACCACCGATAGCATCTCCGGCGGCAGTCCCGCCTCATAGAGAATATCCGCCAGGATCAGCGCGGTCATTGGGGTCAGCTCGGTCGGCTTGAGCACGACGCAATTGTTGGTTGCGATGGCCGGCGCCACCTTGTGCGACACCATGTTGAGGGGGTGGTTGAACGGAGTGATCGCCGAGATGGCCTTCAGCGGCTCGCGGGTTGTGAATATCTTGCGCGCCTTGCCGTGCGGAGTGAGGTCGCAGGAAAAGATCTGCCCGTCATCATGGATGCACATCTGTCCGGTCAGGGTGAAGACGTCAAAGGCGCGGCCGACTTCATAGAGCGAATCCAGCTTGGAAATGCCCAGCTCCAGCGTGATGAGGTCGGAGATCTCCTCTTTGCGCGCGTTCAGCGCGTCGGCGGTCTTGAGCAGGATCAGCTGCCGCTCGTAGCGGGTCAGCTTGGGCTTGTAAGCTGCCGCGATCTTAAAGGCACGCCGCGCGTGTTCGGCTCCACCCGCCGGAACAGTGCCAATGACACTGTTGTCCCAAGGGTAATAAACTTTGACAACGCCTTCGGCATCGACCTTTTGGCCGGCAATCCGCATCGGCTCGTGCCGTACCGCCATCTTCTTTTCTACCACGTTCATGATGGCCGCCCCTAATTTGCGGGCTGCGCGGCAGCCAGTGTCGCGTAGTAGAACGCATCGAAATTGCGCAAGGCCGGCGCCTCGGGTTGGTCGGGCAGTACGCGGTTGGTGATGAACGGCACTGCCTGTTCGGTGAGCCCGCCATGCGAGCGCAACGGCTCGTTGAGCGCCGCCAGGTCGTGGCGGTGTTCACTGGTGCCGATGGTCTTGTTCTCGCCCGAGATCATCACGATGTCCCCGATCCGGTCCTCCGGCAGTTCGAACCGGCGGCAGGCCTCTTCGCGATCGACCACCAGGATCATGTCTTCGACGCCCTGCAACCGGGCGATGATATCGGCGCGGTCAGCGCCCTTGGGCAGGTAGGCAGTGGCGAACGAGCCCAGCGCCCCGTGGTGCACCACATAGGGGTCGGTAATCGGCAGAATGACCCGGGCCGCGTCCTTGCCCAGCCACTCGTCGAGCAGGTCCTGCACATAGACCACATTGGGCGAACCGTCCGCATGGTGCTTGGGCTTCATGCCATGATCGGCGGTCACTACGATGGTGGCGCCCAGCGCGTCCAGCTCCGCCAGGTAGCGGTCGAACATCTCGTAGAAGTCGTTGGCCTGCTTCACCCCTGGTGCGTATTTGTGCTGCACATAATCGGTGGTGGTAAGATACATGACGTCGGGACGCCATTCTCTGAGCAGCTTCACCCCCGCCGCAAACACGAATTCCGACAATTCGGCCGAATAAACTTCCGGCACCGGCCGGCCCAGCCATTTGGAAGCGTTGTCGATGCCGTGCTGCGCCATTATGGTGGTGTCGGATTTTTCCGACGAAAAGCAGATCGCCCGATCTTCGTTAAAGTGCAGTCCGTGGCCGAGCAGCGAGCGCAGCTTGTCCTTGGCCGTCACCACGGCCACCCTGGCGCCAGCGTCGTAGAACGCCTGGAACACTGTCGGCGCCCGCAGGAACTTGGGGTCATTCATCATCACCTCTTCACCCGTCTCCGGGTTGTAGAGGTAGTTGCCGCAAATGCCGTGCACGGCCGGCGGCCGCCCGGTCGCAATCGACATATTATTGGGGTTGGTAAAGCTGGGAATGACGCTGAATGCGGTCCGCACCGTACCCTTGGCCTTGATCCGCTCCAGCGCCGGCATCAATCCGGCCTTGATCGCCTCGTCCAGATAGGCCGGCTCACAGCCGTCCAGGCAGATAGCAATTGCCGGCACGCGCGGCCAAGGATAACTGCGTCCGTTCGCATTCACCGCAATTGGGGACATCTGGTTCATAGGGTTTCCTTGGCCTGGTATTGTGTTGCTTCGGTTCCCAAACTGTTTGAACCCAGCGGCTCCATTTGGAAAATCGCATTTCTGAATTGAACCTATAGGCCAAAGCTATAGCTTAATTCACCTTGGAGAGGCGGCTCTCCAGTAGATCCCCGCTTTCGGTCAGAATGGGGTAGGCGACAGTGACCAGCAGCGAGTTGATTTCCTTGAACCCGCGAGCAATCTCGAGATGCATGCCACTGGTCTCGATACTCTCGGGAGTTCCGGACTGCAGGCGTTTCAGATGCTCGCTATAACTATGGCGGTGCAGCCGCCGCATCCGTTCCTTTTCAACGACAAGCTGACGCGCCGACGGAAGATCCCGGGTTACGAGCAGGTTAAGCGCGAGGTGCATGTTCTCGATCAGTCGTTCATGCAACGCGACCAGCTCTGCCCACCCCTCGGCGGAAAAGCGCCAGTTCTTGTCGAGACGCTCCTGCGCCAGCACGAGCAGGTTCTTTGCGATGACGTCACCGACATGTTCGAGGTTGATGGCGAAGTCGGTCAGCTCGATGCTGCGCTTGGCTTCCTGCACGCTCATCTGCCCTCGATTGAGTTCGGCAAGGTAGAGTTTGATGGCGGTATGGGTGTGGTTGACGGTCTCGTCCATTTCGCGCACGCGCAGGATGGCTGCTCGGTCGCCCGCTCGTATCAACTCCGTGACCGGCCGCACCATCACCTCGACCAGCTCGCCCATGCGCAGCAATTCGCGCGTCGCACTGGCAAGCGCCAGATGCGGCGTGCCGATGACCGAGCGATCGAGCGCGCTGACCCGATGCGCCGTCCCAGCAACGGGGCGGTCCGGCAGCAACCGACAGGTTAGATCGCCCACGATCCGCACCAGTGGCAGGCTGACCAGCGCCAGAGCGGCATTGAACAGAAGATGGAAATTGACCAGCGCCGCGCCGGGATCGGCCCCCAGCGCCTGCATCGACAAGCCGCTGGTATTGATGACGGCAAGGGCCAGAACGGCCCCTGTCGCACGAAAGAGCAGATTTCCCATCGGGAGGCGTTGCGCCGCGACTGGCATGCCGCGCGATAACCAGACGGCGATCAGTCCGCCACCGAGATTGGCACCGAGGACAAGCGGAACGCCCGCCTCTAGCGGGATCAGCCCCTGGGCGGCCAGGGCCGACACCATGAGGATAGCGGCCACACTCGAATGCACAAGCCAGGTAAACAGGGCGCCAATCAGGAACGCCGTCAAATAGTCGTCGGCCAGATAAGCGGATAGCGACGGCAACATGGCGCTGTTGCGCAATGGCCCGGTGGCCGCCGCGATGAGTTGCAGCGACAAAAGAACCAAGCCTATGCCCAATACCATCCGGCCGGCCTCGCGGACCCGTTCGCCCGACAGCTTGAGGTGCATGACGCCGCCGGCGAACAGGAAAACCGGTAACAGCCAGCCCAGATCAAATGTCAGAATTCGCACGACAAGGGCCGAACCAAGATCGGCGCCGAGCAGCAGCGCCAATCCCGTCGGCGTTGCCAGAATTCCACTCGCCGCAAATCCGCAGGCGAGCATGGCAACCGCGGTCGAACTTTGCAGCATGACTGCCATGGCCAGGCCACCGCCTGCCGCTGCCAGCTGGCCCCGCTTGGCCTGTCCGAGCATACTGCGCAGGGTGTGGCCGAAGGCCAATTCCATACCCATGCGCACCATGTGTACGGCGTAAAGCAACAGCATGGTGGCGCCGGCCATATGGAGCAGGATGAGCGAGAAGTGCATGGGCTTGCCTTTGCAGACTTGCCCGATGTCATGCCCCGCTCGCTTGCGGGTCAATTAGTTAGTTTCAATGCATCAATAGCTTGGCTCTATGCATTGCGGGCAAGTGCGTTCAGGGCTGCAGCACGGAATGCATGAATGCCTCGATCTTGGGCGAATGACGCCGCTCCAACAGGCAGGCCAGTCGGTATTCGGTTTGAATGACCGCATCGGCAATGTGGACAGTCTTGAGATGGGGGTGTGGCACAAACTCAAAATCCGCGACAACCCCAATGCCCAGTCCCTGCTCGACTGCCTTCCACACGCCTTCTCGGCTACCAATCTCGAGCAGCGGCTCAATCGGCACACCAGCCTGCCGCGCGGCAGCTTCGAACGCACGACGCGTGGTCGATCCGGTTTCGCGCAGGATCAGTGGCTGGCCGGCGAGCTCAGCCATTGTGATACTCTGGCGATCATACCAGGGGTGTTGCGAATTGACGAACGCGACGACTTCGTGCGTGGCGAAAGCCACCGAATAGATCCGAGGGTCCTCGACCACATGGGCAAGGATCGCCACGTCCGATTCCAGTTCCAGAATTCTATCCAGCGTCTGGTCGGAATTGCCCAGCAGCATGCTGACTTTTATCGAGGGGTACTTTGCGAGGAACCGCGCCACCATCTCGGTGGCATGAAACGGTCCCACCGCCGCCACCCGCAACTGGCCGGTGGTCAATTGCCCGCTGCTGAGCAAAAGTTCCTCGGCCTCGC
Source organism: Devosia neptuniae (assembly GCF_025452235.1). Lineage (NCBI taxonomy): Bacteria > Pseudomonadati > Pseudomonadota > Alphaproteobacteria > Hyphomicrobiales > Devosiaceae > Devosia > Devosia neptuniae. The sequence goes on from NZ_CP104965.1 coordinate 320,605, forward strand.
CATGCAGGCTCATGATCCGTCGGGTGATATCGAACAGCGCGGCACCCGTTTCCGTCAGCTCTACACGACGGCCGCGGCGCACGAGAAGTTCCACCCCGTAGCGCTCTTCAAGCTCTTTGACCTGGGTGGTGACGGTCGGCTGGCTGATGTTCAAAGCACCAGCTGCGGCCGTGAAGCCGCGGTTTTCGGCGACGGCATGGAAGGAGCGAAGGTGAGTGAATACTATAGCCACAGCCTATGATAATCCGCAAAAATTTGTATTAGTCAATGGATTGAATTTTCGACAGTTTTCTCTGGCCCAACGAAATCAGGTCAGGAATTTGCCGTGTGGTCGTATCGAAATCCCGTTGATGTTCGCTTTGGCCGCGGCAGTTTTTCAATGCTCGCAGCCGCCATTGGAGGCCGCAGCTATGCGCTCGTAACCTATGGCGAACCATATTTCCGCTCGCTCTCGGCCGAGCTCGAGGCCAAGGCTGGCGCCCCGGTATTGGTCATCGACGATATCGCGCCAAACCCCGATATTTTGCTGCTTGAAGCGCAGGCGGGACGATTCGCCGGGCTGAGTACACCGCCCGAGGTCGTGGTCGCGCTCGGCGGCGGTTCGGTCATCGACTCTGCCAAGGTCTTTGCTGCAGCGCGGGGCGACTTCGGCGTGGTCGACGCCTATCTCAACAAGCGCGCTGGCGCCGAGACGGTAAAGCCTTTGCCGCTGATAGCCGTCCCCACCACGGCCGGGACTGGCAGTGAAGTCACCTGCTGGGGCACGATCTGGGACAATGCCGCCGGCCTCAAATATTCGCTGGCCCATCCGGGTCTCTATCCCGAAGTCGCACTCGTCGACCCTGACCTCATGATCGGCAAGCCGCGCGACCTGACCATCCAGACGGGCCTCGACGCCTTGTCCCACGCGCTGGAGAGCCTGTGGAACCGCAATGCCAATCCGGTGTCGATGGCGCATGCCGTTGCTGCCGCCAAAGGCGTGCTCTCGACATTGCCTCTTCTGGCCAATGATCTGCGCAATCCCCAATTGCGGGACCGCATGGCGCGTGCCGCAACGCTAGCTGGATTTGCCTTCTCAAACACCAAGTCGGCAATCGCGCATTCTCTGTCCTACCCCATCACGCTGCGTTACGGCGTACCGCACGGGATCGCCTGTTCCTTCTCGCTGCCGATGATCATGCGCGGCGTGAAGGGGGACGGCGGCCTATGCGCCGAAGGCCTGCAGGCCATCTTTGGCAACGATATTGGAAACGCTGCCAATCAGCTGGCGGCAACCTTGACCAAGCTGGGCGTCGCCACCAACCACAGCCATTACGGCATTGACGATGTGGAATGGCGGACGCTGATCGACCTCGCCTTCGACGGCGAGCGTGGCCAGAACTTCACCGGCAGCCGCGAAAAGCTCCTGGCGGTGGCGGGCTTCGCTGAGGGCACGCGAAGGGCGACCGCGTGACAGGCCGCTTAGAAGCCTACTTAACCTGAAGCTGCCATTGGTTGTGTGAGGCAAACCGAGTGCGAATGCCGGCTCCGCCGCCAGTGCGATAATACGAGACGTCCACAATACCGGCGCCACCCCGATCTGTAGCACAAGACTCAAGAGGTCGGCTGCCCGCGTTCCTCGACGTCAGCCAACCACCGTCGGCGTAGTTGCTCGGCTGCGCCCCTGCGTCTATGTGGCAATGCCATTGCGAGGGAGCAGCGGCGCGGGCAGTTCCGTCTCGCCCATCGCTGCGCGCAGTTCGATCTCGATCTCACGACAGATCTGGGAGATCGGCACGTCGTTCGCGCCGCCCTCGAACGGATTTGATGTGCTCTCGCCCACTTGGTCGAGCGACATATACATCCAGCCAAGCAGCGCGCTGAACGGAATGGTCAGCCAGATGGAAATCACGCTCCACACGCCACCAAGCTTGCTCATCTCCGCAAAGACCGGCACGGCGCCGAACGGCAGCAGCGTGCAGAAGATGGCTACGAACATCGAGCTGACAATGGCATATTGGCGCGGATAAGGGCTGTTCTTGATGCGGTCGCAGCGTGCCTGCTGGTCGTGGAAATCCCGCATCAGCTTGAGCAGTTCGGCATAGACCTGCGGCGGCAGGCGGGCGTCGCGGAACAGAAGATTGATCTGGTGCCCTTGACTGTCGAGCAGCTGCAACGGCGCAGCCAGCATGCCACTGGCGAGTATCTTTGCGGCCGCCTCCCTGCCCAGCAATGTCTCCAATTCATGGGTCAGCGACGTCGTATCCTCGACGATGTGATACCGCTTGCGAAATTCCGCATTGGCCTTGCGGCCCATCGACTCCCAGGGCATCGGCCGGCGCAGGCAATGGCGCAGTGCGGTCATCCAGGCGATGTGCCGGAAGACCAGCATGCGCATGGTTGGCTCATCGGTGAAATCGGCGCAGAACCGGGACAGCATGCGGCTGCTCGCCGATATCTGCGCAAAGGCCTGCAGGGCCTCCGCACTTCGCACCAGCACCTGCGAGTTCTTGAAACCGGCCATCAGCGAAACCGTCGTGCCGAGCACCACGACAATCGGCCAGGGCACGGAGAAGCCGGCAATCGGGGGGATATTATAGACCCCGATCGCACACAGGCTCACCGCCACCATGAACACTATGCTGCCGCGAGACCATAGCGCGAATTCAATTGGTCTATAGGATCTTCCGACATGCATGGGATGCCCCGTACTCAAGGTTGCTGCATCCAGGACGAGACCGCCGCCAGCAGTGTGACATGCCCGGCGCAGAATCTTTTTTTCCGCCCATGTCACAACCGGTCCGCGTCGTCTCGTCTTGCTGCTGAAGACGCTGCCAATCGCGGCCGGCGTCAATCAGCAGGACAAGACTATGAAGATCCTCGTCATCGGCGGCACCGGCCTTATCGGCTCCAAGACCGTGCGCCTTCTTCTCGAGCGCGGCCATGAAGTCATTTCCGCCTCTCCCAGTTCTGGCGTCAACACCATCACCGGCGAGGGCCTGGCCCAGGCCATGGCCGGAACGGATGTGGTGCTGGACCTGGCCAATTCACCCTCCTTCGAGGATGCGGCCGTGCTCGAATTCTTCCAGACGGCGGGGCGCAACCTGCTGGCCGCAGAAGAAGCCGCAGGCGTTCGCCATCACCTCGCGCTCTCGGTGGTGGGCACGCAGGACCTTGGCGACAGCGGCTATTTCCGCGGCAAACAGGCACAGGAAGCCCTGATAAAAGCCTCGCCCATCCCCTATACCATCGTGCATTCGACCCAGTTTTTCGAATTCCTCGGCGGCATCGCCAAGTCGGCCGGCGCCGAGGGCACCATCACGCTCTCCACCGCCTTCATCCAGCCTATCGCATCGCCCGACGTTGCGGCGGTCATGGCCGATGTCGCTCTCGGCGCTCCGCTCAACGCTACCCTCGAAATCGCCGGTCCGGACAAGGTGCGCATGTCCGAGCTGCTGAGCCGGTATCTACGCGATGTCGGCGACACCCGCGCCGTGATCGGCAGCCCGGACGCCCCCTATTTCGGCGCCCGCCTCGCCGATGACACCCTGCTGCCGCGCGGTACGGCCCGCCTCGGCACCATTGGCTATGGCGACTGGCTCGCCAGCCAGACGGCGCGGTGAGGAGCACCACGATGAAAGCACGATTGGACGACCACCTCGCCAAGGCTCCCGCCGCGATCAAGGCCTTGATGGCGCTTGAAGCCGCGCTCAAGGGGAGTAGTCTTGAAACGGGACTGCTGGAGCTGGTCAAGCTGCGCGCCTCGCAAATCAATGGCTGCGCCTATTGCATCCATATGCACGCCACCTCGCTGCGCAAATCGGGTGAAAGCGACATGCGACTCTACCTGCTGGATGCCTGGCGCGAGGCGCCACACTACACGGCACGCGAGCGAGCAGCCCTGGCCTGGACGGAGCGCCTCACGCGGCTATCGGAAACCGATATCGAGGAGGCTGAATATGAAATCCTCGAGGCCGCCTTCACGCCGGAGGAACAAGTCAACCTGACGCTGGCGATCGGCGCCATCAATGTGTGGAACCGCCTGCAGGTCGGCTTTGCCGTGCCCCCGCCCTTCCCCGAGGACACACATGGCGCCTGAGCAGGCTTCAGATCTGTTCGAGACGCACCGGCCCCGGCTGGTGCGTCTGGGCTATCGCATGCTCGGTGGCCGCGCCGCTGCCGAGGATATCGTGCAGGATGCCTGGCTGCGCTGGTCCAACACCGATCAGTCCGCGGTCAACAATGTGGGCGCCTTCCTCACCCGCATCGTTACCCGGCTCTGCCTCGATGAGCTGAAATCGGCCCGCGCCCGGCGCGAACTCTATGTCGGCAGCTGGCTGCCTGAACCCATCATCGAGCCGGAAGAACCGGGCATCGACACCGACGAGCTGACCATGACGCTCATGCTCGCGCTCGAACGCCTGTCGCCGCTCGAACGCGCCGCCTTCCTGCTGCACGATGTCTTCGGCCAGCCGCTCGAGGAGATTGCAACCACGCTTGGCCGCGACGCGCCCGCCGTGCGCCAGCTTGCCTCGCGCGCCCGAAAGCATGTGCAGCAGGCTCGCCCCCGTTTCCCCGTCGCCCGGGAGGATGGCGACCGTATTGCCCAGGCCTTCTTCTCCGCCGCCCATTCGGGCGATGTCACCGCGTTGCGGGCTCTGCTGGCCGACGATGTCGTGCTGCATTCGGACGGCGGCGGCAAGGTTTTCGCCTTCCTGCGCCCCATTATCGGCCTGGAGCATGTGCTGCGCATGTATGGCGGTCTCTACCGCAAGCTAGGCCCCGACTGGACCCAGTTCATCCGCCCGGCCTGGATCGATGGTCTGCCCGGCTATGTCAGCCGCGAACGGGGCGCTATCCTGCAAACCACGGCCTTTGCCATCGAAAACGGCAAGATCACCGCCATCTACATGATCCGCAATCCCGACAAGCTCACCCATATCGGCGGCTGAACTATCCGCCGAACGCGACAACCCGCTGGCCATGTCGAAATGCCTCACCTTGCGCGAGCTCACAATCGCCCAAATGGTGGCAGTCGCGCTGGGGCTTAGCGAGCGTCACGGCCCCTCATTGAAGGCCGCTTTGGCGTCAGCGCCAGCCTCCCATCTGTGGACGCCCGTGGCACATCGATGGCGTCGGGGCGTCCACCCATCAGCCCACTCAAGTCGTCGTTTGCGGCCGCGCTCGAACGACTGGAATGGGACAACTCGCAGCCCAACGGCTCCTGACCCCATATCGGTCCTGCCAGACAACGCACTGGAAGCGCCAGGGTGAACCTCGCGCCAGAGTGGTTACGCCACCCATTGCGGAGCGAATGATCCTATGCAATTTTGTGTGGGTAGCGACCGCACGATCCAAGGCTGGTCTGGACGGTCATGTCGCTGCCGGTAGGTGCACGAATTATCTAGCATAGCTGGTCTGGGACGACGCGAACTCGTCCTGCTTGTTGCGGCCCTTATGGGTCTCAGTTCCATTGCTCTCGACATCATGCTCGCCGCGCTGCCTGATATAGGTCGCGCGATGCAGACAACTGCGCCCAATCTGGCGCAGTTGACCGTTGGCGTATTCCTCCTGGGTGCAGCCATCTCGGCGTTCTTTGTCGGGCCGGTTGCTGACGCCTATGGACGCCGGCTGCCGATCCTGACTGGGCTGACATTGTTCGTGGTCGCTAGCCTACTGGCTCCATTCGCACAAAGCATGGAAATGCTGCTTGCTCTTCGCCTCGTCCAGGGTATCGGCGTTGGCACGACACGGCTTTCCCAAGCCGTGTTGCGGGATCATTACTCCGGCAGTGAAATGGCTGAAGCCATGTCACTCTCGCTGATGGCCTTTCTCATACTCCCCGTTGTTGCTCCCCTGATTGGTCAGGGCATATTGGTTGTTGCGGGCTGGCAGGCGATCTTTCTCACGATGGCCGCACTTGGGACGGCTGTGCTCGCCTGGACGTGGCTCAAGTTGCCCGAGACGCTGGCCGCGGAGGACCGGCGACCTCTCAGTTTGGCATCAATCTGGGCGGGCCTGGGCATCATCACACGCGACCGCAACGCCGTTGGCTACGGCCTGGCCGCCATGTTCCTGCTCGGTGCCCTTTATGGCTTTATCGCAACGACCCAGCCAGTCTATGGCGAAGCATTCGGTCTGGGCGGGTTTTTCCCGTTCGCCATGGCGGCAACCGCCATTGTCCAGTCGGGTGCAGCCTTCGTCTGTTCCCGTCTCATCCGGCGCTTCGGTGCGCCTGCCATTGGGCTGGCCGCCCTGTCGTCCTATGTCGGATTCGCGGCCGTGCTGGTGCTGATGCACTCTCTTGGGACGCTGTCATTCTGGCTGTTTTTCCTGCTGGTCACTGCCATGATGGCAATGTTTACCTGGGCCGACGCTACTCTGGGCGCGCTCTCGATGGTGAACCTGGGCAGGGTTGCCGGCACGGCTGCATCGGCATTCGGCGCTATCCAGGCGCTCGGGGCTACCCTGCTCGGTTCGCTCATCGGGCAGGGTTATGATGGGACACCTAGCTCCTTCGTTTGGGGAGCGCTCGTTCTGGGGACATTCTCGCTCCTAGCAATTGCCTGGGCGCGAGGTGCGGCTCAGGCGAGCTAGCTATGAATCAGCCCTCTCGGGCCGCCGTGACAGGTGACTATGGCTTGCTCCATGTTAGGGTTTAGGTCTGTTGCGGATTGATTTCCAATCTAAGACACACCTGCAGGAGCACCTTTTTGGACCAGGCGCCCAGCGTCGCCAATAGTAGACGGCGTTGCGGCGAAAGCAGTGAGAAATGGCCGGCAAGCGACATGCTCCAGAGCATGTAACACACCCATGTAATACAGCGGGCTTCCGCTGCGGCGCGGCTCCTCACTGGAATCCAGCGTTTTCAGCAACTTAGCGGAAATCTGGCTGGGGTACTAGGATTCGAACCTAGGAATGCCGGTACCAAAAACCGGTGCCTTACCGCTTGGCGATACCCCAACTGGGGCGGTTCGTACACGGTTTGATGGCGCTTCGCAACATGGCTGGAAGGGTGTTGAAAAACGCGTGTGGAGGCGCTTGTGTGCTGCCGGAAGCATCGCTATAAAGCGCCCAATCACGACATGGCGCCCCCACGGCGCCGCAGACCCGATTGTCGCGATCCCTGACGGAGTATAGCGCAGCCTGGTAGCGCACCTGCTTCGGGAGCAGGGGGTCGAGTGTTCGAATCACTCTACTCCGACCAATAGAACCGGGCGTCTCCGAGCGATCGGCGGCGCCCGGTTTGTTTTTGGCGACAGGGTTGCCGACACAGTTCCGGACAGCTATTTCGGCCGCCACACCGTTTCGCTGCGCATATCGGCGTCGCGCACCACCACTTCGATATCGCCGTCACCCGAGGCCTGGGCCTGCTGGATGGCGGCGTCGATGGCCGCTTGCTTGGATGTATAGGGCCCCACCAGTGCACCCTTGAAGCTATAGTGCCAAGCGCGGTCCTGTTCGGCGACGACATAGTGATTGGCCATTTTTGCCCTCCGGCTCATCAACGCGCCGGAAGCCTGCACGTTGCCGCCAATCGCCCTCGCGCCAACAAAAAAGCCGGCCCCCTCAGGACCGGCTTTTTCAATTCGATTGGAGAGGGATCAGCGCTTCTTGCCGAACAGGCCCCAGGCGCCGGTCACGGTCAAGGCGGCCAGGGCCATTTTGAGCACGTCCCAGATGATGAAAGGCTGCACGGCCTTGGCGAAGGCGGAGCCAACCACATTGGCCTGGTCGATCCAGCCGGCCTGGCCGGACATGGCGAGCAGCCAGGCAAAGCCGAGCGCGAACATCACCACGCCGCCGGCCAGCATGGCGGCGAACAGGGTCAGCGGCTTGCCCGAAGCGCCGCGATCGGCGGCAAAGCCGATAATGGCGGCCATGGCGAGGAAGCCGAACAGGAACCCGCTGGTGGGACCAACGAGATAGGCAAGGCCGCCGCCGAGCGCGAAGACCGGCAGGCCAAACGCGCCTTCAACCAGGTAAAGCGCGACAGTGGCAACCCCGATACGGGCGCCGAAAGCGGCAGCGAGCGCGGCAACGGCAAAGCTCTGCAGCGTCACCGGCACGGGCCAGACCGGCACATTGATCTTGGCACAAATGGTCAGCAGCAGCGTGCCGAGCACGACCGTGGCGAGAGTGGATGCCAGCTTGGCAGCGTCGCCCTTGGGCTGGAATACGCCGAGCAGCGTGTTGGGCGTGGTCAAAGTCACGGCCATTTCATACCTTCCATGCTTCAAATCAAAGCGCCGCCCGTCCGGGGCGCGCATTACTCCTGACTTCTTAGTCCCTCGGCAAAGCTAGCGCAATGACCAGACCAGCCCCCTCCCCGGCCTATGACAAGAGTTTTGCGCCGCAAACCGGCATGCCGGTCAGCGTGGCGCCGGGCCTTGTCCGCATCACCGCGCCCAATGCCAGCCCCTATACGTTCACCGGCACCAATAGCTTCCTCGTCGGCCACGAACGGCTGGCTTTGCTCGACCCGGGCCCGGAAGACGAGGCCCATATCGCCGCGCTCACATCGGCCATTGCCGGCCGCCCGGTCGATTCCATCATCCTCACCCATACCCATCGCGACCACAGTGCGCTGGCCCGGCGCATGGCGTCCATGCTTGCGGCGCCGCTGTGGTTTGGCGGCCCGCATCGGCTGTCGCGCCCGCTGCGCCACTTCGAGCGCAATCCGATTCGCAATTCCTGCGATTGGGATCTGATGCCCGACCGCACGATCATCGATGGCGAGGTCATCGCCGCCGGGGATATCACGCTCTCAGTCCACACCACGCCGGGCCATTGCGCCAACCACCTGGCTTTTGGCCTCACCGGCACGGATATCCTGCTCAGCGGCGACCACATCATGGGCTGGAATTCCACCCTGGTCAGCGTGCCCGATGGCTCGATGGCCGATTATCTGGCCTCGCTGGGCAAGGTCATCGCTCTGCCCTATCGGCTTTATGTCCCCGCCCATGGCGGCCCCATCGCCGATGGTCCGGCCTATGCCAAGACCTTGTTGGCGCATCGGCAATGGCGGAACGAGCAGACCCTTGCCGCCGTCAAAGCGGGCGCGCGCAGCATCGGCGCGGTGGTGAAGGCGATCTATCCGACCCAGCCGCTCATGGTGCAGCGGGCGGCGGCCATGACGATTACGGCGCATGTGGAATATCTGGAGGCGCAGGGTCTGCTGCAGGTGCGGCGGGGATGGTTTGGAACGCGGTTAGCGGCGTGGCCCCAGTCCTCGCTCCGATCCCACATCCAACCACAGAGGTTCCCGCCTGCGCGGGAATGACACCGCGTGTGGAGTGAGTGTGGGCAGTAAGCGCCCAGCTAATTCACCGGCACCGCCGGCGGCGCCGTCTCCGCCTCACCCTCCACCGGCGCCACCACCGGATTATCCCGCAGCAACACCGTCACCGCGTCGTCCAGCGCGGTCAAAAATTCTTCGATTCGCTGCCCGTTCGAGCCGAAATCATGCAGCGCATTGAGCGAGGCCGAGCGCATGTCGACGCGCGAACCCTCCGCAATGGGCGTCACCCGCAGCACCGCCTCCTCGCGCCAACCCGGCAAGGTCATGGCCTGCGCATTGATCCGGCCGGGGCTATCGGCGGTCGGTTCGCGCAGCAGCCGCACGTCCCAGCCGCGATCGGCCACCATGCGCTCGAGCATGGCAAAGGTCTGCTCGGGGGCCAGCGGATAGGTGCGCATCTGCGCATTGGGGAAAATTGTCGCCTGTTGCGCTGGCGTCAGCAGCCTGGGCGCCGGCATGGCGGCCGTTCCCGGCTCGAATACCAGCGGCAGCGCCCCGCGCTCGGTGGTGGCCATGTCGGTCGCCGGCGGATAGCGCAGGGCGAGGCTCGCGTACCAGCCAAATGGCGCCAGGCACAAAAGGGCCAGCGCCAGCCCGGCCAACGCCTTGCCCCAGCCCTGGTCGCCCGTATGCCACAGCCGGGCCAATGCGATCAGCGAGACCAGCAGGGCGACCAGCGCCACCAACCCGGCCAGCAGCACCGCCACCAGAAACAGATCGCCGGTAATGAACCGCTCGCGATGCAGCAGCACCGGGATCACCACCAGCGGCAGGGCCAGCGTGCCCAGGCGTCGCGCCCAGATAGCCCATCTCGATGTCCGGATCAGAATGCGCAACTTGCCGCCGTCAGTTTAGTTCGCTGCGCATGGTAGCGCCAAGGTCTTGCGGGAGTTTGAAGATCGGCCGCGGCTAGCCGGACAAGGTCTTGGCGATCTGCTTTAGTTCGGCCTCACCCTCGCCGCCAAAGCAATCGCTCATGATCAGGTCGGCCAGCGACAGGCGCGTGCCCCAGCCAACCCGCTCGAGATCGGGCTTATTGGCAAAGCCGTGCACCGGTCCGACGCAGAGATAGGCAATGGGCACGACATGGTCGGGCATGCCCAGCAGGCGCTGCAGAGCCGGCGTATCCACAATGCTCACCCAACCGACGCCAATGCCTTCCGCCCGCGCCGCCAGCCAGAAATTCTGCACGGCACAGACGGTGCTGTAGAGGTCCATTTGCGGGTTGTGCCAGCGGCCGAGCGGCGAGTTCCGGCTGCGATTTCGGTCACAGGTCACGCAGATATTGACCGCGCTTTCGCAGATGCCTTCCAGCTTCAGCTTGGCATAAAGCGCCCGCCGCTCCGTTTCGATCTGGGGCAGTTCCTGCTGGCGCGCCGCCAGGAACAGCTCGCGCATGGCCTGCCGGCGCGCCATGTCGCGGATGATGATGAAGTTCCAGGGCTGCATATAGCCCACCGAAGGCGCGTGATGGGCGGCATTGAGCAGCCGCGCCAGAACGGCATCGTCCAATGGCGCCGTGCTGAACTGGCTGCGCACATCGCGGCGGCCGAAAATCGCCTGGTAAACGGCGTCCCGCGCCAGATCGTCGAATGCGTTATGGCCCGCCGGATCGTGTGTTTCGCTCATGGCACTTTCCGCCGCCGAGTGAGTGTAGTTCGGTTAGGACCAATCGACATTCGCTCAGGCTGAGGCGAAAATGGTGGTTTTCGAGAACCGGAGCGCAGCGTACTTTGGGTACGTGAGCACCGGAAGCGCAGAAAACCGCCATTTGCAGGCCAGCATCAGCGAATGGCGGTTGGTCCTAAGGATAAAGCCGTGTACTCACCCAGTGCGCGCCGTCACGCACAAACCGCACCCGGTCATGCAGGCGATATTGCCCGTCTTTCCAGAATTCAAACACTTGCGGGACCACCCGGAAGCCCGACCAATGCGCCGGCCGCGTTACCGGCCCTTCGCCCACTTCGGCGGTCAACGCATCCACGCGCGCCGACAATTCCGCACGGCTGGCCAGCGGCCGCGATTGCGCCGATGCCGACGATGCAATCTGGCTGCCCCTGGCGCGCGAAGCGAAATAGGCATCGGCCTCTTGCGGCGTCACCACTTCCACATTGCCGCGAATCCGCACCTGCCGGCGCAGCGATTTCCAGTGCATCAGCAGCGCCGCCTTGCGGTGCGCCAGCAATTGGCGGCCCTTGTCGCTTTCGAAATTGGTGAAGAAGCAAAAGCCGCGCGAATCGCGGGCATTGAGCAGTACCATGCGGGCATCGGGCATGCCCTCATCGTCCACGCTCGCCAAAGCCATGGCGTGAGGATCGTTCGGCTCGGCCTCCTGGGCCAGGGCGTACCATTCCTCAAACACGGCAAAAGGGTCGAGATCGGCCCGGTCGCCGTCGTCGAACAGGCGTTCGGTGAGGGTTTGCAACATCTCTATGCACCCAAAAACTGGACAAGGCGGGGGGTGGTCGCCATATAGGACGGGAAACCTTGGCGAAGCAACGCCAGACTCATTGAATGGACCAGATGCGCGATCCCTATACCGTGCTTGGGGTGCCACGTTCGGCGAGCGAGAAGGACATCAAGTCCGCCTATCGCAAACTCGCCAAGAAGTATCACCCCGACCAAAATCCTGATGATACCTCGGCGCACGGCAAATTTGCCGAGGCGACCAATGCCTATGACCTGTTGACCAATGCGGAAAAGCGCGCCCAATTCGACCGGGGCGAGATCGATGCCGATGGCAATCCAAAATTTGCCGGCTTCAATCCGGGCGCCGCACGCGGCGGCCGTTCCAGCCAGGGCGGGTTCTCGGCCGAGGACATCCTCAAGGAATTCATGAGCGGCTTTGGCGGCCAACCTCGCGGTGGCGCCGGTCGTGGCCCGGCCGGCGGCGCCCAATGGGACCCCTTTGCCGGCGCAGCCGCTGGCGGCGCACGAGGCGCACCCAAGGGCGATGACGTCGTCGTCACTGCAGCCGTCTCGCTCGAGGATGCCCACAAGGCCGCCTCGATCCCCGTGCGCATGCCCTCGGGCAAGGTGCTCTCGGTCAAGCTTCCCGAAAAGGTGGAGGAAGGCCAGCAGATCCGCCTCAAGGGCCAGGGCAATCCCAATCCCTTCGGCGAGCCGGGCGATGCCCTGGTCACCGTGCGCTTTGAAAAATCCAAGCAATTCCGCCGCGACGGCGCCGACCTGCGCACCGATGTCCCCATCACGCTCTACGAAGCCGTGCTGGGCACCAAGGTGCGCGTCCCCACTTTGGATGGCTCGGTGGAGCTCACCCTGCCCCCCGGCGTCGACACCGCCAAATCCCTCCGCCTCAAAGGCAAGGGCCTCTATGGCGGGGGCGATCTCTACGTGAACCTGAAAGTCGTGCTACCCCCCGGCGGCGACGCGGATCTCGAAGCGCTGGCCAGATTCATGCGCGATCAGAAGCCGTATAAGGTGCGGGACAACTAGCGCGGCCCCTCTCCCCTTGTGGGAGAGGGAAACACCGCTACCCCCGCGGCGCTGCAGCCCGCTGCAGCCGATCATTGATCGCCTCACCCAGTCCCTCATCGGGAATTGGCGCCACCGCGATCACCGGCCGCCCCTCGGCGTCCAGCTCATGCAGCATGGCAAACAGGTTCCGGGCCGCTTCCTTCAAATCCCCCGATGGCGACAGGTTTCGCACCGGGCCGTCAAACGCCGCCGCCGCGCCGAAGGCGAGATAAGCCTCCCCTTCGCGCGGCTCGGTATCCAGCCGCATCAGCGCGTCCGGCGCATAATGGCTCAGCAGCATGCCGGGCGCAGCTACAGCCGCATCCTTTTCCGCCAGCTCCACGACCGTGCCCAGGACCAGTTCGATGTCACCACGCGCCATGGCGCCGGATCGCAACTGGATCAGCCGATCACCATCGACCCGGATAATGGTGGATTCCACCCCCGCCCGGCATGGCCCGCCATCGAGCACCGGCACCCGCCCGGCAAAGCCGAGCCGCACCTGATAGGCCGTGGTTGGCGATAGCCGCCCCGAAGGATTGGCCGACGGCGCCGCCAGCGGCCGCCCCACGGCTTTGAGTAATTCCAGCGCCACCGGATGGTCAGGAATACGGATCGCCACCGTGTCGAGCCCGGCGGTCGCCACATCGGCCAGTCCATTGCCCGGCCGCGCCGGCAGCACCAGCGTCAGCGGCCCCGGCCAGAGCGCCGCGATCTTGTGCGCGGCCGGCGAAAACACGGCGAGCATTTCGGCCATGGCGAGATCGGCACAGTGAATAATCAGCGGATTGAAGCGCGGCCTGCCCTTGGTTTCGTAGATCGAGAGCACCGCATCGGGGTCGGTCGCGTCCGCCCCCAGGCCATAGACCGTTTCGGTGGGAAACGCGCACAGCTTGCCCGCAAGCAGGATCGCGGCTGCTTCGTCCACTGTTTTCGGCTCAGGAAAGCTCAATTCACCAGTCTTCGTCATGGCCGTTGTTTGACAATGACGCCCCGCCGCGTCAAGACGAAGTGCAGGGAAACCGGAGCCCCGAGTGACCACGCTTCTCGTCAGCCAGCCAGATTTTGCCGATCACGTCACCCCGCCCGGTCATGCCGAGCGCGCCGACCGCATTGTCGCGGTCGAGGAAGCCCTCGCCCGTTCGCGCTTTGACGCCCTGGTGCGCCGCAACGCGCCGACCGGCGATCTGATGCTGGCCGAACTGGTGCACGATGCCCGCTACCTGCCCCTGCTGCGCGCCGCCCGCCCCGCCGAGGGCATTGGCCAATTGGACCCCGACACCTTCATTTCCGCCCGCTCGCTCGACGCCGTCGCCACCGGCATAGGCGGCGCGCTGATGGCGCTCGACACAGTGCTGCTGGGCCAGGCCGACAACGCCTTCTGCGCCATTCGCCCGCCCGGCCACCACGCCGAAATCGACCGACCCATGGGCTTTTGCCTCGTCAACACCGTCGCCATCACCGCCCGCGAGGCCCAGCGCAAATATGGTGCCGAGCGCATCGCTATTGTCGATTTCGACGTGCATCACGGCAATGGCACGCAGGATATTTTCAAGGCCGATCCGACGGTTTTCTACGCCTCCAGCCATCAGATGCCGCTCTATCCCGGCACTGGCCACCCGCGTGAAACCGGCGTCGGCAATATCGTCAATGTGCCGCTCGACGCCAATTCGGACGGCGCTGCCATGCGCGACGCCTATCTCACCCGCGTCATCCCTGCGCTGATCGATTTTTCGCCCGACCTGCTGCTGCTTTCGGCGGGTTTTGACTCCCACCGCCTTGATCCCCTGGCCCAGCTCAATTGGGAATCCTCGGACTTCAGCTGGCTCACCGGAAAATTGATGGATGTGGCCGAACGCTGCTGCGGCAACCGCATTGTGTCGCTGCTCGAAGGTGGCTATGACCTCAAAGGGCTGGCGGGCGGTGCGTCGCATCACGTTGCCATGCTGATGGACGGCGCCGTAGGCCGCCTCGAAGACTGAAGGAGCCCGACATGGCTGAGACGACCAATGACGATGTGAAAACGCTGAGCTTTGAGGCCGCTTTGGCCCAGCTCGAGGAAATCGTTGGCAAGCTCGAGTCGGGCCGTGCGCCGCTGGCCGAATCCATCGCCATCTATGAGCGCGGCGAGGCCCTCAAGGCCCATTGCGAAACCCTGTTGCGCACGGCCGAAACCCGTATCGAAAAGATCACGCTATCCCGCGATGGCAGGCCCACCGGCACCGAGCCGCTGGACGCCTAGCGCCCCGCCATGACCAGCAAGTCCCTCCGCAATTTCCGCATCGTGTTGTGGAGCCTGGTCGCCGTCGTGGCTTTGGGCGCCACGGCGCTTTATGTGCTGCGCCCGCCCGCACGACCGGCGCCGCTCAATTTCGCCACCCAGCAATTCGCCCTGGCCTCCACCGCCGGCGGCACGTTCACGCAGGACGATCTCAAGGGCAAACCAAGCCTGATCTTCTTCGGCTATACGTTCTGCCCCGATGTGTGCCCCACCACCCTGGCCGAAACCACCGCCTGGCGCACCCAGCTCGGCCTGACGCCCGATCAGCTCCGCATCATCTTCGTCACTGTCGATCCCGAGCGCGACACGCTCGACGCCGTCAAAGGCTATGTCGAAGGCTTTGATCCCTCGATCATTGGCCTTGTCGGCGACGCCGCGCAGACCGAAGCGATCAAAGCCGCTTTCGGCGTCTTTTCGGAAAAGGCCGAGGCTACCGACGATTACTACCTGGTCAATCACACCGCACTGACCTTCCTGATCGATGCCGAAGGCAAGTTCGACGGCACCATTGCCTATGAAGAGGCAGGCAGCACCGCGCTCGCCAAGGTCAAGCGACTGGTCGAAGGATGAGCGATCGTATCCGCCTCGATCTGGCGCTCGAACAACGAAGCCTAGTGCCCAGCCGCGCCCGCGCGCGCGACGCCATTCTGCGCGGCACGGTGACCGTCAACGGCGTCACCGCCGTCAAGCAAAACCAGATGGTTGGCCGCGACGACAAGCTGGCCCTCAGCGATCCCGCGGCCAATTACGTGTCCCGCGCTGCCCTCAAGCTGGTGGCCGGGCTCGAAGCCGGCAGCATCGACGCCACAGGCAAAACCTGTATTGATGTCGGCTCATCTACCGGTGGCTTCACCCAGGTTCTGATGGAACGCGGCGCCCGCCGCATCTATGCCGTCGATGTCGGCCACGCCCAGCTGCACGAACGCCTCAAGGGCAGCGACCGTGTGGTCAGCATGGAGGGCGTCAATGCCCGCGATCTGACCGCCGAGATGATCCCGGAGCCGATCGACCTATTGGTCTCCGATGTCAGCTTCGTCTCGGTCATCAAAGTGCTCGAAGCGCCCTTGGCGCTCTGCACGCCCAATGCCGAGGCGGTGATCCTCTTCAAACCCCAATTCGAAGTCGGCCGCCGCAATGTCGGCAAGGGCGGCATCGTGACCAGCGAAGAAGCCATCCAGGCCGCTTTGACCGACGTTATCGCCTTCATGGCCTCCCAAGGCTTCCAACACCGGAACTCGGTGACATCACCGATTGCGGGTGGCGATGGGAATGTGGAGACGGTGCTGGTGTTCGGGCGGTAGAGGTACTCGGAACTCTCAGTTCCGCTCAAATCCCACCGCACCCTCGCGCCCAGTCTGCCCCCTGTGCCGCAGATAATGATCGGCCAGCACCAGCGCCATCATCGCCTCACCCACCGGCACCGCGCGAATGCCCACACAGGGGTCATGCCGGCCCTTGGTGACAATATCGGTGTCCTCATTGCTCGTCGTCACCGTCTGGCGCGGCGTGATGATCGACGACGTCGGCTTCACCGCAAAGCGGCACACGATCGGATCGCCATTGGAAATGCCGCCCAGAATGCCGCCGGCATGGTTGGACAGGAAATAGGGCCGGTTCTCGCCGCCGCGCATTTGGTCGGCATTCTCGATGCCGGTCAGGCTTGCCGCCTCGAACCCGGCGCCAATTTCCACCGCCTTGACCGCATTGATGCTCATCATGGCAGACGCGAGATCTGCGCTGAGCTTGCCATAGATCGGCGCGCCCCAGCCGGCCGGCACATTCTCGGCCACCACTTCGATCACCGCACCCACCGAATTGCCTTCCTTGCGGATGCCATCGAGATAGTCGGCCCACATCGCGGCCGCCTTGGCATCGGCGCAGAAGAACGGGTTCTGGTCGACCTGATCCCAATCGAAATTGTTGTAGTCGATCTTGTGCGGCCCGATTTGCACCAGGCTCGCGCGAATGGAAATCCCTGCCAAAACCTGCCGTGCCACCGCCCCAGCCGCCACCCGCGCCGCCGTTTCGCGCGCCGAGGTGCGCCCGCCACCGCGATAGTCGCGAATGCCGTATTTCTGGTCATAGGTATAGTCGGCATGGCCGGGCCGGTACTTGTCGCGAATCTCGGCATAGTCCTTGGAGCGCTGGTCGGTATTTTCGATCATCAGCGAGATCGGCGTGCCGGTCGTGCGCGCCCCATCGGTGCGCTCGTCCTCGAACACGCCGGAGAGGATTTTTACCTCATCGGCCTCGCGGCGCTGCGTGGTATATTTCGATTGCCCCGGCTTGCGCCGGTCCAGATCGCGCTGGATCAGTTCCGGCGTCAGCACGATGCCCGGGGGGCACCCATCCACCACCACGCCAAGCGCCGGCCCATGGCTCTCGCCCCAAGTGGTGAAACGGAAGAGATGTCCGAAAGTATTGAACGACATGGCGCGGCCCCGTGGTTGAGGGCTTTCTAGGCAGGAGGGACCGTCAGGTCAATCAAGCCAGTTCTCGATCTTGAGATTGGGCACTCGGGAAAACTCGCCGACATTAGCGGTAACGAGCGTAAGATCGAGCGCAAGGGCATGGGCGGCGATAAGGGTGTCCAGTGGTCCTATCGGTGTGCCCGCTCGTTCGAGCGTCGTGCGCAAAGCGGCATAGATATCTACCGCTGAAGCGTCCAGGGCCAGGACGTCATAAAGGCTTGCCGCAGTCTCGATTTGGGCCGTCAGCCGCGGGGACCCGAGCTTTGCTGCGCCAAATCGCAGCTCCATAGCGACGATGACCGAGACACAAAGCTCACCCCGGCCGAAGAGGCGGAACCGGCGTGCTGCCGGTCCATCTGGATGACGCAGAACATGCGACACGACATTGGTGTCGAGCATGAACCGATGCATCACTTCAAAAGATCGACATCGTCTGCCGGCAGCAATCCCTCATCGACATCGGGCCAGTCAACATCGACCGGCTCCAGCTTGTCCAGGAATTCCGACCAGCTTTTTGGCACTTGGGGCGCTGCGGCATGGGGCGAAATGATAAGCCTGTCGCCATCGGTGGCGATATCCACTTCCGCTGCATCCAGCTCGAAACCTTCGGGCAGCACAAGAATCTGCGCGCCGTCAGCATTGCGGTCGATCTTTGCAATCGTGGATCGCGACGTTTTGATCTCGTTCACTTTCGCCTCCTCTGGAAGGATTGCCCCCAAAGATAGGCCCGATCCAGCGCGGCAACAAGCTTAGACGTCGCCCGCCCGCAGCAGCTCCATCTTGCCCGGCGTGAAGTGCATCACCGCATCCTGCGGCGGCGCCCAGTTGATGACTTCCACGATCGGGGCATGTTCGATCAGCACGCGCAAAGTGCGGGCAATGCCGCCATGGGCGACGACCACGGAGGGACCGGTCAGCACGGCAGCGAATTCCTCGAGCCGGGCTTCGACATCGCGATAATTCTCGCCATTCTCAGGCCGGAAATCCCAATAGGTCTCGTCGCGCTCGCCCGGCGCCACGGCCATATTGGCCGGCAATTGCTCGAACAATTCGCCTTCGAGCACGCCGAAGGAAATCTCCATCAGCCGCACGTCGTATTTGACCTCTGGCAGATGGATATCAAACCCCGCCCGAACCCGATCCATGGTGTCGCGCGTGCGATTGAGCGGGGAGGCATGCCATTCGAACGCCCTGGGATCAAGCGCGCGCGCCTTGAACAAAGCGGCCAGCGTCAGCCCGTTCTGGTTGGCCTGGCCCTTGCCCTTTTCGTTGAGCGGAATGTCCTTGCGCCCCTGATAGCGGCGTTCGGCGTTCCAGGGCGTTTCTCCATGCCGGATGAAGTAGATTTCCGGCCAGACCAAGGCTGTCATGTGCTTATTCCCGCGTTGCGCCAACGCGTCCTATCAAAGTGAACGGCAGTCACCGTAGCGGATTCCCCCGGTCACGCCACCGTCCAAATTGGAAAGCAGCCATGCCGCGCTTGCCTGCCCACCATCGAGGGGCCATTGTGGTGCTCACTTGCCGCAATGGTTGTCCCGACAAGGCAAGTTCGCGTCCCGGCCATTCGGCCGCCAAAGTCCGGTTGTTTCATGCCCCTTTCCGCCACCGATATCATTGCACAGCTCACCACTCTGGTCGACCCCGCCGCCGTTATCGGCGTGCCAGAACAGATGGGCAATTATCTCAACGAGCCTCGCAAGCGCTTCCACAAAAGCGCCGCCGCGATCGTGCTGCCCGCTTCGGTTGTCGAAGTGCAGGCCATTGTCCGCTGGGCCAATGAGCACGGCGTGGGCCTCATCCCCCAGGGCGGCAATACCGGGCTGGTTGGCGCACAAGTGCCGCTGCGGGGCGATGAAGTCATCATCAGTCTCACCCGCCTCGACACCATCCGCAGCGTCGATCCCACCGCCGGCACTATGACGGCAGAGGCGGGCGTCATCCTGGAAAACGCGCACAAGGCGGCCGAAGCGCAGGGCACGATTTTCCCGCTGTGGCTCGCCTCGCAGGGCTCGGCCCGCATTGGCGGCCTGCTCTCCTCCAATGCCGGTGGTGTCAACGTACTCACCTATGGCAATGCCCGTGAACTCACCATGGGCGTCGAAGCCGTGCTGGCCGATGGGCGGCTCTATCAGGGTCTCAATTCACTGAAAAAGGACAATACCGGCTACGATCTCAAGGACCTGCTGGTGGGCGCCGAGGGCACGCTGGGCATCATCACCGCGGCAACCCTCAAGCTCTTCCCCAAGCCGGAAGACTACGAGACCTGCATCGTCAATATTGCCGACCCCCAAGCCGCGCTGACCCTGTTCCAACTCCTGCGTGAGCGGCTGGGCGGGCGCCTCAACGCCTTCGAGATCGTGCCTTCGCTTGGCCTCGACATGCAATTGCGCCACGCTATGCTGGATCGTGATCCCACTGCCGGCCCCTCCCCCTGGTATGCGCTGATCGAAATTTCGCGCATGGCGGGCGGGCAGGCCGGGCTGTTGCAGGCCGCCATCGAGACCGCCTTCGAGCGCCAGCTGATCGACAATGCGGTGCTCGCCGAATCCCTATCCGACCGCACCCGCATGTGGGCCTTCCGCGAGCAGATGAGCGAAGTGCAATCCAAGGAAGGCGCCTCGATCAAGCATGACGTGTCGGTGCCCATCGCCGCCGTACCCCAGCTCATTGCCGAAGGCTCCGCGGCCGCCGAGCGCCTGTTCCCCGGCATCCGCCCGGTGCCGTTCGGCCATATGGGCGACGGCAATATCCACTTCAATTTCAGCCAGCCGGTCGGGGCCGACCCCAAGGCTTTTATGGCTTTGGCCGACGAGAAGCTGCACGAAGCGATCTACGAAATCGTGCTCAAGCTGGGCGGTTCGGTTTCGGCCGAGCATGGCATCGGCCAGCTCAAGATCGATCTGTTGCGCCAGGTTAAAGACCCCGTCGCGCTCGATATGATGCGGGCCATTAAGACCGCCCTCGATCCCAAGGGCATTCTCAATCCGGGCAAGATGCTGCCCTAACCAGCCACTTTTTAGTACCTACTTGCGAAATGGCACCTTAGGCGCCATTTCAGCGCCATGACCCAGATCCTGCCCCTTGCCGGCGTCGAATTCCTTGACGACGCCACCCGTCCGCCTCCGGTTGCGCTGGAAAACCTCACCGAGGAACAGCGCCAGCCGGGCCAGCACCTGCGGATGATCCACGATCATCTGCGCCACAATATGCGCACGCTCGGCAAGCTGATCGAGCGCGCCAGGGCCGGCAGCGTCACCGCCGCCGAAATCGAGGCTGAAACGTCCGAGCTGGCCATCGTCGCCAATTATCGCCGCTTCGGAAACCTCTGCGGCCAGCATTGCCAGATCGTCAACACCCACCATTCGATCGAGGATTATGCGATCTTCCCGGCTTTGGCCGAACAGGGCGAAGCCTTCCGCAAAATCGCCGATCGCCTGCGGGCCGAGCATGTCGTGGTGCATGAATTGCTCATCCGCCTGGTCGATGCGCTCAACGCCCTCGCCGGCGATCCCAATCCCGCCAATTTCGAGACCACGCTGACCATCTACCACGCGCTCGAACGCGTGCTGCTGTCCCATCTGGGCTATGAAGAAGACGCCATGGGCGACGCGCTGGGCTATTTCAGCATCGGGGTCTAAAACAAATCCAGCTGCCCGCCCGCCGCCTTCTTCCGCACCGGCGCCGGCCGCTCCACCGTGACCTCAGCAATCAGCCCCGGATCATCATCCCTCGCCGAATTGACCCGCGTCGACACCGGATGGAACTTGACCACCCCGTCCTCCAGTGGCAGCGCCAATTGATAGGCGGCCTTGGCGGTAACGCCCCGCACATCGAGCCATTGCTCGATCGCATCGCCTTCAAGAATAGCCGGCATACGGTCATGCACCGCGGAAAGCTGTCCATTGGCCGGCACGGTGATGGTGGCGACGCTGTCGATTTCCTCGCCCTCGGGCCCTACCCAGGTGGCATAGAGTCCCGCCAGCGCTATCGGCCGGTCATCGGCCAGGGTGATGTAATAGGGTTGCTTGGATTTATCGGGGTTGGTGTGCCATTCGTAATAGCCGCTGGCCGGAATGATGCAGCGGCCATGCTTGAGCGCGTCGCGAAAGGCCGGCTTTTCCGCCATGGTCTCGACCCGGGCATTGATCAGCAGCGGAAATTCGCGCGGATCCTTCACCCAGCGCGGCACCAGCCCCCAACGCGCAAAGTGTCCCTCGCGCCGGCCGGACTCCTCCCAGATGGCAATCACCGGCTGCGTCGGGGCAATATTATAGCGCGGCACCGACTCGACGTTGTTGAGCAGTTTGAACAGCTCCGCCATCTGTTCGGGCGGCAAGGTCGATGCATAGCGTCCGCACATGTGAGGGGCCTCCGGAATCGGTCGCCAAAGAGGTAGTCTGTGGAAACGCGAATCGCAAATGGACCCATCAGTGACCGAGACCCCGAACGCCGCCAGTGTTGCCCTGATCCGCGATGGCAAGGTGCTGCTGATCAAGCGCGCCTATGCGCCCTACCAGCATTTGTGGACCCTGCCCGGCGGCCGCATTGAGGCGGACGAAACCATCGAGCAATGCGCGACACGGGAAATCCGCGAGGAAGTGGGGCTTGCCGTGCGCAATCTCAAGCCGGTCATGGTGCAATTGCTGGGTCAGGGCGAGACCTTCCGGCTCGCCGTCTTCGCCAGCACCGATTTTTCCGGCGCCTTCTTTGCCTCCGACGAAATCAGCGATCACAAATGGGTGGCCCCGGGAGCCGTCGTCGCCTTCCGCACCACCAGCCGCCTCGATGACGTCCTCGCGAAGGCCTTCGCAGCGGTCGGGCAAAGCTGATACAAGCGCCGCGGACAAGGGCGACGGGACCTATGGCAAGACTGCTCAAAGCGATGAT